>JAICVC010000066.1 GCA_025935515.1 Sphingomonas sp.
ATGCCTCGCGGAGCGTGATCTTGCCGCGATAGACGCGGTCACTGTTGACCGGAGTCCAACTGCCGATGGTGATCGGCTCGTCATCGATCAGGCTGTCTGGAGTCCAGCCCGCGCGCAGTGCCGCGAGATAGACGAACAGCTTGAACGCCGAACCCGGCTGCCTTCGCGCCTGGGTCACCCGGTTGAACGGCGATTGCGCGTAATTCTTGCCGCCGACCATGGCGACCACGCGTCCGTCGGGCCGCATCGCGACCAGCGCGGCCTGGGCGTCGCCGATCTCCGCGCGGCTGACTGCGCGAACCGCCAGCCGCTGCAAGTCGCGGTCGAGCGTCGTTTCCACCTTCACTCTGCCAAAGTCGGACTCGAACGCCTGTGCCGCCGACGGCGCGACCCAGTCGGCGAAATAGGTGCCGGCCGGCAGCTTCGCTTCCTGCGAGACCGGGCGCGCCAGCGACACCGAGCTCGCGCGCGCCGCGCTGATGGCGCCGGTATCGGCCATCGCCTTGAGAACCAGCCGGCTGCGCTTCTGCGCAGCGGCCAGATGCTGCGTCGGCGCGAGCCGTGACGGCGCCTGCACCATCCCGGCAAGCATCGCCGATTGCGCCAGCGACAGATTTTCCGGATCGCGATGGAAATAATGGTGCGAGGCGGCCCGCAGCCCGTAAACCCCGTCGCCGAAATAGATGCTCGACAGGTAGCGCGAGAGGATCTCCTGCTTGGTGAGCCACGCCTCGAGCCAGAAGGCGATGATCACCTCCTGGGCCTTGCGCTTGATCGTCCGGTCTCCCGACAGGAAGCTGGTCTTCGCAAGTTGCTGGGTGATGGTGCTCCCGCCCTGATGCAGGCCGCCGCCGCGAAGATCGGCGACCAGCGCCCGCCCGATTCCGCGGGGGTCAATTCCCCAGTGGCGATAGAAGCGCCGGTCCTCGATCGAGATGAACGCCGCCGGAGTCACCGGGTTGAGCCTGGTCACGTCGATCGGCGCCTCCTTGATCGCGCCGCGAAGCGCGATCGGCCGGCCGTCATCGCTGGTCAGCAGCAGCGCGGGATCTTCGAGCGGCTCGAGCGCGCGCGACAACGGCGCCGTGATCACCAGCCAGAGCACGGTCAGGAAGATAACGGCCGCAATCGAATAGAGGACCACCGGCCAGCGCCGGCGCCGCGGCGGCACTGTTTCCGATGCTTCCGGCGATGGTGTGGGTTGCGTGAACGGGTCCGGCAGCTCCTCGACCGGCAGCCCGTCGCGGGTCCACACTGCGTCCCTCTCCGCCACCCTCACCTCATCCGGACTCGCATACTGCCTTACGGAAGTAATACACTTCCGCCGATATATCCAGATGCTTGCTGAATGGAGCGTTGCGGGTAAACGAGCCGCCATGCGGCGCCACTTTGCACTGCTGCCGATCGCGGCCCTGGTGATGATCCCGGCGGCGTGCCGCGACCAGCCTCAAGGCACCGTCAGGGCGGTGGTGATTGGCGGCGAGCCCAAGGTCCGCGATCCATACCTGGGCCCGGTTGCTCCGGAAGACGCGGTGTTGCTCCAGAACGTTGCGCAGGGGCTCGTTCGCTTCGATGCCGGCGGGAATGTCATCGGCGGCCTCGCCGAGCGCTGGAACGTCAGCAATGACGGGCTCAGCTACATCTTCCGGCTGGCCTCGGCCGAATGGCCAGACGGCAAAAAGATCAATGCGCAGCAAGTCGCGCGCCTGCTGAAGCGCCAGCTTTCGAGTCGAAGCCGGAACTCACTCAAGGATTCGCTCGGCGCAGTCGAAGACGTGGTGGCGATGACCGACCGGGTGATCGAGATCCGGCTGCTGGCGCCGCGGCCGAACCTGCTTTCGCTGCTCGCCCAGCCCGAGCTTGCCATCCTCCGCGATCGCGACGGCACCGGCCCCTTCACTGCAACACCGAGCGATGTGGCCGGGCGCGAGTTACGCCTGAGTCGCAGGATTCCGGGCGGAGACGATGAGGCGGAGCCTCAGCAGGAGGAGGTACTGCTGGCGGGCGCGTCTTCGGCGGACGCTGTCCGCGCTTTTGCGGACGACAAGGCGGACCTCGTCCTCGGCGGCACGTTCGCCGACCTTCCTCTTGCCCAGCGGGCGAAGCTGCCGCGCGGAACGCTGCGTTTCGACCCAGCGTCCGGGCTGTTCGGCTTGGTTCCGGCGCGGAGCGGCGGCGCTTTCGACGATCCCGCCGTTCGCCGCCTGCTCGCCCAGGCGCTCGACCGGCCGAACTACATCGGCCTGCTCGGAGTACCAGGCCTCGCTGCCCGGGCAACCGTGCTCGAACCGGGCCTGGACGGCGTTCCAGCGCCTGTCGCGCCGGCGTGGTTCGCGACACCCCTCGGCGATCGGCTGGCGGCCCTTCGGGCACAATCGGACGAGCTGTTCGGTACCGACAAGCCGGTCGTCCGGATAGCGCTTCCCGAAGGCCCGGGATCCGATCTTCTGTTCCAGGAGATCGGCCGGGATTGGGGAACGATCGGGTTGACGATCGAGCGCGCGCCAAACGCGTCCAACGCCGATTTCGTCCTCGTCGACCAGGTCGCTCCGTCCGCTTCGCCCGCGTGGTTCGTCCGGCGCTTCCACTGCGGCGTGGTCGCAATCTGCGACCCTCAGGCGGACGAGCTGGCCGATGCCGCCCGGCAGACGCCGATCGCCGCCCAGCGCTACGCCTTGCTCGTGCAGGCTGCAGCGAAGATCGACGACGCGCAGCTTTTTATCCCGATCGCCGCCCCGATCCGCTGGTCGTTGGTCTCGGAACGCATCCAGGGATTCGCCGGGAACCGTTACGCGCGCCACACGCTCACCGATCTGGCGCAACAACCGGGCACGAACTGAGATGCCGATCCCGAACGAGCAGCGGCTTCCTTTCCCTCCGCTGGGCACCGATCCGCAGTCGGTGCGCCAGCGTGTTGAGGCGATGGAAAGGCTGCTCGAGCGGATGGTCGTGATCCCCGGCATCAACCGTCCGGTCGGGCTCGACGTGATACTCGATTTGATCCCCGGAGTCGGCGGGGTCGCAGCGACGGCGCTTGGCGCCTATATCGTCTGGGAGGCGAGAAACCTCGGCATGACCAAGTGGCAGATCAGTCGCATGGCAGGGAATGTCGGGATCGACTTCGTGCTCGGCTTGATTCCGTGGGTCGGCGCGATCCCCGACTTCTTCTTCCGTTCCAACACCCGCAATTTGCGGATCGTCAAACGCCATCTCGACAAGCACCACGCCGCCGGAGCAACGGTCGAGGGCGAGGTCGTGCGCCGCCCCTAGCGATGGGGAATCCACTCATGCTCGCCATCGATCGTATCGCCGATCGGGCGTCCAAAGCGGTCGGTGCTCGGCCGATAGCGGAAGCGCTGGACGATCAGGCGGCAGGTGAGCGCGTCAAGCTCGGGGACTCCGCTCGACTGGGTGACCGTGCAACGACTGACGAGGCCGCTCGGCTCGACCCGGAATGACAGGCCGACGACGCCGCCGATACCCGCCTCGCGCAGGTGTCGCGGATAATCGCGTGGAGTGATTGCGCCGGCGATCTGCTCGAGGTCGGTGCCACCCCCGCCTGCGCCATAATCATTACCGCCACTGCCGCCCCCGGCGCCGGCACCAACCGCCGGGCCCGTCCCAGTCCCGCCCCCCGACGGCGCGGCCGACGGCTGGACAGGCACGATCGGCGTGACCGAGGGCGGCGCATGCGACGGCTTTGGACCGGGCGAGCCACCGGGCTTCTCGGGCTGCTCTTTCGGCGCGGCCGGCGGACTTCGTTCGGCCAGCACCCGCGTCTCGGCCGGCGGCGTCTGCGGGGGTGGCGGCTTGGCGAGCGTGATGTCGATCAGCCGCTGCACGACGTCTCCCGGGCGACGCACGTCGACCCTCAATCCGCTCAGCAGGACGAAGGCGAACGCGGCCTGCACGAGCACGACCGCGGCAAGCGCAGTGACGCGCTCCCGCGGCCGAACGATTCGACGATGATCAGCGTAAGCGGGCACCGCCGGGCCCGCTCATGCCTTAGCGGTAATAGCAGCGGTGACGGGCCGACATGCTGCGGTCGATCGCGCCGCCGGCAACGACTCCGCCGACCGCGCCCGCCGCCGCGCCGAGCAGGCCGCCGCCAATTACCTGGCTGCCGACCACCGCGCCGGTGACTCCGCCGACCACCTTGCCGGTCGCGGCCGACGAGTGGCGGCAATATTTGCGCGCATAATGGGTCTTGCCCTGGTAGCGGTGCTTGTGCGGATAATAGGTTGAATGCGCGTTCGCGGGCGCCATTACCGGCACGCCGCTAGTCGCGACGAGCGCCGCTGCCGACATGATCTTGATGATGTTTCGCATGAGCCAGTCTTTCTCTCGTGTCCGTTTCGCGATTCTAACGACAATTTCTGAACCGTGTTTCGCGCCCAGGCCCGGTAACGACCAGCCGTGCGCAGCCAAAGGCGCGCCGAGGTGGAAACCATTCGCGATTAACAGCAGTTGCCCATCGCGGTTCCGCTGTAATGCCCCAGCGCCTCAAAATTGCTAGAATGAACGGCAGGGGGCGCAAAACATGACTCAAGACCAGCGCACGGTCGCGGTCGGCGCAGCGAGCGGCATCGCCGGCATGATCATTCTCGTCTGGGGATTGTCGGCGGTCATCCCACAGCCCCTCATCGCCGATACCGCTGCCGATCGGCTCTCTTACGCCCTGCGATGGGCGGTCCTCCCGGCGCTGACTCTGTTGGCGATGATCGCCGCCGTCGGAAACGCACGGTTCGCGAGCGAAGCGATCGATCCGACGCTCGGCAAGGAAAGCCGGAAGATGGTGGTCGATGGGCGCGTCGCCGACAACACGACCCAGCAATTGCTGTTGTTCCTGGTCGGGATCCTCGCGCTATCGGTGACCTTGCCTGTTGCCCGGCTGAATGTCGTGGCGGCACTCGCTATCACCTTCGTCATCGTCCGCATCGCCTTCTGGATCGGCTACCGGATCAACCCCGTCCACCGCGCCTTCGGCTTCGCCGCGACCGCCTACATGAACCTCGGGATGCTGCTCGCTTCGCTGTGGCTGTGGCTGCGCTAGGAAACCCAGCGGCCGTCGATATTGCCCGCGCCCGAGTAGCGGCAGACCAGATAATCGACCCGGCCGGTCGATGCGACCGCGCAACCGACCCGCGTCGTCGTCGGCCAGATCATCTGCGTGTAATGCGCGACGTCGGCCCAGCTGCCGGTGCGGCTGTTGTTGGGGAAGACGCCCGGCCGGAACCAGCGTCGTTCCGACGCCCAGGCGCCGACCATTGCCTCGACCGGATAATAGCCGCGCGAACCCATCCACAGATTCTCGCCGACGCCCGGACGCATGCGGCGGTTCGAGTGCTGGAAGCGCGAGGTCAGCGCGATTTGCTGTGCATAGGCGGCGGCCGCGGCACCGAGCGCATTGTCCCACGCCAGGGGCGGCCTGCCGGCCCGCGCGCGCTCGGCGTTGTGCGCGGCGAGGATGCGTGCCGGGAACTGCGTCGCGAAGGTGGAGTAAGAGACAGCGCTGGCCGGCGTGGATGCGCTTGCCGCGAGCAGCATCAGGACAACAGCGATGCGCAACGAACCCTCCCAGGTATTGCCGGGCAAAGGTTATCGAACAAACAGTTTGCTGCGAGAGGCGGGAGCCCGTCGCCGCCGACGCTTCGACTCGGCTCGTCGTAAATCAGGCCGTTGAGAACAGCCGCTTAATGGAAATCAATCGCCGCTGATCGCCGGATCGATCGTTTCGGGATGGTCGATGATGGGCTTTCCGACGTCCCCCTGGCCGACCGTTCGACCGGCCATCTCCAGCATCCGTTCGAGCGGCACGCGCGCCCGCTCCATGACTTCGGGTGAAAGCTCGATCCTCGGCTGAAGGTCGCGCAGCGCAACATAAAGCTTCTCGAGCGTGTTCAGCGCCATGTACGGGCACATGTTGCAATTGCAGTTCCCGTCGCCGCCGGGGACTCCGATGAAGGTCTTGCCCGGCGCCGCTTTCTCCATCTGGTGGATGATGTGCGGCTCGGTCGCGACCAGGATCGTGTCGGCCGGACTGTTCAGCGCAAAGTCGAGGATCGACTTGGTCGAGCCGACATGGTCCGCGTGGTCGATGATGTGCGGCGGGCATTCGGGATGCGCGGCCACCGGCGCGTCGGGATGCTCCGCCTTCAGCTTCAGCAGTTCGGTCTCGCTGAAGGCCTGGTGGACGATGCAGATGCCCGGCCACAGCAGCATCTCCCGTCCGGTCTTGCGCGCCAGATAGCCGCCGAGATGCCGGTCGGGGCCGAAGATGATTTTCTGCCCTTCCGGGATCTGGTCGAGGATGATCTTGGCGCTGCTCGAGGTGACGATGATGTCGGAAAGCGCTTTCACCGCCGCCGAGCAGTTGATGTAGGTCAGCGCGATATGATCCGGGTGCGCGGCGCGGAACGCCGCAAACTGATCGGGCGGGCAGCTGGCCTCGAGGCTGCAGCCGGCGTCCATGTCTGGCAGGACGACGATTTTTTCGGGGGATAGGATTTTCGCCGTCTCGGCCATGAACCGGACGCCGCAGAAAGCGATCACCTCGGCGTCGGTTTCCGCCGCCTTGCGCGACAAGTCGAGGCTGTCGCCGACGAAATCCGCAAGGTCCTGGATTTCCGGCTTCTGATAATAATGCGCGAGGATCACCGCATTGCGCTCGCGCTTCAGCCGCTCGATCTCGGCGAGCAGGTCGAGGCCCTTCAGGCTTGCAGTCTGAACCGTCATTTCTGTCCCTGCGCGGCGCGGCGGCGCTCCGCTTCCTTGATCGCCTCCTCATATGGGATCGAGAGGTCGAGATAGGAAGCATCGTCACTACCCTCGGTGGGGAAGCGGGCTACGACCTTGGCATCCTTGAATCCCGCTGCCACCAGCGGCATCGCGAAGCTGCGCTCGATCGCCGCTCGGGCCGCCTGGCGCGCAAGGCGCATCTGGGTCGCACCCTGTGCCTGCTTGCGAAGATCTGCCACCGCCTTGGCGCGGTTGGCGGAATCGAGCTGCTGATTGGCGTTGGTCAGCGCGGACAATACCCCGCCCGCGCCATATTCCTGGGCCGCCGCGATATCGACGTCGGGCCCCGCAATCTCGATCTCCGGGAGCTGTACCCTCAGCGTGCTGGTCGACGCGTCCCAGCTGACGTCCCTGGGCTGGAGCTTCGACAGGTCGAGCTCGTAGCGGACGTCGCCCGGCAGGATCAAAGTCCGCTTGGCCGAGAAGCCCAGGCGATTGGTTTCGCTGGTCGTCACTGAAACGTAGCGCGCGACGAAGGCGATGAGCCGGTTCTGCGCGCGCATCGATTCGAGGCTCGCACTGGCGATGGTCGTGGGGTTGGGCCCGCCGAACAGCCGGTCGGCGATGCCGGTGGTGACGCCGACCAGCACGCCGAGCACCAGCGCCACGGCGACCATGGCGAGCACGAGCGGCTTGTTCAGGCGGCGGTCCATCTATCGCCCCGACGCTCGACCAGCGCCCGCCGTTCCAAATCGATGAGATGCGCGAGCACCGAGCCTCCGGCCGCGGGAACCAGCCGCGGGTCGAGGCCCGGATAGGCATTGGCGACGATGTCGGGAATCGCCCGCGGCTTCTCGCTCACAAGGCCGAGGATCTGCTTCTCGCGCTGCATCCGGTGCCCGACGAGGTGGCGGACATATTGCTGCGGGTTGGTCACCGCCGGCCCGTGCGCCGGATAATAAACCCGGTCCTCGCGCCGCCGAAGCTTGTCGAGGCTGGCCATGTAGGCCGCCATGTCGCCGTCGGGCGGGACGACAACCGTCGTCGACCAGCCCATCACATGGTCGCCGCTGAACAGCGCGCGGCAGTATGCGAAGCAGAGGTGGTTCGACGTATGACCGGGCGTCGCGACCGCAGTCACGGGCTGTCCGTCGACCTCGAGCGTTTCGCCGTCCTCGAGCACCCGGTCGGGCGCATAGTCGCCGTCGAATGAGGCATCGGCGCGCGGGCCCACCGTCTCCAGCGCGAGCGGCGCGCAGCCGATGACCGGCGCGCCGGTCCGCTCCGCCAGCGGCCGCGCTGCCGGGCTGTGGTCGCGATGGGTGTGCGTGCACATGATCGCTGCAACAGGGCGGCCGCCGATCGCCTGCTCGAGCGCGTCGAGATGTTCCGGGAGGTCGGGCCCGGGGTCGATCACCGCGACTTGGTCGGCGCCGATCAAATAAGACTGCGTGCCATAATAAGTGAACGCCGACGGATTGTGCGCGAGCACGCGGGCGATGCCCGGCTCCAGTTGCTCGATTTTTGCGTACGGCGCATCCACGGTTGCGGCCTGTGCCACGCCGCGCCGGCGCTTGCTAGCAGCGGAGGTCGTATTCGCCGATCGTGCCGGCGGGCGTTCCGTTGGGAGAATTGGCCGCGAGCGCCTGGATCTCGACCTTGCTTCGGACCACGCCCGCGCACACCGCCGCGGGAACGCGCAGGCTTGCGGTCTGGCCGGGCTTCAGGGCCGGCAGGTCGGTCTCCGCGCGGCTATTGCCATGACGCACGAACCGCATCGCGACGCCGCGCGGGTAGGCATCGTCGGCGCGCACCACCAGCACCGTGTCGCGGTCGATGGTGTCGCAGTCGCTTGGCCGGTCCTCGTCCCCGGCGAGTGCGCAGCGCAGCGTCAGCTTGGGAACAGCCCCGATCGTCCCGCCTGGCCCGAGCACGTGCGGCGGCGCAACCGTGGAAGCGGTCGGCAGCGGCGGCAGCGCTCCGAAGTCGCGCGAGAGCGGCGCCACGGATGTCGCGGGCATCGCCGGCTTCGGCTTCGACAAGGACGCGATGTCGGTCCCCGGCGGCAATTGCAGCGTGGGCTGGCTCAAGCGCTGGATTTCCAGGTTCACCGCGGCGACAATCTGTTCCTTCGCAGTGCGCGGCATTTGCGGATTTTCAGCCGTCTTCTTGACGGCATCCTCGAGCGTTCGGATCCAGTCGGCGTCGCTCTGGCCTTCGGTCCCGCACATCTTGACCTTCGACGCCTTGGGTCGCCCGTCGGGCCCGATCATCTGCACGGTTGTCTCGAACTTGTGCGCATCGCAACTCTGCACCAGCGACTTGATCGCCGCCGCCGGATCGGCGGCTGTCGGCGAAGCGTCCTGGACAGCAGCCGTCGCCCCGGTTGCCGCGAGCAATGCAAGGCCAGCCAGCATTGTGGAATTCCCCCACTTCATACGCGTCACCTGACCTTGCCGGAGTGAACCCGTGTTGAACCGTCAGGCAGCGACCACCGCCGCCCCGGCGAGCGCGAGCTGCTGCTGGCGCCGCCGCTCGAACGCCGCCGGATAGACGCGCCCGAACAAGGCTTCCATGCTGCTGTCCCACCCGAACTGGAGCGCCTGGGCGCGCGCGGCCACCGCCATCGCACCGCGATCGCTGCACAAGACCGCAAGAATGTTCGCGGCCATGGCTTCCGCGTCGCCGACCGGGCCCAGCCGGCCCGTCGTTTGTGTCACCCGGTCGATCATCGCGCCGCCGGCGACGCCGACCACCGGCAAGCCCGACGCCTGCGCCTCGACGATCGATACGCCGAAGGTCTCGTCGGCCATTCCGGATGCGTAGATGTCGGCGCTCGCCAGCCAGCGTGCGAGCTCGGCGCGGTTATTCACATATCCGGGCATCACGATTCGTTCGTCGCCGAGGGCGGCGATGTCGGCCCTCAGCGGCCCCTCGCCGAGCAGGACAAGCCTGGCGCCCAAACCCTCGGGCAGCCGGCGGAAAGCGTCGACCACGACATCGGGCTTCTTCTCGCCGTCGAGCCGACCGACATAGATGATGAGAGGCTGCTCATCGCTGAGGCCGAGTTTGCCGCGCAGCTTCGCATCGCGGCGGTCTGGGCCGAACTCGCCGACCTCGACGCCGAGCGGGACAACGTCGACCCGCTCGATGCCGAGCGACTTGAGCTTCGCCGCCCCGCCGTTCTCGCTCAGGCAAAACATCGCATCGAAGCGGCGGTAAAGCGTGCCGCAATAAGCGTAACAAAGCCGGCCGCAGAGGCTCGCGAGCGGCTTGCCGATGACCTTGGAGAAGGGCCGCTCGACATAAACCGTGGGGAAGTCGGTCATATAGGCTGCGATCAGCGCGGTGTCGGGATGGCGCCTGCGGTACCCGATCGCCGCCCAGGGCAAGTTGTAGGCGTCCTGGCACTCGATCAGGTCGGGCCGGAATTTCTCGAGCGCGGAGCGGACCGCGCGGTTGCGGAGCATCAGCCGGTAGTGCGGGCTTCCGGGCACATGGGGCGACGCGACCGTCACCGTGATCGCCCGTTCCTCCTCGACCACCTCGTCGCGCTGCCCTGGAATGATCATCAAGTGGCTGTGCGGCGTCGATTCTAGGATGTGGCGGCGCTTGTGCAGCAAATAGGTACGAACCCCGCCGCCGACGTCGGACCAGCTCTGCGTCAGGTCGCAGAACAGCTTGGCCCCGGCCTTGCGGGCCAATTCTGGATCGTGCCGGGTCACCGGCTCACCCAACCATGGAACAGCGGCAAAGTGCCAATCGCCCTGCGAAGCGCGGATTTGTGTCGGAATATTTTACGCAAGGCCTGACAGCCCTTTCCCCTGTTTGATTAAAAACGGCAGAAATTAGCCGGTTTTTTAAATTGGCACGCCGATTGCTACTATTACCGCGTCCACTTGGTTCCACGCCAGGAA
>JAICVC010000019.1 GCA_025935515.1 Sphingomonas sp.
AGCATGCAAGCAGCACACGCCGCAGGTTCGAACCCGTACGGCCTGATCCCCGCGCTCCAGCAGGGCGGAATCATCGCCATCTCGGTGTTCATCGTTCTCGTTTTGATGTCGATCTTCTCGTTCTACATCCTGTTCACCAAGCTGATGCAGCAGCAGAAGATCATGAGCCAGGGACGCAAGGTCCGGGCAAGCTTCTGGAATTCGCCCAACCTTCGCGATGCGTCGACCAAGCTGGAGGCGAAGAGCGCCTACCGCGCGATCGTCGACGATGCCTTGGTGGCGCAGGATCAGCACGGCAAGCTGACCGACCCGATCGACCAGCACGACTGGATGGCGAACAGCCTGGCGCGCAGCCAGGGCGCGATCGGCGCCCGTCTCGGCGAAGGCCTCGCCTTCCTCGCGACGGTCGGCTCGACCGCACCGTTCATCGGTCTGTTCGGCACCGTCGTCGGCATCTACCGCGCGCTGATCAAGATCGGCGCCGCCGGTCAGGCGTCGATCGACGCCGTCGCCGGCCCGGTCGGTGAAGCGCTGATCATGACCGCGCTCGGACTTGTCGTCGCGGTTCCGGCCGTGCTTGCGTACAACTGGCTGATCCGCCGCAACAAGTCGATCATGGAGGACCTCGCGGCCTTCACCAACGACCTTCACGGCTATCTGATGTCGGACGGCGCGGTGAAGCCGCGGATGGGCGGAGCTCCAGCTTCGGCTGCCCGCAGCACGACCCCAACCAGGGGCGCCACTGCGCCAAGCGAGCCGGTGCGCACGCCGACGACCGCGAAGTAATGGCAACCGGCCCCGGTTCGGCATCGCGCCGAGCCGGGGCGTGGCCCCCGGGCGAAGTATAAGAAAGAAACCAGCCTTATGGCAGGACAGGTACTCGAAGGCGACGAAGAGGTCCCGATGTCGGACATCAACGTCGTGCCCTTCACGGACGTGATGCTGGTGCTTGTGATCATCTTCCTGATCGCCGTTCCAGTCGCGATCCAGTCGGTCCCGATCGCGCTGCCGAAGGTGCGCTACGAGGCCACGACCACCAAGCCGGACAACGTCTCCCTTACCGTGCGCAACGGTCCCGGCGGGACCTGCGAGGTTTACTGGCTGCTGAAGAAAGTCGACCAGAAGACCTTGCTCGACATGGCCGTCAAGAAACTCGAGGACCAGATCAAGAAGGTCGGCGGGGTCCAGAACATCACCGAGGAGAATATGCCCGAGGCGCATATCCGCGGTGACATCAATACCCAGTACAAATGCATCGGCGCCGCGATCATCACCATGCAGCAGGCCGGCTTCCAGCGGGTCGGGTTCATTTCCGAGCCGCCGCCGCTGGCGGGCGTCCGGGTCGAGTAGGAGTTAGCCGCAATGGCAATGCAGACCACCACCGACAATGCCTCGGGCGAGCCGATGCTGGACATCAACACGACGCCGCTGATCGACGTCATGCTGGTTCTCCTGATCATGTTGATCATCACGATCCCGATCCAGACCCATGCGGTGAAGCTCGATCTTCCGGTCAACCAGCAGAATCAGCCGCCGCCGCCGATCAATCCAGTCAAGAACATCCTGTCGATCAACCGGCAGGACCAGGTGCTGTGGAACGGCACGCCGGTGACGATGCAGCAGCTGCGCGCCTATCTCGACACGACGCAGCAGATGAACCCGATACCCGAGCTTCACATGCAGCCCGACGCGACGGCGCGTTACGAGATCGTCGACGAGGTGCTCGCGGTGACCAAGCAAGCCCATGTCCAGAAGATGGGCTTCGTCGGCAACGAATATTATATGAGCATCTTCTAGGCCGATCCGGCTTCACAGAAGGCAAGGGCGGTTCCGGACCGGGAGCCGCCCTTTCTTTTTGTCCTGATCCGGGAAGCCCGGCAGCAATCGGAACGAAGGCCGGCCGGTAATGGTTGATCGCGGGCGCCGCCTATTCCCCTTCGCGGTGCGTTCTACGGGGCGGCTCGGGACAGTGGGCCGCCCCTTTTTCATGGCATCAAAGGAACGCTGGCGCTGGCCGTGGCGCCATGCCATTGCTCGCCGCCATGAGCGACACGTCGGGCGATCAGCGCCGCTTTGCCGTTGTCATCCTGGCCGCAGGCCAGGGCACGCGCATGCGCTCAGACACTCACAAGGTGCTGCACCCGATCGCCAGCCGGCCGCTGCTGCTGCACCTGCTCGACCGGGTCGATGCGCTCGGTGCCGACAAGAGGGTGGTCGTGGTCGGGAAGGGCCGCGAGCAGGTCGAGGCCGCGATCGCCGGCCGCGACGCCTCCATTGCCCTCCAGGCCGAGCAGAAGGGGACTGGGCACGCGGTCCAGCAGGCCGCGAGCGCGCTCGACGGCTACGACGGGGCGGTCCTGATCCTCTACGCCGACACGCCGTTCGTCGAAGCGGAGACGCTGCGGCGGATGATCGACCGGCTCGACGGCGACGGGGGTCCCGGCGTCGTCGTGCTTGCCTCGACGCCGCCGGATCCGCTCAAGTACGGACGCATTATCCTCCGGCAGGGTGACCAGATCGCGAAGATGGTCGAATATAAGGATGCGACGGAGGCGGAGCGGGCAGTGCGCCTGTGCAACTCCGGAATGATGGCGGTGCGTGCGAGCGACCTGTTCCGCTGGCTGGAGCAGGTCGGCAACGACAATGCCGCCGGCGAATATTATCTTCCCGACATCGTCAACATCGCCGCGGCCGAGGGGCGCGAAGCGGTCGTGATCGAGGGCGACCCTTATGAAGCCGCGGGCGTCAACAGCCGTGCCGAGCTCGCCCACCTCGAGCTCGAATGGCAGCGGCGGCGCCGCGAGCAGGCGCTAGAAGAGGGCGCGACTCTCATCGACCCGGAGAGCGTGTGGTTCGCTTACGATACCAGGCTCGGCCGCGACGTGACGGTCGAGCCGCACGTGGTGTTCGGGCCCGGCGTTAAGGTCGCGGACGGCGCCACCATCCACGCATTCAGCCACATCGAGGGGGCGACCATCGGCGCCAAGGCCAGCATAGGTCCGTTCGCCCGGATCCGGTCCGGCACCCGGCTCGGCGACAAGACCAAGGTGGGCAATTTCGTCGAGCTGAAGCAGGCGGAGATCGGCGACGGCGCCAAGGTCAACCACCTGTCCTATGTCGGCGACGCGTCGGTCGGCGCTCGCGCGAACATCGGCGCGGGCACGATCACCTGCAATTATGACGGCTTTGGCAAATACCGCACCGAGATCGGGGAAGATGCGTTCATCGGCTCCAATAGCGCGCTGGTCGCGCCGGTGACGATCGGCGACGGCGCCATCGTTGGCGCCGGATCGGTCATCACGCGCGACGTCGAGTCCGACAGCCTAGCGGTCGAGCGCAGCGAGCAGAAGGGTCTCGCCGGCTGGGCGAAACGTTTCCGCGAGCGGATGACGAGGAAGGCCGCGGAATAGCGCATGTGTGGAATTGTCGGAATCGTCGGCAGGAGCGACGTCGCGCAGTGGCTGTTCGACGGGCTCAAGCGCCTCGAATACCGCGGCTATGACTCGGCGGGGATCTGCACCATCAACGATGGCGAGCTCGAGCGGCGCCGCGCCGAAGGCAAGCTCGACAATCTGGCGCGTGAACTGGCCGACAATCCGCTCCACGGCATCACCGGGATCGCGCATACCCGGTGGGCGACCCATGGCGCGCCCACGGTCGGGAACGCCCATCCGCACATCGTCGGGCCGGTTGCGCTGGTCCACAACGGCATCATCGAGAATTTCAAGCCGCTGCGTGACGAGCTCATCGCCGATGGCCGGACGTTCGAGAGCGAGACGGATACGGAAGTTGTCGGTCACCTGGTTGCTCGCGAGGTCGAGGGCGGCGCCTCGCCCCAGGACGCCGTCGCGGCTGTCCTGCCGCGGCTGACTGGGGCGTTCGCGATCGCCTTCCTGTTCCGCGATCATCCCGACCTGATCATCGGCGCGCGCATGGGAGCGCCGCTGACGGTCGGTTACGGCGAGGGCGAGAATTACCTCGGGTCCGACGCGCTCGCGGTCGCGCCGTGGACGCAACGCATCGCCTATCTCGACGAAGGCGACTGGGCGGTGGTCCGCCGCGATCGAATCGAGATTTTCGACCGCGACAACCGGCCGGCCGAACGGGAGATCGTCCAGTCGGGGGCGTCCTCGGCGCCGGTCGAGAAGGGCAATTACGCGCATTACATGCAGAAGGAGATTTTCGAACAGCCGATCGTGGTTGCCCAGACTCTCCAGACCTATGTCCGGCCGTTCGAGGGCGAGGTCGCGTTGCCGGTCGCCGATGCCGACCTCGAGCAGGTCGACCGCCTGACCATCGTCGCCTGCGGTACGAGCTACTACGCCGGGCTGGTCGCCAAATATTGGGTCGAGCAGTTCGCGCGCGTGCCCGTCGACATCGATGTCGCGAGCGAGTTCCGGTATCGCGAGCCGGTACTCGAGCCGGGCGGGCTGGCGCTGTTCATCAGCCAGTCGGGCGAGACCGCGGACACGCTTGCAGCGCTGCGGCACGCGCGCTCGCAGCAGCAGCGGATCGCGGTGGTGGTCAACGTGCCGACCAGCTCGATGGCGCGCGAGGCCGACCTGCTGCTGCCGACCCACGCCGGTCCGGAGATCGGGGTCGCGTCGACCAAGGCCTTCACCTGCCAGCTTGCCGTTCTCGCCGCGCTCGCCGCCAACCTGGCGCGCGCCAAGGGACGGCTCAACCGGGAGGAGGAGCAGGAGATCGTCGCGCACCTGCAGGAAGCACCGGCGGCGCTCAACGCGGCGCTCAATCACGACGACGAGATCGCGGCGATGGCGCACCTCGTCGCGCCGGCGCGCGATGTGCTCTACCTCGGCCGCGGTCCCGATTTTCCGATGGCGCTCGAAGGCGCGCTGAAGCTCAAGGAAATCAGCTACATCCACGCCGAGGGCTATGCCGCGGGCGAGATGAAGCATGGTCCGATCGCGCTCATCGACGATGCCGTGCCGGTGATCGTCCTCGCGCCGTCAGGGCCGCTGTTCGAAAAGACCGTCAGCAACATGCAGGAGGTGCGTGCGCGCGGCGGCAGGATCGTGCTGATCAGCGACGCGCGCGGGATCGCCGAGGCGGGGGAGGGATGCATGGCGACGATCGAGATGCCGCAGGTGCACCCCCTGATTGCGCCGCTGGTCTATGCCGTGCCGGTGCAGCTGCTCGCCTACCATGTCGCGGTCCTCAAGCAGACCGATGTCGACCAGCCGCGCAACCTCGCCAAGAGCGTGACGGTCGAGTGAGCGCCGAGTCTTGCTCCTAAATTTGTGGAAATTTCAAAGAGTTGCTGTATTCTTGCTCGCGGGGTGGGGAGACAGTGAATGGCTTCGCAACCGCTGCGAAGAGATGAGCCGACCGGGCTAACTGCCGATCTCGCGCAATATTGGCGCGATGGATATGCCATCGTTCCCGACTTCTTCGATGCCGACGAAATCGCCGAGCTCGCGGCCGCGACGGACCAGCTTTACGCGGAAGGCTTGGCGCACGGCAGCAGCTTCCGCCACGGCAATCTCTTCTACAACGTGGCCGAGCGTGGCGACGGAGGTCCGCTGGTGCGGATGGTCCAGTGGCCCTCCTATCATCAGCCCGCGCTCAACCGCGTCCGCCTTGACCAGCGTTTTGCCGACTTGCTCGAGCCGCTCATCGGGGGCGATCTCAAGCAGATCATCAACCAGGTTCATTGGAAGGCGCCGGGCTCGCTCGGCGACTTCGCCTGGCACCAGGACAGCAAGTCGCGTCGGCCCGCTCAAGCCTTTCGCAATCTTGCCACTTCCTACGTTCAGACCGGCCTGGCCGTTGACGCGCACAATCCCGCCTCGGGAGGCATGCGCTTCATCCCGGGCAGCCATTTGCGCGGCGATCTCAGGATGAACTGCTCCACGCACTCGCTCGGTGCTGCCATGAAGAACACTGCGCTTGATGCGGTCGGACTTTCAGCTAGCGACGCCGTAGACCTCATTCTCGAACCCGGCGACCTCGCGCTGTGGAGCCCGTACCTCGTGCACGGTTCGGGCAGCAACCGGTCCGGTCACAAACGGCGCTTCTACATCAACGGCTATGTCCGCGCGGAGGACTGCGACCGCGGCGAATGGGCATTTCGTGACGGCCGGCCGGTGCCGTTGGGGCCAGTCCCCGCGCTGGTTCATTACGAGCAGCTTCACGAGCGGCCGGGCCCGCATTACGCCGACGCTTAGGCCGCGGCACGCTGCGCTTCGAGCGACCGGATATGCCTCGACAGCCGGTCGTACAGAAAATCGATCACCGTTCGAACGCGCGGCTCATGGCGGACGCGTTCGTGCGTCAGCAGCCAGAGGATTCGGCCATGGTCGGCGCGCGGCTCGATGCAGCGGATCAGGTCGGAATCCGAATCCGCTAGCACGCACGGCAGGACGGCAATGCCCAAGCCGGAGCGAACCGCCGAAAGGAGACCCGTCGAGTTCGCATGGTGCATCGCGACCCGATCCTCCAGCCCAAGCTGTTGCAGCCACGCCTGGTAATGCCGCCACAGATTGCCGCCGCCTCCGCCGACGATCGCGTGGCTCCTGAGATCATCGACGGAAGCCGGCGTTCCATGCCGCGCTGCGTACGAGCGACTGCAGTACAGGGTCCAGTCGTCCTTCCCGAGCTGGCGTCCGACCAGGCCCGCGGGTTGGTGTTTCGAGCTGCTGCGGACCGCGATGTCGGCTTCGCCCTCGCCAAGATCGCGCATCTCCTGCGCGGCATCGAGCTCAATCATGATTTCGGGATGAAGCTCGTGGAATTCACGCAGCAGTGGTGACACCAGCCCGTTCATGTAAATGTCTTCCGACGTGATCCTCACGGTCCCGCGCAGGTCCCGCCCATGGGCGGCCGCAGCTTCGGAAAAGGCCTTCGCGGACGATTCAACCTGCGTTGCACGTTCAACCAGCTCTTCACCGGCCGGCGTCAGCACGTACCCGGCCTGTCGCTTCTCGAAGAGAGGTAAGCCGAGTGCCCGCTCGAGCGCAGCGACGCGCCTGGCGACGGTGGTCTGGCTCGTTCGCAGAGCGCGGCCGGCCGCCAAAGTGCTGCCTTCGCGGGCGACCGCAAGGAAGTATCGCAGGTCATTCCAGTCGAGCATCGTGGCCGGTCCTAGCGCCATTGGGCTGCCGTTCCGTTCTGCAATTTTGCAGAATGATAACACGAACTCGTGGCTGACGTAAGTTTCGAAAGGGGACTAATTGGAAGGTCGCTTTTGGAACAGGGAGCGACCCATGAAACAGACTTTGAAGATCATCGCCGGCTCTGCGCTCGCGACCGCCGCGCTCATCAAGGCAGTGCCTGCGTTCGCCGAGCCGATGCCGGCGCAGAACGTAAGCATCGTTCACACCGCTGACCTCGATTTGTCGAGCAAGGCGGGCCTTGAAGCGCTCGACCACCGGCTGGTGACCGCAGCATTCGAAGTGTGCGGGACCGCATCGGAAGTCGATCTCGCCGGCAAGAACAAGGTCCGCGCGTGCCGTGCCGACGTGCTCGCCAAGGCACGGGCCGAAGGCGAGCAGCTCGCCAGCCGAGGTGCATCGATCAGGATCGCGGCAGGCTATTGAGCTTCCTCAATTTGCCCCTAAACGCCGCGTCGCCATCCGGCGCGGCGTTTCTTATTACTGGGCCTGGACGATGATCGCCGCTCTGCCCGCCGCGGACCGAACCGCCTCGCGTCGCCACCGCAGCCGATCAAGCTCCTCGACGGCGTCGCCGTAACTGCCCGAGATGCAGGCATGCGCGAAGTTGACCATGTCGGCCGGATATTCCTCGTCGCATACGGCTTTGGCCGCGGCGCGTAGCTTGCGCGTGACTAGCGCCGAAGCGACAGGGTCGCCGGACAGCGCGCCCTCGTCAATCAGCACCGTCCGCTTCGCTAATGGTGCGCTCTCGACAATCACGGGAGCGGCGACGGCGGACTGACCTGCAAACCCAATTGCGGTGGCGATGATTGTCCTTGCCAACAGGATTCGGAACATGGCGCTCTCCTTTTTCGAGCCGCGGCCAAAAGGACCGCACGCGCCAAGGTGAGGGGTCGCCAGAGCCGGAGAAAGGACGTGGACCCGATCTTTTCCCGATATTTCCCTGATGATAGGAGTCAGCGACGGCGGCGGTAGTCGGGGAGGGTGCGGGTTGCGCGCCAATAATCCGCGAGGCCGATCTCCCGGACCAATGCGGGAAAGCGCGCATCTCCGCGCAGCCGTGAAGTGGACCCGACGAACAGCAGTTCGGTGATTGGCCGTTCGACCCGCCCAGCCGCCCATCGACCTCGCCCGAAATAATAGCCGTGAAGCATGGAGAGGCATTCGTCGACGTAGCCGAGGACGCAGGCGCTGACGGCCGAGGTCGCAAGATAGCCGGGTTGCGCGCGCGCGGTCGTCACCAGCCTGTCCAGCGCTGCGGCGCGCATCGCCTGAGACCCGCTCGCAAGTGCGCGCGCAATCCCGATCTCGAAGTCGACCGCCGGCTCCATCCCGACTGCCGGGCGGCTGTTGACATCATCGCTGAAGGCGACCGCCTCCGCGAACCGACCGGCATTGATCAGGTGTCTGATCTTCCACAACCAATAGTCCTTGCGCCGGGGAAAGCGCTTCATTCCATCCTCGATCAAATCGTCGGCTTCCTCGGCATTCCCGCTTTCGTAGAGCGACAGGATCAGCCGCAGGTGAACGAGTGGCCAGAACGGCTCGCGGGCCGTCAGGTCACGCAAGTAGGGAAGCGTTTCGTTCCAGCGGCCAACCTGGGCGAGGTCGAAGGCGAGATTATATTCGAGGATCTCGTGGTGCGGGTGGCGTTTTAGCAGGTCGCGACATCCCGCCTCGACCGCCGCCCAGTTGCGATAGAAGGGCTTCAACAGGAGCAGGGCGGCCTGGGCGTCCGGATTGTCGCGGTCGAGCGCCAGGGCATGCGCCGCGGCCGAGCGGCACAAAGAGCGGAGCCGCTCTGCATCGGGCCTCGGCCCGAATTCCAGCAGGCCTCGATAGTTCCACGCCAGGGCGCCCCAAGCGTCGGCGAACTGCGGGTCAATCCGCGTTGCCTCGCGGAACAGCGCCGCGCCTTGCTCGGCAAGCTCGATCGAAGCCTGACCACGCGTTTCGAGGCCGCGCCGATAATATTGCATGGCAAGCGGAACCGGCGTGTGCCCATCGCGCGTCACAAGCCAGGCTCCGGCTCCGCCGGCTACCACGACTGCTGCGGTGCTCACGACCAACGATCGCCGTGACACCCGCGGGCCGCCGCCGGCGCGAACACTGGCCTGGTCGGTCAGGCGATAGCCGACGCCGCGGATGGTCTCGATCTTTAAGCTATTGCCGCCAATTCCGGCGGCAACCTGGCGCAGTCGCGAAAGAACGCGGTGGATCGCGTCCTCGCCGATAGCGCGGCCTTCCCAACAATGCTCGACCAGCTCGTCGCGCGAGACCACGCGGCCCTTGGCGCGCGCGAGCGCAATGAGCACCTGCATGACGCGAGGCTCGAGCGTTTCCTTGCGCGCTCCGTTGCGCAGCTGGCGCGTCGGCGGGTCGACCTGGAGCTCGCCGATTTTGAACGGCTGCTCGCTTGCGAGCCGAATTCCCGCCGGGACTGCGATGGACGGATGCGTGATTGCCCCCATGGTTCAGCGATCCTACTGCTGTCGATTATGCACGCAGGGTCGGGAAACGGCAAAGCATCGGCGGAATGAGGGTCCACGGCGGTTGTCATTGCGGCTCAGTCCGGTTCGAGGCCGAGGTGGGGGAGCCGCCGGTCGCAGCGCTCGACTGCAATTGCTCGGTGTGCCGGATGACCGGTTTCCTCCACATCATGGTACCGCATGAGCGGTTCGAGCTGCTGACCGGGCGCGATGCGCTTTCGAGCTACCGCTTCGGAACCGGCGCGGCGGAGCATCTCTTCTGCCGCCACTGCGGCGTGAAGAGCTTCTACCAGCCGCGCTCGCATCCCGAGGCATGGAGCGTCAACGCCAACTGCCTCGACGACGTGCCGGAGCTTGCCGTCGAACTGTTCGACGGCGCGAACTGGGAAGAGGCAGCGGCCGCGTTGAAGTAGGCGTCATCGCGAGCGAAGCAAAGCGATCCAACTGGATTGCTTCGTCGCTTGCGCTCCTCGCAATGACGGCCCTAACGCCGTTGCATGCACCGCCCGTTGCGCCTCTCCATCGACCGTGCCGCGATCCAGGCGAACTGGCGCTGGCTCGCCGATCGCGCAGGCGTTGCGGCCGGCGCCGCGGTGAAGGCGGACGGCTACGGCCTCGGCGCGCGGGAAACGACCGAAGCGCTGATCGAGGCCGGCTGCAGCGACTTCTTCGTTTCGACCTGGGCCGAGGCCGAGGCACTCGGCAACTTGCCCCAGAGCGTCAGCCTGGTCGTGCTTCATGGCTTTGGGGCAGACGATACTGACGCCGCGACAAGGCTTCCGGCACGGCCTTGCCTGAATAGTGTCAAGCAAGTCGCGCGCTGGAAGCAGCTCGGGCCGGGGCGCGCCTGCGATGTGATGATCGACACCGGCATGAACCGGCTCGGCCTGAGGCCGACCGACATCAACGCGCTCGACGGGCTCAACATCGATACGCTGCACAGCCATCTCGCCTGCGCGGACGAGGATGATCCGCTCAACGAGATGCAGCTCGAACGCTTCCGCGCAGTCGCCTCAGCCGTTCCGGCGAAACGCTACAGCCTGGCCAATTCGGCCGGAATCGGCCTGGGCCGTGACTACAGCTTCGATCTCGTCCGGCCGGGAATCTCGATTTACGGGGGCATCCAGCGCCCGGAGTTCGAGGGCAACATCCGCCAGGTCGCGCGGGTCGAAGCGCAGGTCGTCCAGCGCCGCATCATCCCAGACGGAGAAAGCTGCGGTTACGGCGCGACCTTCGTCGCCAGGGAGGACACCGAGGCGGCGATCCTCAACATTGGCTATGCCGACGGTTACTTGCGTGGTTTCTCGTCGCACGGCTCGGCCTTCGCCGGCGGATATGCGCTGCCGGTGCTGGGGCGCGTGTCGATGGACCTGATCGCGGTCGGCGTGGGCGCCGCGCCCGGCCTCAAGGAAGGCGATTGGGTCGAGATCGACTACGATTTGCCTTGGGCTTCGAAGCAGTCCGGCCTTTCGCAGTACGAGCTGTTGACGACGCTCGGGTCGCGGTTCGAGCGGCGCTGGATTTAGTCCGGTCCTCGGGCGGCGGCGTTTTCGGCTGGTAGCGGCAGAGGTCGATCACCGGGCAGCGCCAGCATTCGGGCAGCCGCGCCTTGCACGTGTAGCGCCCGTGCAGGATCAGCCAGTGATGCGCGTCGCGGCGGAAGGGCTGCGGGACGATCTTGTCGAGCTTCGCTTCGACCTCGTCGACATTCTTGCCGGGCGCGAGGCTGGTGCGGTTGCAGACCCGGAACACATGCGTGTCGACCGCGAACGTCTCTTCGCCAAAGGCGGTGTCGAGCACGACGTTAGCGGTCTTGCGGCCGACTCCGGGTAGCCCCTGGAGCTCGTGGCGCGTGCGCGGCACCCCTCCGCCGTGCCGGTCGATCAGCGCCGCGCTCAGCGCGATGACGTTCTTCGCCTTGGTATTGAACAGGCCGATCGCCTTGATTGCGGCGCGCAGCGCATCTTCGCCGAGTTCGATCATCTGCGCCGGAGTCCGGATGCGCGCGAATAGCGGCTTGGTCGCGATATTGACGCTGGCATCGGTGGCCTGGGCGGACAGGACGACTGCAACCAGCAGCTGGTAGGGGTTCTCCGAGACGAGCTCGGTGGTCGGCGCGGGATTGGCTTCCGCCAGGCGGCGGAAGAATTCGAACACCTGCTCGCGCTTCATCGAAGATCGTCCAGCGCCGCTCCGAGGCGCGAAAGGCCTTCGGCAAAGTCGACTGTCGGGAGGCCGAAGCCGACGCGGAAATGGTCCGGCATCTCGAACCAGCGGCCGGCGACGATCGAGGTGTCGTAGGCTTCGCGAAGGCGATCATCGAGGCGCTGGGTGTCGCCGCCCGACCAGCGCGGGAACGCCGTGATTCCGTGCTCCGCGGGCATGCTTTGGAGATCGTCACGTGACGCCGCAAAGCTGTTGAACAGGCGCCGGTTTGTGTCGAGCAACGCCGGCGTTTCGCCCAGCACTTCATCGAGATGGTCGAAGGCGATGCAGGCGAGCCGCTCCGCCTGGTGCGCCT
This sequence comes from Sphingomonas sp., assembly GCA_025935515.1. Lineage (GTDB taxonomy): Bacteria > Pseudomonadota > Alphaproteobacteria > Sphingomonadales > Sphingomonadaceae > Sphingomicrobium. The sequence goes on from JAICVC010000019.1 coordinate 12,147, forward strand.
GGTTGACCCCGAACAGGTCGTTCAGGCGCCACATCCGCTCGGCAAGCTCCGGCTCCGCGAGGATCCAGCCGCAGCGGAGGCCGCTGAGGCCATAGACTTTGGTCAGGCTGTTGGTGATGATGAACTCTGGCCCGAGGTGAACCGAGCTTCGCCGCGGCGGGACGGTCGCGTCGAGATACACCTCATCGACCAGGACGCGCGCGCCGACCTTTGCGGCAAGATAGCCGACTGCGCGCAGCTCGGCGTCCTCCGCCAGCGCGCCGCTCGGATTGTGGAGGTTGGTGATCACGATCAATCGTGTGCTCGGGCTCATCGCCTGCGCGATTGCCGCGGGATCGAGGCGAAAGGCGTCCGACGGCTTGCGGTCAAAGCGCTTGATATCCGCGCCGAGGAAGCTCGCCGCGCCGAGCAACGGCTCGTAGGTTGGGCGCTCGACGAGCAGTTCGTCGCCGGGTTCGATCAGCGAGGCCATGGCCAGGAAATTGGCCATCGAGGTGCCGTCCGCAGTGACGACTTGCTTTACCGAAGCGCCGTAGCGCTGGCCAATCCGTTCGCGCAGCGGCTCATAGCGCGGGTGGCTCGCGCCATCCATGTCGAGCTCGGCGAGGCTGAGCGGCAGCGAGTCCATGCGGAAATGCGGCACCTCGCTGGTCGTCAGCGCGTAGCGCACGGGCTTCTTGAACTTGGCCCAGTGCATGTAATCGGACTGCATGATCCGCTTGGTCACGCGGCGTTGACCCTCCGCCAGTAGAGAAAGGCCGGAATGCCGGCGGCGAGGATGGCGTAGCCGATCAAGCTATTAATCGGGTTGTTCCACACCGTCGCGACGACGACCACGACGCAGGCGAGGACGAACAGGCCGGTCGTGACCGGATGGCCGGGCGCGGAAAATCCGCCATGGTCGCCGAGTGCATTGCGGCGATAGACAAATAGCGCTGCGCCGGTCAGGCCGAAGAAGAGGAAGTCGACCGAGACGACGTAGCTCAGGATCTGGCCGTACGTGCCGGACAGCGCGATCACCGCGGCGGCGACGCCTTGAAGCACGATGGCGACGACTGGAACCCGAGTCTTCTCGCTCACCTTGGCAACGCTGCGGAAGAAGACGCCGTCCTCGGCCATCGCGAAATAGACCCGCGGAGCGGTCAGCATGCCCTGGCTGAGGAAACCGAGCGCCGAAATGGCGATGCCGGTGGCGATGAACGCGGCGCCACGCTCCCCGAGCGCGAGCCGCATCACGTCACTCGCCGGAGTCCTGGAGGCCCCGAGCCCTTGCGGGCCAAGCGCATGGACGCAAACGAACGCAACGGCTGTGTAGAGCAGGACGACGCCGACCACCCCGAGCAGCAAGCCGCGGGCCAGGTCGCGGCCCGGATCGCGCATTTCACCGGCGACGAAGCTGGATGTCTGCCAGCCGCCGTATGCGAACATTACCGGGGTCAACGCAGCGCCGACGGCTGCGAAGCCCGTCGCGCTTCCCGTCACGCTCGGCGCGGGACTGGCGGGGGCAAACCAGAAGCCGGCTGCGATCAGTGCCCCGATTGCGCCGATCTTGAGCAGCATCAGCGCGCTCTGGACGTTGCTTCCGGAGCGAACGCCGAGGCAGTTGATGAGCGTCAGCAGCGCCATGACGGCGACCGCGACGGCGCCGTCGCCGAAGGGTATGCTGACGAGGTCGTTGAGGTGGCGCGCGAAGATGATCGCGACCGCGGCCATCCCGCCCGACTGGATCACCAGCAGCAGCGACCAGCCATAAAGGAAGGCGGGCAGGGACCCGAAAGCGTCGCGGAGATAGGCATATTGGCCGCCGACCGCCGGACGTCGAGCGGCGAGCTCGGCGTAAACGAGTGCACCGGCGAGCGCGACGATGCCCCCAAGCACCCACACGCCGACAATTAGGAAAGGCGTCGAGACGTAGCGCGCGACCTCGGCCGGATTGACGAAGATCCCCGAGCCGATGATCCCGCCCATCACCAGCATGGTGGCATCGAACAGGCCGAGGCGGCGGGCGAGGCCGAACGAGTCGACCTGCGGCGCGCGCTCGCTCAAGCGGCGGACGCCTCGATCACGTCGCGCATCGAATAGAGACCGGCTGGCTTGCCGGCGAGGAAGCGCGCTGCGGCGAGGGCGCCGCGCGCGAAGATCATGCGGCTGTCGGCACGATGGCCGAGCTCAATCCGCTCACCCTCGGTCGCAAGGATCACCAGATGCTCGCCGGCGACGGAGCCGCCGCGGAGCGAAGCATAGCCGATCGTGCCTCGCTCGCGCGCGTGGGGATGTTCGCCGATCCGGTCGAACCGGCTCAACTCTTGGAGCGTCGAGCCGCGCCCCTTCGCGGCGGATTGCCCGAGCATGAGCGCGGTACCCGACGGCGCATCGACCTTGTCGCGGTGATGCATCTCGAGGATCTCGACGTCCCACTCGGGTCCCAGCCGGCTGGTCGCCTCTTCCACCAGCTGCTTAAGCAGGTTGATGCCGAGCGACGTGTTGGGCGCGTAGATGATGGCGGTCTGCTTCGCCGCGGCCTCGATCCTCGCATGATGCTCGGGTTGCAGCCCGGTCGTGCCGACGAGGATCGGGACGTTGGCGGCAACGGCGCGGTCGAGGCTCGTTTCCAGCGCGGCCGGCGCCGAGAAATCGACCAGCACGTCGGCGTGATCCTGGTCGATCGAGAAGTCAGGATTGTCCGCGACCGCCTTGGCGATCGCTTTTCCCATCCTGCCGTCGGGCGCGATGAGGCTCAGGCGGATCGGCTGGTCGGCGGTGCGCATGCCGCCAGTTCATGGCGAAACGCGGAGCGCCGCGCAATTGCGCGGCGCGCGATGCCTACGGGTGCTCAGTGCCTGTAGAGCAATTGCTGAAGCAGCATCGTGCCGCCGATATGACGGTATTTGGCGCGGTTGCCGCTACCGGCTTCGCCCTGGCGCGTCGTCTGGGCGAGATAGGCATTCATATCTTTCTCGCGCGCGATATCCTCAGCGGGAGTGGTGACGTGATCGAAGACTTCGACGAGGTACAGGTCAGGCTCGCCTGAGCGCTTGTTGTTGTTCGACAGGATGTAATAATCCTTGATCCACCCCTTTGATTTCGCGAACTCTTCCTGCTTCCGATATTGCCCGGCAAGATAATCCGCGTAGGTCGAGAAGTGGCCGTCATCGATCGTCACTTCGGTGACGTTCCAGAAGTTGCCGGTGACCAATGGAATGTCCTGCGCGGCTGCCGGGATCGCGACAAGCATCGTCGCCGCGCCGAGCGCGGTCAGTATCAGTTTACGCATGCGTTATTCCCCCACTTTGCGGAAAGCCCCCGCTTCCGCTTCATAAGGGAACGGCGTCGCCTCTTTCGGCGTGACGCCTGCAGATGCGGCGTCGTTCCGCAGGCGCTAGAGCACGTCTTCCCGCTTAACGCAAATTAAACAGGAAGGTGGTCTTGGAGAGCCAGCGCAGCGGCGGGCGCCCGAACCTTCGCACCGTTGATCATGAAGATGAAGGCGTCGCCGTGCTGTTGCCATGCGGCGGCCTTGGCAGCGAAGCCGTCGAGCGACTTGTCGTCGTAGCCGGTCGGCAGCTCCTCGCGCATCCGTTGCAGCCGCGCGTAAGTGAAGTCGGCGGTATCGGCCTCGATCAGCGGATGATCGTCCGAATCCTCGTACACGATCGCGATGTTGCGCGCCTTGCACAGCTCGAAGAAGCGAGGATCGCGGAAGCTCTCGTGGCGCGGCTCGATCGCGTGCCGCAGCATCATCCCGTCGAGTTCTGACGGTAGCAGGTCGATGAAAGCGGCGATGTCGTCGCGGTCGAATTTTCGCCGAGGCGCGAACTGCCACATGATCGGGCCCAGCTTTGGGCCGAGGGCGGCGAAGCCCTGGGCAAAGAAGTTGCCGATCCCTTCCGCGCCCTCAGCGAGCTTCGACCGCATCACGCAATAACGCGAGCCCTTGATCGCGAACTGGAAGCTTTCTGGCGCCGTATTGCCCCATTTCTCCCAGCTCTTGGGACTTTGCCGCGAGTAGAAGGTCGCATTGATCTCGATCGCGCCGAGGTGGCTCGACGCATATTCGAGCTCTTTCGCCTGGGGGAATTTCTCCGGATAGAAGACGCCGCGCCACGGCGGATAGGTCCAGCCGCCGATGCCGATGCGGATCCGTCCCTCGCTCACGACAGCAAGAACGCCCCGGCGGCTATTTTGCTGCGGCCGGTGCGCGCCCGGGCGTGACGAAGTCCTCGACCGCTTTCCAGCTGCCGTCGGTCTGCTTCTGCCAGACCGTGAGGTAGCTGCCGCTGCTGGACTCCGGCTTCCTGGTGTCAGCATTGGTCATGGTCAGCTCATAGTGTCCGCGCGTGTAGGCGAGGTCGCCTGACCGGGCGACCTGGATGCGGTCGGCCGCGAACTGGACCTTGAGATTGGGGTCGGCGGCGAAAGCAGCGGTCTCCTTGCGGATTGCGGTGGGGCCCGTGACCAGGTCCGAGCCAGGATTGGCGAGGGCCGCGTCGTCCGCGTAGGCGCCCGCAAGCGTCTCCGCGTCGTGCGACGCGTACGCCCGGTTCCACTTTGCCTCATTGTCCCTAAGCTGCTGTTCGATGGCCTTGCCATCGGCAGCGGGCGGAGCGGAATTGCATCCGCCTAGCGCGGCCAGCCCCGCAATCGCAGTCAACATCGCCTTTTGCATGTGCGCCCCCGTCGCTCGATCGGCCTTTGGATCGGTCCGGACACGGAACAACACGGGCAAGCGAGTCGCGCAAGCTTTCAGTTCAAATTGGGGATTCCGCCATCCGGCCGGGGACTTCACCGGGGGGCGTTGTGACTTTAGGCCATGGCCATGAACACCGAAGACGTGCGCAACATCGTGGTGCTGACCGGCGCCGGTGTGTCTGCGGAAAGCGGCCTCGCAACCTTCCGCGGGCCCGACGGCTTATGGGAAGGCCACCGCGTCGAGGACGTGTGCACTCCGCATGCCTTTCGGCGCGATCCCGCGCTGGTTCATTCTTTCTACGATGCGCGGCGGGCCAAGCTTGGCACGGTCGCGCCGAATACGGCCCATGAGGCGTTGGCGCGGCTCGATGCCGAGTGGCCGGGTGGGCTGTTGCTGGTCACCCAGAACGTCGATGACTTGCACGAGCGCGCGGGCTCCCGGCGGCTGCTGCACATGCATGGCGAGCTGACCAGGGGCTGGTGCCTGGGCTGTGGCCAGCGCTTCGGCTGGGCCGGGCCAATGGGCGAGGATGCATCATGCCCGTCATGCGGGAAGGCGGGCCGGGTGAGGCCGGACATCGTCTGGTTCGGCGAGATGCCCTACGGGATGGAGAAGATCGACGAGGCGCTCCAGCGCTGCGACCTGTTCGTGTCGATCGGCACCTCGGGCGCGGTCTATCCGGCGGCGGGCTTTGTGCAGACGGCGCGCTATTGCGGCGCCAGCACGCTCGAGATCAACCTCGAACCGAGCCTCGGCAGCACCATGTTCAACGAAACCCGAATCGGCCGTGCCGGAGAATTGGTGCCCGAATGGGTCGACGAAGTGCTTCAATCGGCCCACTCGAGCCCGATCTCGCGATAGAGGCCCCGATCCTCGTCCCAGCGCGGGTTGACCTTGACGTGCAGGAACAGGTGGACCTGCCGGCCGAGGTGCTGCGCGATTTCCTCTCGCGCAGCGGCGCCGATCTCCTTCAGCCGCCGCCCGCCCTTGCCGATCACGATCGCCTTCTGGCTGTCGCGCTCGACGAGGATCTGCTGCCGGATCGCGGTCGAGCCGTCGGGCCGGTCCTCCCAGGTCTCGGTTTCGATCGCCGTGGAATAGGGCATCTCCTGATGAAGCTGGTTGACGATTTGCTCGCGCGTCAGCTCGGCGGCGATCATCCGGTCGGTGGCGTTGGAAACCTCGTCCTCGGGATAGAGCCACGGGCCCGGGGGCATGGCGCAGGCGAGTGCCTGCTTGAGGTCGGGGACTCCATCGCCCGTGGTCGCGCTGATCATGAACACCTTATCGGGATCGAGCCTGGCGGTGAGGTCGGCCGAGAGCGCCAGCAGGTCCGGCTTGTTGACGAGGTCGATCTTGTTGAGGGCGAGGAAGAGCGGATGGTGGCGGTTTTCTAGCCCCGCGGTAATCCGCTCGATGCTGGATTTCACGGCTTCCGATGCATCGATCACCAGCAGGATGAGGTCGGCATCCTCCGCGCCGGTCCAGGCCGCCGCGACCATCGCCCGATCAAGTCGTCGCCGAGGCGCGAAGATGCCAGGCGTGTCGACGAGCAGGATCTGCGCCTCGCCATGAATCGCAATGCCCATCAGGCGCGCGCGCGTGGTTTGCGCCTTGGGGCTGACGATCGCGACTTTCTGGCCGACTAGCGCATTGACCAGCGTCGACTTGCCGGCGTTGGGCGCGCCGATCACGGCGGCGAAGCCGGCCTGGCGGTCTTCGGTCATTGCAGCTGTTTCAACAGCGCCTCGGCCGCCGCGGTTTCCGCGTCCTGCTTGCTGGTCCCTTCGGCCGTCGCTTCGCCGAGCTTCGCGACCGAGACGCGGATGGTGAACTTGGGCGCGTGGTGCGCCCCGGTGCGCGAGACGACGTCGTATACGGGTGCCTTGACGCCCTTCGCCGCGGCGAGTTCCTGGAGCGCGGACTTGGGATGCTGCGGGGCGCGGCGCTGGCTGGCGAGATCGGCATGCCAGGCCTTGAGGATGAAGCGCTCCGCGACGTCGATTCCGCCGTCGAGGAACAGCGCGCCGATCAGCGCCTCGACCACATCGCCGACGACATTCTCGCTTTGGCTGGCGCCGTCCTCACGGGCCTGCTTGCCGAGGCGGATCAGACCGGGCACGCCGATCTCGCGGCCGTTCTCGGCGCAGGTCTCGCGGTCGACCAGGGCGTTGTAGCGCTTCGATAGATTGCCTTCGGGCTCGTTCGGGTAGCGATCGTAGAGGGCGCGCGCGATGACCATTCCGAGGACCCGATCGCCGAGGAATTCCAGCCGCTCGTAATTGCTGTTGCCGACGCTCGAATGGGTGAAGGCCAGCTCGAACAATGCGATATTCTTCGGCTCGTGGCCGAGCTGGTGCTCGACGAAGGCGGCGATGTTGGGCTTCATTCGGCGCGCCCGGTATAGCCGTTGCCGACGCGGCTGCCTCTCAGAGCCGTGAACCAGGTCCACGGTTTGTAATAAGACGCGCCGCCGTCGGTCGACCAGAACGTCACCGTCGCGCGGCCGATCAGGTGATCGATCGGGACCATGCCGACCCCGCCATCGGCGCCCGAAAAGCGGCTGTCGGCGGAATCGTCGCGATTGTCGCCCATCAGGAAGACATGGCCGGCGGGCACTTTCACGGCCGCGAAATCATCGGCCGGCCCCCCATCGATTTGGTCGAGCACGGTGTAGGCTGGACCGCCGGGCAGCGCTTCGCGGTACGCCGGATAGGTGCAAAAGGTCACGCCGCCGACCGTCACGACCAGAGGAGTCGCGCCGGCCGCGATCTTGCACGGGCTGTTGCCGCTGATCGGCACCCGGATTGGCGGAAGCGCCTTGCGAGCAACGGGTCCTCCGTTGAGGATGAGCTTGCCGCCGGTCACCTCGACAGTATCGCCAGGCAGCCCGATCACGCGCTTGATCAGGTCGGCACTTTCGTAGGGGTGGCGGAACACGACGACATCGCCGCGCTTGGGCAGCCCCGCGAATATCCGGCCGTCGAATGACGGCACGCCGTACGGAAAGCTGTAGCGTGAGAAGCCGTACGGCCATTTGGCGACCATCAGATAATCGCCGATGTAAAGAGTCGGGAGCATCGACGACGACGGGATGCTGAACGGCGCGAAGGCAAAGCTGCGGACCGCCCAGGCAAGCAAAACGAGGGTCAGGATGAAGCGGATCAAGCTTCCGGCGCTGTCTTTTCCGGCGGGTTTCAGAGCGGCCGTGGACCTGCGCGAGGCGCGACGGGAGAGGGGTGACGACATGCCGCGCTTGTTTCGACGGGCGGGCGGCAGGTCAAGGGCGGGGTGGCAATTGTCCGCCCGCCCACTATGTGGCCCGCAATGGCCGACGAACAGCAGCGCGGGATCAAGCGGCTCGACGAGTTGTTCGCGGCCGAGCCCGACCGCCTTTCCCAGCTCAGCTTCGACCTCGCCGGGCTCTATTTCGACTGGTCGAAG
>JAICVC010000081.1 GCA_025935515.1 Sphingomonas sp.
CAGCTGCCGGCCGTCATCTGGCCGTACATCATGAGGCCCTTGCGATCGAGCTCGTTGAACTTCTCCCACGTCGCCCATTTGGGGACGAGGTTGGAGTTGGCGATGAGCACGCGCGGGGCGTCGGCGTGGGTCTTGAACACGCCGACCGGCTTGCCGGACTGGACGAGCAGGGTCTGATCTTCCTCGAGCCGCTCCAGCGTCTCGACGATCCTGTCGAAACATTCCCAGTTACGCGCCGCGCGGCCGATTCCGCCATAGACGACCAGGCTCTGCGGATCCTCCGCGACCTCATCGTCGAGGTTGTTCATCAGCATCCGCACCGCGGCCTCGGTGGTCCAGCTCTTGGCCACGATCTCGCTGCCGCGGCGGGCGCGGATGCGGCGGCTGTTGTCTCTACGCTCGTTCATATCGCTCCCACTCCGCTCATCCTGAGTAGCCGCTGAGCGAAGTCGAAGCGGCGTATCGAAGGACCGTGCTTCGATACGGGTCCTCGACAAGCTCGGCCCCTACTCAGCATGAGCGGGGAAGTTAAGCATCCAGTCCGGCATAAATGCGTCGCTCGGGGCCCGGCAGGCCTACCCAGTAACCAAGCTCTGCGAGGCTTTCGATCCGCCAGACGCAGAGGTCGGCCTGCTTGCCCGCGGCAATGCTGCCGACCGCATGCGCGAGACCGAGCGCGCGCGCGGCGTTGACGGTCATGCCGGCGATCGCCTCCTCGGGCGTCAGTCCGAACAGGGTGCACGCCATGTTCATCGCCAGGGTCGGCGACAGCAGGGGCGAGGTCCCCGGGTTGCAGTCGGTGGCGACCGCGATCGGGACCTTGTACTTGCGCAGCAGCGCGACCGGCGGCTTTCGTTTCTCCTGAAGGGCGTAAAAGGCGCCGGGCAGAAGGACCGCGACCGTGCCCGCTGACGCCATCGCTTCGGCCCCAGCCTCGTCGAGATGCTCGAGATGGTCCGCCGACAGCGCGCGATATTGGGCGGCGAGCGCGGCGCCATGCTGGTTGGACAGCTGCTCGGCATGGAGCCGGACCGGCAACCCGTGGCGCGCCGCCGCCTTGAACAGCCGCTCGACCTCGTCGGGGGTGAAGCCGATGGTTTCGCAAAAGGCATCGACGCTGGTCGCGACGCCCTGCTTCGCCGCGGCGGGGATCAGCTTGTCGATGATCTCGCCGACATAATGCGCGCGCCGGTCGCGCTGGTCCGCGGGCAAGGCGTGCAGCGCGAGCAGCGTCGGCACGACGCGCACTGCTTCGTCCTTGCCGAGCTCGCCAGCCATCTTGAGCAAGCGCAGCTCGCTCTTCGCATCGAGTCCGTAGCCCGACTTGATCTCGACCGTCGTGCAGCCGCCACGCATCAGCGCGTGCAGGCGCCTTCGGCTCTGCTCGAGCAATTCCTGGTCGGAAGCAGCGGCGGTGCGTTTGACGGTCGAGGCGATCCCGCCGCCCGCCTTGGCGATCTGCTCATAAGTTGCGCCGGCGCGGCGCATCGCATGCTCGTCGGCGCGGGTGCCGCCGAACACCAGATGGGTATGGCAATCGACCAGGCCGGGAGTCACCCACGCGCCGCCCAGCGCGACCACTTCCTTCGCGCGAAACCCGGCGAGTTCCGTCCGTTTGCCGACGCGGACAATCTCGCCGTCGGCAATCCCGATCGCGCCGTTCTCGACAATGCCGAGCGGGTCGCCCGGCGCTTCTTCGAAAGTCGCGATCCTGCAGTCGACGAGCAGCCGGTCCCACATGCTCGTCGCCTTAGGCGAGCGGCGATGCTAGCGTCAAAGCGATGGCAGGATGGCCGAACCTCTCCGACCTCATCGTCGGTCCCGAGACGACCGCGCCGGTCGGCATGGTCGGCGCGCCGCTTGCCGCCGGCTCGGTGACTCCGGGGCAGTGCGACCTGGCGCCGCCGCTGCTTCGCCAGACGCTGCGGAGGATCGGCCGCTACGATGTCGAGACGCGCCGCGAACTGTCGGCCCAGATCACCGACCGCAGCGATGTCGAGATCGCGGGCCTGTCGATCGAGGAAGCGACCGGCCCGATCAGCGAAGCGGTGCGCTTCAGTGCCGCGGTCCATGAGCTGACGTTGCTCGTCGGCGGCAACAATGCCGTGACCAGGCCCGGCGTGCGCGGGCTCGGCCTGCCGCTCGACAAGGTTGGCCTGGTCACCCTCGACGCGCATTTCGACATGCGCGACACGCACGAGGGGCTGAGCAACGGCAACCCCGTGCGCGCGCTGATCGAGGACGGCCTGCCCGGCGCGAACATCGCGCAGATCGGCCTCGCGAGCTTCGCCAACAGCCGCAAGATGCACGAGGACGCGCTGGCGGCGGGCAATCTCGTGGTGACGATCAGCGAAGTCCGCCGTCTCGGAATCGCGCTCGCGGTCGATCGGGCGCTCGACCATCTCAGCCATTGCGAGACGCTGGTCGTCGACTGCGACATCGACGTGATCGACCGCGCGCAATTCCCGGCGGCGCCGGGCGCACGCCCCGGCGGCATGGCGGCGCACGATTTCTTCGCAGCCGTTCGGCACCTCGCCTCCGATCCGCGCGTGCGGCTAATCGACCTGACCGAATGGGATCCGCCGCTCGATCCCAGCGACCTCAGCGCTTTGACCGCGGCGCGCTGGGTCGCCGAGTGCCTTGCCGGCTTCGAGATGCGGCGGCTTTCCGCTTAGTCCGCTGCGTCACCTCGGGCGCGACGACGATCTGGTGCCGCTCGACCTTTCGGACCTCTTCCCAGGCGATGCGGCGTCCCCCGCCCTTCGCGGTCCAGCGTTCGATGAACCCGCGTACGCCGCACATCAACGCGACGACGCGGCCCTTGTCGCAATGGACTTCGTGGACCCGCCCGAGCATCTCGCCGTCGAGCGTCCTGACCTCCTTGTCGCGCAGCTCCGACAATCGCATCACAGCGCCCCCTTGTGCGGAATCCAGCGGGCGGCGGCGGCTTCGCTCTTGTGGAGGCCGAGCTCGGCGCCCGCGCGCTTAAGATAAACCGCGGTCCGGATCGTCCGGACCTGCTCGATCGAAACGCGCGTTAGCCGGTCGCCGGCGATCCGCTTCACAAGCGTCATCGCCCAGCGCGGCAGCCGCCCCGAATAAGCGCCCGGCCCGACCAGCAGCGCGTTCAACTTCAGCTCTCTACCCGGCGCTCCATCGAGCTCAACGTCATCGACGATGCCGCAATATTTCCCGTCGCTGTCATAGAGGGGGAGGTCGAGCAGCTCGCTCACCAGCTTGATCGGGCTGTCGGGAGTCATGCGTTGCCCCCCGAGGTCAGGAAATAGAGCGGAAGCGCGGCAAGCGCGGCGAGGGTGATCAGCGCGAAATAGGCCCAACCCAGGGTCCTGGTGGTCGGCCCATTGACGTGCTCGCCCATATATTTCGCGTCGCCCGACAGGAGCAACAGCGGCAAATAGGTCAGCGGCAGGACCAGGATCGAGAACAGGATCGCGAATTCGACCAGGGTCATGACGTCGATGCCAGTCAGGACGATCGCCAGTGCAGCGCCGAACAGGACGATCCAGCTGATGGTAAAGCGCGGCGCTTCCCACGGTTTCTTGTGGCGGCCCCAGACCCAGCCGAAGAATTGCGCGATCGAATAGGCGTTGGCCATGCAGGTTTCGACCGCGGCCCCGGCGACCGCGAAGAACATGCCGAGCAGCGCGAGGATCAGGCCCCATCGGCCAAACGGAATTGCGGCCTGCAGCGCCGCGGTGCCCGGGACGGCCGGGTCGACGTTGACCGGGCCGAACAGTTGCGCGGAGTTGGACAGGATGGCGATGGCTAGCAAGGATCCGAGCCCCATGCCGAGGATCGCTGTGATCCGGTTGGTGAGGATGTCCTTGGGGCCCCATTCCTCCTCGATCCCCCCGGACGAATAGAAATAGACCTCGTACGGGAACATCACGGCGCTGATGATCGCAACGACGAAGTAGGCGAAGGTCAGCAATTCCTTGGTGCTGAGGCCCGGTGGCACTTGCGGAATGAACCCGCCGGCGATCCTGTCCCACGGGGGGTGGATGGCGACCAGGGACGCCGCGAACACGATCATGAACAGCCCGAGCAAACCGTAGACCCGCTCGATCCACTTGAACGGCAGCACCCAGATCGAAATGACGAACAGGCCAGTCATGGCGACGGCCATCAACAGATAAGGCGCGCCGGTGAGGTAGTTGAGGATCAGCGCGACGCCGCCGATTTCCGCGGCGCAGGTGATGAGGTTGCTGATCACCGAAGCGGCCAGCGTGATCAGGCCGAGCTTCAGTCCGAGCCGGTGGCGCATCAGGTTGAACACCGGCTGCTTGGCGACGGCGGCGACGCGTCCGCTCATCTCCGAAAAAACGATGATCCCGAGGGTCGCGAGCGCGAACACCCAGATCAATGCGTAGCCGAACTGCGATCCGGCCTTGGCTGCGAAGACCAGCTCGCTGATGTCGACGAAGCCGCCGACCGCGGTCATGATGCCGAGGGTCAGCTCAAGCGGATTCAAGGCCGTCCTCGATCTGCTTGAGCGTTTGCCCGTAGAGCCGGAGTTCCCCTGGAGCGCTATCGTCGGTGAGGCGCAGGCACGCGCCGATTGCCGCGCCGTAGTCGCTGTCCGGCTGCTTCAGGGAAGTCGCCACGGTATGCAGCTGTTGGCGCAGCTGTTGGTGCATCGCGGCGGTGTAGGTGGCGTTGGTCTGCCCCTTCGCCGCGAGCTCATTGACCAGGGCCCATTCGGCAACGAGCGAACGCGCCTCGCCGATCGAAGCGAGGTCCGCCTGCGGTCCCTTCGAGCAACCGCCAAGAAGAACGAGCAGGAGCGCCAGCCAACGCATGGTCTCCAAAACCGTCACCGTCGGCCGCCGTTCCAATCACTGCTACCGAGAAGGATCCGTAGTCCTTTTTCGGACAGGGTTCGGAAGGTGATCGAGAAACGCAGCGACCGGCCGGGCGAAATGCTGTGCTCCCAATCATGCCGGGCTTTGCCCGCCAGCAGATAGGCCGAACGCGGGGCGAGCTCGACGCTCGCGCGCCTGAACCCGCTGGAGGTCCGCTGCCGGAAGCGCAGCGTCGCCGCAGTGCCGAGAGAAATGCCGACGACCTCCTCGAACACGTCGCGGTCGCGGTGCCAGCCGATGCCGGCCCCAGGATCGTAACGCGCAAGGAGGACGTGCGCGAAATCGCCGGTTTGCAGGCCCGCCAACTCCGCTGCTTTTTCGCCCACGGGCTCCAGCCAATCGGGAATTGGCGCTGCGGGCGTGAAGCTGGCGTCGTCGAAGTCGTAGCGCCAGCCGAAGCTCTGCGTCTTGCGGTTGCCGAGCCAGCCGTGGAAGCGGAATGGCGTCAGCTCGAGCCCGCCGAGGCGGTCGATCAATGCCTGTTCCTCGGCCGGCGTGATGATGCCGTCCTGGTAACGCAGCCCGGCGATCAGCGGCGCGTCGAACAACAGGCTCATGCCGCGAACAAGTGCTTGAGCTCGGACGGCCGAAGCTCTGGGGCGAGCTGGTCGAACGTGCACTGCCGGGGATCCTTGTCAGGCCGCCAGCGCAGGAAGCCGGTGCCATGGCGAAAGCGGTCGCCGGTGACTTGGTCGTAACGCACCTCGACGACCAGGATGGGCTTCAGCGGCTCCCACGCCATCGATCGCGCGGTATTCCATCGGCTGGGACCGCCGGGGGCGCTCCCGGTGAAGCCGGGCGGCTCGATCAGCTTTTCGAGATCGCTCGTCAGCTTCGGCCGCTCGGCCGCCGGGATCGCCGAAGTGAATCCGACGTGGTTGAGCAAGCCCTGGTCGTCATAGAGTCCGAGAAGCAGCGAACCGATGACCTTCTTCCTGTCGGCATAACGGAAGCCGCCGACGACGCAGTCGGCGGTGCGTTGCTGCTTGACCTTGATCATCGCGCGCTCGCCGGTGCGGTATTCCTGGGTAGCGCGCTTGGCGATGACTCCGTCGAGCGCGCCGCCACTGCGCTTCAGCCATCCCAGCGCGATATCGCGATCGCAGGTCATCGGAGAAAGCTGGAGGCCAGGCGTGACATTCTTGCTGAAGAATTGCTCCAGTTTCGCCCGGCGCTTGGCGAGCGGCTCGCTCGAGAGGGATTTGCCGTCCAGCTCCAGCAGGTCGAAGGCCATGAGCTCCGCCGGTGTCTCGGCCGACAGCTTGCGGACGCGGCTTTCCGCGGGATGGAGCCGCAGCTGCAGCGCGTCGAACGACAAAGCGTCGCCGACCGGGATGATCAATTCGCCGTCGAGAAGGAATTTCTTTGCCGGCACGCGGCGCAGCATCTCTGCCACCTCAGGAAAGTAGCGCGCGAGCGGCTTGCCGGACTTGGAGGTCAAGGTGACCTCCTCCCCGTCGCGGCGCGCGAGGCAGCGAAAGCCGTCCCACTTGGGCTCGAACTGCCAGCCCTCGCCGTCGGGCAGCTCAGCCGCGAGCAAGGCCTCCATCGGCGCGGAAACAGTCGCGTGCTTTGCCATTTGCCGATAATCGCCCGCACCCTGCAGTCGTTCCCGTTGCGCGTCGTCCAACAGCTGTTACGCTGCCGGTCCGTTTGGGGAGAGACGACCATGGCATTCGATCCGAATGCGGCGACCGCACGCTACATCGACAGCCTCGGCCCGGCCGCGCTGCGAAAGGCGCACGATTATACGGTCGGCAAGGAATGGATGCTGCTGTGGGCGCTGCTCGTCGCCGCAGTCGTCACCTGGCTGATCGTCAAGTCGGGGGTGCTCGACCGGCTCGATGCCAGGTTCGCCGAGAAGCGCCGCAACCTGCGCGCATTCGTGATCGCCGCGGCCTATTTCGTCGTTTCCGCGATCCTCAGCCTGCCGTGGACGCTCTACGCCGGCTACTTCCGCGAGAAATCCTACGGCCGCACCAGTCAACCGCTGGCCGATTATCTGGGCCAGGCCGCGCTTGGGCTCGCCATCACCGCGCTGGTCGGCGGCCTGTTCATGATGGGCGTCTACTGGCTGATGCGCCGGGCCGGGCGGAACTGGTGGATCTGGTCGGGAGCGCTGACCGCGATCGCACTTTCCTTCCTGATCCTCCTTGCCCCGGTCTTCGTCGAGCCGCTGTTCAACAAATATGAGCCGGTGCCGCCAGGTCAGGTGCGTGACGCGGTGGTGGAGATGGCCCAGCGCGCCGGCATCCCGGCGGACAGGGTCTACATGTTCAACGGTTCGCGCCAGTCGAACAATTTCACCGCCAACGCGGGCGGAGTCGGCAGCACCGCGCGCGTCGCCATCTCGGACGTCGCGTTCAAGAATGCCTCGCTCGACGAAGTCCGCGCCGTGACCGGGCACGAGATCGGCCATTATGTCCTGAAGCACACCTGGTGGGGCATCCTCTTCTATTCGGTCGCGGCAATCATGCTGTTCTGGGTCGCTGACCGGACCTATCCCCGGTTCGCCAGGGCGTTCGGCAGCTCGGCCGGCCTCGCGGAACCGCGCGGGATCCCCGTGCTGCTGTTCATGGTCTCGCTGTTCGGACTGCTGACCTTGCCGATCTTCAACAGCTTCGGCCGCACACTCGAAACTCAGGCGGACATTTATTCCCTGCGGACCGAGAACCGGCCCGACGCGCTATCGATCGCGCTCGTGAAGACCGCCGAATATCGCTACCCGCGGCCGGGCCGGATCGAGGAAGTCGTCTTTTACGATCATCCGTCGGTCGAGGCGCGCGTGCGCCGGGCGATGGAGTGGAAGGCCGCGCATCCGGAACCGCCCACGCCCTAGGCTGTGACTTTGCACGGGCGGCGGCCCCGAAGACCGCCGTCCCGCCGAGGGATCATGGGAGCATCGCGAACTGCTTCAGCGGCTTTGAGCCGACATGTGACGGCGGCTCCATGCAGCAGCGCGATGCGGTCAATTCCGATTCCGGGAGCACGACCATCGGACCGATCGGTTCGTCCGAGGGCAATGCCTGATCCATCTTGCCGAGGGTCAGCCGCCCGACCCGGCCGTCCCACTGGTTGGGGTCGCCCGGGAAGCTCTGCTTCTGAAAGGCAATCACCTGCCTGTACGTCTCGCTTCCGAAGATTCCATCCGGCTGGCCCGTTGCGCCGCCGGGGAAGGAAAGCGGCAGCGCAAACCCGAGCTCCACCAATGCGCGCTGGATCCGCTGCACCGCGTCAACGTCATCATTCGGAGGCGCCTTCTTTACGGAAGGAGCTCCCGATGCGACCTGGTCGAGGCGAGCGTTTCCGCTGAGGATTGCGGATGCGAGTGCCATTCTGCCCTCCGTTTCAGATCAGCGCGGCAGTGCGCAGCTGGTCGCGAAGCGGCTGGTTGAACTTGAGCGCCCCGCGCACCGCCGTCGCCCAAACCGCCTGCTTCGCCGCATTCTTGGTCGGCTGATGCTTGGTGTCGGCGTCGTACTTGTCCTGGATGTCCTGGTTGGTCCGAAGCTTCCGGGCATCGGCCACGGCCGCGGCAAGCGCCTTGGGATTCGGGTAATCGCTCTGCGAGACAGCCTGCAGCGCATTGAACAGGTCGCGGCCGCACAAGGCGGCGATCATGTAGTGGATCTGCTCGTGGTCGAGGAGCGCATCCTGCTCCGGCTGCGGCCACTTGAAGACGTAGTCGGCCACCCACGAAGCGGGCGAGAAATCGATCCGCACCGTGGGCTCGACGTCGAGCTTGAACCGCTTCGAGGCAGGATCGCGGACGATGTTCCCGCCAGTGTCCGACAGGTTCACCTGTGTCGACGCCGCCGTTGCAGTGGCGCCCGGCGCGGGAGGCGGACGGTTCTTGTGGGGAAAGTCGGTCCAGGTCAGGCCACGGTTCACGGCGTTGGCTGGCACCATCGGCATGGTTTCGCTCCCCCTCACAGTCCAGCAGATCGACTTCCTGCTGATTGCCTACGGAACGCTGCAATCCTGCCCGCCTGGCTGTTGCTGCCTGCGCGGCGAGGCCTTCGATTCGCCTGATACTCGACCGCGAGCGGCCTGGGTAACAAAAAAGCCGCCCGAAGGCGGCTGAAAAGGATTGGCCCGGATCGAGTCCGGGGCAACGCAAATCCTAAGCTCGCTTTCGCTCGCTAAGGATTTGGCGTTGGTTGCGGGGGCAGGATTTGAACCTGCGACCTTCAGGTTATGAGCCTGACGAGCTACCGGGCTGCTCCACCCCGCGCCAAGACAACAAAGCCGCCG
>JAICVC010000015.1 GCA_025935515.1 Sphingomonas sp.
AGCGGCGTCTCGCCCATCCGGTTGGTACCGTCGACCTTGGCGCCAATTCCGAGCAGCCATTCGACCGCCGGCTCGAAGCCGACGCGCGCTGCGACGATAAGCGGGGTATCCCCGTCTTTGCCGGCGAGGTTGGGGTCTGCTCCCTTGTTGAGCAGGAAGCCCGTCCACTGCTCGTCGCTGCGGTTGATCGCGATGATCAGGGCGGTGTTGCCGTCATCGTCCTTCGTGTTGATCAGGCCTGCGGGCCGAGTGTCGAGGAGGTTGGTCGCCTTACCGCCATCGCTCTTCTTGACCGCATCGATGAAATCATAACCGGCCGAGGTCAGGGCCTGACCGACCGCCGGTGCGGAAATTCCGAGCACCGCCACAGCCAAAAAGACAAAACCGAATTGTTTCACCACCTTATACCCTCACCACCCCGCTTGATTGCTTGCGCTTAGCAGAGCAAGGCTCGACTTGTCATGAACAGCACCGGCTCATTCTGGGAAAGGCCGCTCGCAACGCTCGACCGCGGCGAATGGGAGGCGCTGTGCGACGGTTGCGGCCGGTGCTGCCTGCATAAGCTCGAGGACGAGGAAACGGGGCTACTCTATCCGACCAATGTCGCTTGCAAATTGCTCGATCGCCGCAACGGGCGCTGCGTCGATTACAAGCATCGCGCGGCTCTGGTCTCGGATTGCGTCAGGCTCAACCCCAGGAATCTTGACGGGCTGGATTGGCTGCCGGAGACTTGCGCCTATCGCCTTCGCGCGGCCGGCGAGCCGCTTCGCGAATGGCATTATCTGATTTCAGGCAGCCGCGAGACGGTCCACGAAGCCGGGCAGTCGACGCGTGGCTGGACGATCAGCGAGGACGATGCCGGCGATCTCGAATATCATGTGGTCGACCGCGCGCTCTGAAGCCGCGCTGCTGGCGGCGTTTCCGGTCCCTATCGAGATCCGCCCGCTGCGTACTGCGCGCCGGCTCCGCCTCCGGTTCGACGAGGCAAGCGGGATCCTGAAGCTGACGTGCCCGACGCGGACGAGCCGCCGCGCCGCCCTCGCCTGGGCGCTCGATCAGCGCGACTGGATCGATGCGCAACTGGTGCGCGCCCAGCCGGGCGAACCGTTCGAGGCCGACGCCATGATCCCGATCGAAGGAGAGCTCGTCCGCATCGTCTGGGACGCGGCCGCACGGCGCACGCCGGTCCTCGCCAATGGCGAGCTGCGCGTCGGCGGCCCCGAGGCGGGCCTTGCACGGCGGATCGAGCTGTTCCTCAAGCACCGCGCGCTCGCGGTGATGTCGCGCGACGTCGCCGAATATGCCGCAGCCGCTGACGTCACGGCGTCATCGGTCGGGGTCGGCGACGCCGGCACACGCTGGGGCAGCTGCTCATCCAGAGGCCGCATCCGCCTGAGCTGGCGGCTGATCCTCGCTCCGCCGGCGGTGCGCCGCTACGTGGTGGCTCACGAGGTCGCGCACCTGAGGCATCTCGACCATGGCGCCAGCTTCAAGGCGCTCGAAGCGAGGCTATACGGACCGGGCCTGGCCGAGGCGAAGGCCGCGCTACGCCGCCTGGGGCCGCGGCTGAGGCGCCTCGGCCGGCGCTAGCGGGTCGCGCTGCGGCTGCGGCTGGCGTGGCGGCTGCGGTCGCGGCTGCGGAGGGGGCGGCTGGCGCTGTTGTTGCTGCGGCTGCGGCTGCTGCGGCGGCGGGAAGGCCTGGTCGAGCTCCTGCTGGGTGGGATCGCCGGTCCCGTCCGGCCTGATCATCGGCTGCTGCTGCGGGTAACCTTGATCGGGCGGCGGTATTCCAATCGGAAGCCCGTTCTCGTCGACCATCATCGGCTGCATCGTGTTGGCGTCGAGCGCCTGGTCGCCGAAGATTTCCTCTTCCGGACTGAGTTGCCAGTCGGGGATGGGCACCTGGGTCTCGAACTGCTCGACCGGGCGCCTCGCGACCGCAACGCTCATGAAATCGTGGAAGGCTCGCGCCGGCGCCGTTCCGCCCTGCAGCCCGCCGACGGTCCGGGCGTCGTCGCGGCCCATCCACACCGCGGTCGTCAACCCGCTCGAAAAGCCGATGAACCAGCCATCCTTGTTGGAGGTGGTGGTGCCGGTCTTGCCCGCCACCGGGCGGCCGATCTGCGCGGCCCGGCCGGTGCCCGACAGGACCGCCGATTGGAGGAGGTCGGTCATTTCCGCCGCGACCCAGGGCGCGACCAGCACGCGCTCGTCCTCGCTTTCGTGCTGGTAGAGCATGCGCCCGTCGGCAGTGACCACGCGGCGGATGCCATAGGGGGTGACGGCGACTCCCTTGTTCTGGACCGAGGCAAAGGCCCGGGCCATGTCGATCACCCGGACGTCGCTGGATCCGAGCACCATCGACGGGTAGGTTGAGATTTCGGTCGTGATCCCGAACCGACGCGCCATGTCCGCGATCGTCGTGAATCCGACCTGCGCGCCGATTTTGGCGCTGACCGTGTTGATCGAGCGCGAGAAGGCTTCACGCAGCGTGACCGGCCCGAGGTTGGTGCGGGTCGAGTTGCGCGGGCTCCAGCCGTCGATCGTCACCGGCTCGTCGACGATCGTGTCGGTCGGCTTCATGCCCGATTCGAGCGCGCTCAGATAAACGAACAACTTGAATGCCGACCCCGGCTGGCGTTCGGCCTGGGTGGCCCGGTTGTAGATCGAGGAGACGTAGTCCTTGCCGCCGACCATCGCCCGGACTGCGCCGTCGCGGTCGATCGCCACCAGCGCGCCCTGCGCGCCGTCGGGCGCATTGGCGCGGATCGCCTTGTCCGCCGCCACCTGCATGCCGGGATCGAGCGTGGTCCAGACGTCGATCGGATCGGTGGTCTCGTCGATCAGCGAATCGAGCTGGGGCAGCGCCCAATCGGTGAAATAGCGGACGCTGTTCTGGTTGGTGGTCTCCTGGATCCGGACCTTGGCGGGGTCGACCGCCGCGGCCGTGGCCGAATCGATGAAGCCGTTCTTGACCATCGTCTGGAGGACGACGCTGGAGCGCGAGCGGGCGGCCTCGACGTCGGCGGTCGGCGAATAGTTGGACGGGGCCTTCACCAGGCCGGCGATGATCGCGGCTTCGCCGAGGCTCAGCCGGTCGGCACCATGACCGAAGAATTTCCGCGATGCCGCGTCGATACCGTAGGCACCGCCGCCGAAATAGACGCGGTTGAGGTAGAGCTCGAGGATCTGGTCCTTGCTGAACTTGCGCTCGAGCGCGAGCGCCAGGATCGCTTCCTTGACCTTGCGCCCGAAGCTCCGGTTGTTGGTCAGGAAGATGTTCCGGGCGAGCTGCTGCGTGATGGTCGAGGTCGCGCTGACGCGCCGGCCTTTCACCACCGCCGAGGCGATCGCCCGACCGATCCCGATGGGGTCGATTCCGAGATGGCCGCGGAACCGGCGGTCCTCGGTCGAGATCATCGCCGCGCGCATTTCGGCCGGGATGCGGTCGTAGGTCAGCCACTGGCCGAAGCTCGGACCGATCGACACCAGCACCTGGCCGTTGGCGGCGTGGACGCGGATCATCTGCCCTAGGTCGGACCGCTTGGTGAGGTCGCTGTAGCTTGGCAGATAGGCAGTGGCGACGGCCACGGCGACAATCAGCGCGAGCAGTGACAGCAGGGCCGCGTAGGCCACGCCCTTGACGATGCCCATGAAGGTCGAGCGTCCTTTGGAGGTCGGTGCGGAACGGGCCATTCTGGTGATGGTTGGATAGAAAGCTGTTCGAGCCGCGACAATAGCTCGGGCACCCAAGGTTAGCCGGGCCTTAACCCTGTTTTAGCGCGTCGCATCGTAGGGCATGCCGGATGGTTGGCTCGAAACCGCTCTTTCTGGCCCTGGCGATTGTCGCCGCGACTACGATCGCCGGTCCGCCGGCGCGCGGCCAATGCCGCTTGTGCGACGAGCCGACCACCCTGCCTCGCGCAGAAGGCCCCAGCGGCGGCGACGTCGAGGTGAGGGTCGAATCCAGCCTGAATTTCGACCGGCTGCTCATTGCCGGTCCAGGCTCGGGCGCCGCAACGCTTCGTCCGAACGGCTCGAGCGGCGCCGAGGGGTCGGTAAGTCAGCTCGGGCCTCGTGCTACGGTCGGCATGGTCACGGTCCACGGCGACCCCGATCGCGCGGTCCGGGCCGATCTCCCGCGCCGCATCGAGCTATTCGCGATGAACGGCGCCAAGCTGACGCTGGAGGACGTGACGACCGATCTGCCGCCCAATCCGCGGCTGGATGCAGCGGGCAACCTGACTTTTCGTTTCGGCGGGCGGCTAGTCGTCAGCGGCGACGCCGACGGGCCCTATCGCGGCGACCTGCCGATCACCGTCGAATATCCCTGAGGCGGGCAAGTCCTAAGCGGCGGTTAACCATAAGCTTGAGCGAAGCCGTAAGCGGTTCTGGTTAATGCGGCGCATACGATCCGGACCCGCTCGGGGGTCGGAGCAGTGGGAACCGAGATGAAGCGATTCCTCGCGATTGCCGGCGCCACGTTGCTCGGTCTGAGCAGCACGCCCGCGGCCGCGGTCAGCCCGGCCACTCAAGCCACGGCCAGGGCGCGGATCTTCAAGCCGTTGACCATCGAGTTCCAGCAGGACCTCGACTTCGGCAATCTCGTCCTGGCCGGTGCCGGCGCCTGGTCGGGCCAGGTGATCAGCATGGATCAGAACGGCGTGCTCACCGGTTGCGGCGGCAATGTCAGCTGCTCGGGCGCGCCCACTCCCGCGCGATACAAGCTGATCGGCACCAACAATGCGGTCGTCACGATCAGCTGCCCGGGCTTCAACCTGACCGGACCCGGCACGCTCACCTTCACCCCCAACGCCCCGGCCACGGTCAATCTCGGCGCGACCGGTTCGACCACCGGCGTGGTCTTCGGCATCGGCGGTTCGATCACGCTCGCCTCCACCACCCCCGACGGAATCTACAGCGGGACGTTTCTCGTCACCGCCGACTATCAGTGAGCAAAGAGTACGCCGTTTTGCGGCGCTCGCTCGGTTCGGTGACAACTCGTCCCAACATGGTTGACCGAAATTCAACCATTTCGGTTGTACTCGGCGAACGGGGATCAACGTTGGAGACGAGTGGCGCCTTGGGCATGCGAACAGCGATCATCGCGGCCATTGTCGCAACGCTCGCTTTTTGCGCAGTCGGCGTGTCCTCGCCGGCGCTCGCGGCCACCGCCAACGCAAGCGTCTCGGCCGCTCCAATCAAGCCGCTCGTTCTGACCAAGGTCGGCGACCTCGACCTCGGCACCATCACGCTTGGACCAGGAGTCTGGAGCAATGCGACCGTGGCCATTTCGCAGGCGGGCGCGCTGACTTGCAACGCCAACGTCACCTGCACGGGGGCCACCCAGCCGGCGCAGTATAATGTTCAGGGTTCGAACCAGCAGCGGGTGCGCATCAGCGCTCCCAATCTTACGCTGACCAATCAAAGCGATCCTTCACAGACCTTGACCATGATCGTCAGCGCGCCGGCCAGCGTGATGCTGACCAACTCGGGGTTCCCCGGCGTCAACTTCTCGATTGGCGGATCGGTGTCGCTGAATTCGACGACATCGGGAGGAACCTACGTCGGGACGTTCAACGTCACCGTCGATTATTAAGCCGCGGTGCAGCGAAACCCACGGTTTCTCTGGGCTTGAAGGCTTATGGTTGACCGAAAATCAACCATTCCGGACCATAGCGGAAGCGATCGCTCCAGTTCGGAGCCAAGTGGGGATCGCTGTTATGAACATCTGGACCAGGTCCATCCTCGGCGCGAGCCTTGTTGCCGCGCCGCTGCTCGCGGTGCCGACACCGGCCAGCGCCGGCGTTGGCGACTTGCTCGTCGCTCCGACGCGCATCGTCCTCGACGGCCGCAAGGGCGCTGAGATCATCCTCAACAATATCGGCGACGAACCGGCGACCTATCGCGTGTCGATCGAGTTCCGCCGAATGACCGAGGCCGGCGACCTGGTTGACGTCACGACGCCGACCGACGCGGACCAGAAGGCGGAGGACATGATCGTCTATGCACCGCGCAAGGTGACGCTCGCGCCCAATCAGCCGCAGGCGATCCGGATTGCGGCCCGGCCCGGACAGGGCATCGCCGACGGCGAGTATCGGGTCCACATGCTGTTCCGGGCGATTCCGCCGGCGACTCCCGTCGTCCAGGCCCAGGCGGAGGAAGCAAGGGGCGTCCAATTCAAGCTGACCCCGGTTTACGGCGTCACCATCCCCGTGATCGTGCGCCTCGGCAATCTCCAGGCCACGGCCGGAATCGCCGACGTTCGTCTCGAAAAGAAGGATGGTACCGTTGCCGTCGGGCTCGACCTGACCCGGGCGGGAACGCGTTCGACCTATGGCGAGGTCCGCGTATTGAAGGCCGGCGTCAAGGACCCGATTGCGATCCAGAAGGGTGTGGCGATCTATACCGAGGTCGGCAAGCGCCACGTCAGCGTTCCCGTCGCCGACGCCTACAAGGCTTCCGCCGCGGGCCCGGTGACGGTCGAATATATCGAGACCTATGACGACGGCCGGCACCTGATCGCGCAGACCCAGGCGGTTCTGCGCTAGGTCCGTCGGGCACGCGAGGCTATTCCGATGTCGGGCGGCCGTGGCTGGCTGCGCAAGGCGGCGATGCTGCTGGCGCTCGGCGCTGGCGGCGTTGCCGCATCGGCGCCCCAGAGGGCCGCTTCACCGGCCTCGGCCTGGGCGCCCGACCCGGACGAGCAGTTCATTCTCGACGTGGGTATCCGGCAGCTGCGGCTGGCCGACACGGTGCGTGCATACAACACACCCGAGGGCACCTGTGTCGTCTTAGGCGACTTCCTGACCGCGCTCGACGTGCCGATGCGGATCGATCTTGGAGCGAAGAAGGCCAGCGGCTGGGCGTTCAAGGAATCGAACCGGATCAGCATCGATTATGGCGCGAGGCAGGCCAGCTACGGCGCCAGGAAGATCGAGCCCATCGCCCCCGGGACCATCCGTGAAACTCCCGAAGGCTGGTGCGTCCAGGCCGAGGCGCTGACCCGCTGGTTCGGGATCGGGGTCAAGGCGATGACCGCCGGCTCCCTGCTGGCGCTTCAGTCCGAGGCCAAGCTGCCGGTCGAGCTCGCGATCGAGCGACAGCAGCGCGCGGCCCGGATTCGTCCGGCGAGCTTCGACCTCAAGTCGCTTCCGCAGGTGCGGATTCCCTATCGGATGTGGCGGGCTCCGGCGCTCGATTTCATGGTCAGCGGCGGAGTCACCTATCGCGCCAGCGACGGCGTCCGCGTCGACCGCCAGACTTCACTCTATGCCGCAGGTGAGATCGCTCATCTGTCCTACGATGCGCGAGTCACGACGACCGCCAAGGGCAAGCCGAACCTACTTCGCGTCCGGGCCTTTCGATCCGACCCCGATGGCCATCTACTCGGGCCGCTCAAGGCCACGCACATCGGTTTCGGCGATGTCGAGGGCTTTGACACGCGCCTTGGGGGCTCGACCGCCGCGGGGCGCGGCGCGGTGATCACCAATCGCCCGCTGACCGCCCGCACCGCCTTCGACCGCACGCGGATCGAAGGCGATTTGCCGACGGGCTGGGAAGCCGAGATCTACCGCAACGGCGAGTTGCTCGGTTTCGCCAAGTCGGACGGATCGCAACGCTACGTTTTCGAAGAGGTTCAGCTGCTTTACGGCGAGAATCGCGTCCGCGTCGTCCTTTATGGCCCCCAGGGACAGGTCAGGGAACGCGAGGAGCTGATCAACGTCGGCCAGGACAACGTTCCCAAGGGCAAGACCTGGTATTGGGTCGGCGCCAACCAGCCGGGCCGCGACCTCATCACCCTCGAAAAGCCGCCCGACCCGGCGATCCCGCCTAGGGCCCAGGCCGCAGTCTCGCTTGAACATGGGCTCGACGAGCGCACGTCGGTGGGCGTTCTCGCAAGAGCAATGCTGATCGGCGACCAGCGCGTGACCTTCGTCGAAGGAACCGTCCGCCGTTCGGTGGGCGGCGCGATTCTAGAAGTCAGCGGCGCCCGCGAGTCGCGCGGCGGTACGGCCGCGCATGCGCAATTGCTCGGCAAGTTCGGGCCGGTCTACGTCAATGCGGAGGCGCTTATCGCAAATGATTTTCATTTGCGTGGAGGTGGGCCGGAAAGCTCCCGCGAGGCGCGGATCGCGCTCGACGCGCCGCTCAAGCTCGGCAAAGCGACGATCCCCGCCCATGGCGAGGCGCATCTCATCGACCGGACGGACGGCTCGCGGTCGCTCGATGCAGCGATGCGGCTGTCGGCAAACATCGACCGGTTCAATCTCGGTGCGTCGCTCGGCTACCGGCGGGATTTCCTGCCCAAAGCGCCGAGCCCGCCGGCCGAATTGACCGCCGGCCTGCTCGCCAGCGGGCATATCGGCGACGTGCGGATCCGAGGGCAGACGGATTTCGATATCTCGCCCTCGGCGCGATTCCGAAGCGCCGAGCTGTCGGCCTATTGGTCCGCCTCGGAGAATAGCGACTGGGAGGCCGCGCTCGCGTACGATGGGCCGCAGAAGCGCGGGCGCGCCCGGCTGACACACATTCTCCGCCTCGAAAGCTTCGCGCTCTCTGTCACCGGTGAGGCCGCGAGCGACGGTGCGCTGGCCCTCGGCTTCAACCTCAACTTCTCGCTTGATCCGCGCCATGGCTTCACCATTTCGCGCCGGCCGCTCGCGGAGGGGGGAATGGTGCACGCAACGGTGTTCCAGGACCTGAATGACAACGGCATGCGCGATCCCGGCGAACCGCTCGAAAAGGGCGCGCTGGTGACGACCGGGACGACCCAAAGCCAGCGCAAGACCGACGCCAAAGGGGCCGTCACCCTCGGCGGACTCACGCCCTATGTGGCGGTGCCGGTCAGCGTCGACCTCACCAGCCTCGAAGATCCAGCGCTGGTCCCCAAAAAGGCCGTGCAGGTCGTGGTTCCGCGCCCCGGCGTTCCGGCCGAAGTGCAGATCGGCCTTGTCGGCGGCGGCGATATCGAGGGCGCGCTGATGAAGAGCGGCGAGCTCGGGTTCGAAGGCGTCGACCTCGAGCTGGTCGACATGACCGGCAAGGTCGTCGGCGCCACCCGCACCGATTTCGACGGCTTCTTCCTGTTCGAGCGCGTCGCCTACGGGAAGTACAATGTCCGCGTCAGCGCCGCGTCAGCCGTGGCGGCGAAAATCTCCGCTGATCTCGGCGTTTCGGTCGAGGTGACCCCCGATCGCTCGGTTGTGCGCCTGGGTTCGATTCAGCCGCGCCCGGCGCAGCGCATTGCCGCGGCGCAGTTCGCACCAGCGAGTCCTTAGTTCAGTCCACCCGGGCTGGCGCCGGCTTTGATGCTGGTGCGGTCGAGAAGACTCGAACTTCCACGGCCTTTCGGCCACAGCGACCTCAACGCTGCGCGTCTACCAGTTCCGCCACGACCGCACGTCATGAAATGACCGGCTGCGAATGAGCCGGCACTGGCAAGGCGGGGCCCGTAGCAAAGGCCCTCTGCCCGCGCAATGCCGCCCACCACGACGGCAATTCGGTCCATAATGACACAATCCCTAACGGCCCGTTTACCATTCGCCGCGAAGCGCGTTAGGCATCATGTCGATGTTGTTGCTCGCCGCCGCCCTGATTGCCTCGCCGCCGGCCCCGCGGCCGGCCGGGGCCGTCGCGCAGGCGACCGCGACCGTCCGCGTGATCTCCGCGGTCCGGGTCAAGCTCGACGGCTCGGACAATGCTGATTGGCCCCGGTCACGACCGGCCGAAGTGCGTTCTCCGGACGGCACCGTCCGGAGCGTGAAACTCATTGAATTTCAGTAACTTACGCGGTCAAGCCTTGGGCTCGCCAAGGGTGATCGTCAGCTCGTCGCCGCCCGGCGGGACATTGACTTCGGCGCTGTTGAAGCTGGCGCTCGCGCCCGCCGGAAGCGACCGCGCGGGCGGCGCGATGGTCCAGCTGTAAACCACCTTCCCGGTCTTGTTGCGGAGCTGCGCCTGGAGCGGCGGGACATCCTGTTCCTTGCCGGTCGGATTGATCACGCGCCCGGTGACGGTCAGCAGCTCGTTGCCGCTTTCGAGCCGCTGCCGGTCCATGTGGGTCGTGACAAGCGCCAGCGGCGACGTGCCGGTCCCGCTGATTCCGAGGCGCGCCTTGAGATCGTCCGGCGCGAAGAACCAGAACAGCGCCGCCACCGCGACGACCAGCAGAACCACGACCAGCAGGACCGGCAATGGACTGCGCCGCTTCGGTTCGATGTCGCCATCGTCGGCAAACGGGCTGAATGTGTCCGGGGCCGTCTCGGCGTGCGGCGGCTCGTCCCAGTCCGCACCCGGCGCTTCCTCAACGGGTAGCCGCTCCTCGGCGACCTCGGGCGCGGCGGCGATTTCTGCCGGCGCCCCTTCCGCCTCGCCGTCTATCACCGCTTCCTCATAGGCGCGTTCTTCGGCTTCCGGACCGCTGCGCGGCTCGATCAGGGTAGCTTCCGCCAGGCTTTCATCATCCTCGACGGCTTCCTCCCCAACTTCGACCGCCGCGGCTTGGGCCTCTACCTCGCGATCGACCGCGGCGGACTGTAGCTCAAGCGGCGCTTCTTCCTCGGGATCCTGGTGCCAGCTATGCTTGCAGGCGGCGCAGCGGACCTGCCGCCCTTCCGGAG
Organism: Sphingomonas sp.; assembly: GCA_025935515.1. Lineage (GTDB taxonomy): Bacteria > Pseudomonadota > Alphaproteobacteria > Sphingomonadales > Sphingomonadaceae > Sphingomicrobium. Next base: position 10,623 of record JAICVC010000015.1, read on the forward strand.
GGATCGCACCATCCTTCACCACATATTGCGTGCCGCAATTGGGACAGGTGAGGATCATTGCAACAAAAGCCCTCTTCCGGGACAGTGAGCGAACGGTAAACAGGAATGCGGAAGGGTTGGCAAGCACGTGCCAGCCGTGCGTTTGAGTTCGATTGGGGTGGGGGAGAGCTAGTGGCTGCGGTTGCCGAATTCGACAGCGTTGGGCTGCGCTACGGCACAGGCGCCGAGGTGCTGCGCGACCTCGACTTCCGCCTGCGGTTCGGGACCTTCTATTTCCTCACTGGCCCCTCGGGCGCAGGCAAGACCTCGCTGCTCAAGCTGCTCTATCTCGCGCAGCGGCCGACGCGCGGGCGCATCAGGCTGTTCGGCGAGGAGCTGAGCGAAGCGCCGCGTGAGGCGCTGCCGCCCTACCGGCGGCGCATCGGCGTCGTGTTCCAGGATTTCCGGCTGATCAAGCACATGTCGGCCTTTGACAATGTCGCGCTGCCGCTGCGCATCGCCGGCGCGAGCGACGCGGACGTCGAGGGCCCGGTGCGCGAAATGCTGGCCTGGGTGGGGCTCGCCGATCGCGCGAGCGCACGGCCGCCGACCCTGTCGGGCGGTGAGCAGCAGCGTGTGGCCATTGCCCGCGCGGTCATCAACCGGCCCGAACTCCTGGTCGCCGACGAGCCGACCGGCAACGTCGATGCCGACATGGCGAACCGACTGATGGGCCTGTTCACGGCGATGAACCGGCTCGGCACGACGGTGGTCGTCGCGACGCACGACATGGGCCTCATCACGTCCACTCCAGGCGCGCACCAGATCCGCCTCGAGAACGGCACCCTGGTTGACCCGACTGGCAGCCTCAAGAGTCCCCAGCGGCCGGCAAGGCCCTCCGCCTGATGTTCGACTGGCTTTTCGTCTCTCTGCCCGAGCGCAGGCTGCTCGCGGCAACGGGCCGGCGCGCGCCGACCCCGTGGGTCATCGCGATCATGAGCTTCACCATCATGCTGGTGGCGGCAACCGGCCTCGCACTTGCCAGCACCGCGAGCGTGCTGAGCCGTGCGATCGAGGCTCGTTATTCGCTCGAAGTGCCTGGGGGCGGCGCCAACCTCGATGCGCTCGCCGCCATTGTCCGCTCGTCGCCGGGCGTTGCTTCCGCCGAAGCGATACCCGAGAACGAAATGCGCCACACGCTCGAGCGGTGGCTCGGCCCCGCGGCGCAGAGCCAGGAGCTCCCAGTCCCGGCGCTGATCAATTTCGACGTGAAGCCAGGCGCGCACCTGGGCTCGATCGAACAGCGCGCGCGGACGATCGCGCCCGGCGCGCGGATCGTCGCGCACCGCGACAGTGTCGCTCCGCTGCTTCGGTCGCTCGCATTTTTGCAGGCGATCGCGTTCGGCCTTGTCGTACTGCTGAGTGCCGCCGCCGCTGCCGCCGTCGTACTTGCCGCCCGCGGCGCGCTCGACACGCACCGTTTCACGATTGACGTGATGCACGGAATCGGGGCCACCGACCTGCAAGTCACCAACCTCTTCCAACGCAAGATCGCAATCGATGCGTTCATCGGCAGCATTGCCGGGGGAGTGGCTGCGGCGGCGGTGCTGCTCGTCCTGGCCGGCGGCGCTTCCTTCGTTCGCGACCTGACCGGGGGCGCAACTCTCGGCCTTCGCGATATCGTCGTTCTGACCCTGCTGCCTTTCGCCCTGACCGCGCTCGCCACGTGGGTTGCTCGAACAGCCGTTCTCCGGGCATTGCGCGAAGCTCTATGATTTGGCGTCTCGGCTCGCTGCTGCTGCTTGTTTATGCGCTCGGGTTCGTGCTGTTTGCCTTCACCCTCGGCAAGCCCGCTCCCGCCACCGCGGCAGCGGTCGATGCCGCAATCGTGCTGACCGGCGGTCCGGGCCGGATCGAGCATGCCATCGACGTTCTGAAGGCGCACAAGGCGCGCCGGCTGCTGGTGGCCGGCGTCGATCCGTCGGTGACCAAGCCCGATCTCGCCCGGCGCATTCCCGGAGCACGAAAATGGCTCGCCTGCTGCGTCGATCTCGGCAGCGAATCGGTCGATACCCGCTCGAACGCCGAGGAAGCGGGGCGCTGGCTTGCCAGGCGCGACTACAAATCGCTCCGCTTGATCACCAGCGACTGGCACATGCGCCGGGCGCGCTACGAGTTCGAGAAGGTGCTCGGCGCGAAATATCAGCTGCAGACGGACGCGGTGCGCACCGAGCCGAGCCTGATCACCCTGTTCGCCGAATATAACAAATACCTGCTTCGGCGGCTGGCGGTGTGGGCCGACATTTGATGGCCGTGCTGCGCTCGCTGCTCTACGCGGCGCTATTCTATCCGGCGACCGCGCTCTGCGTCCTCGCGGGAATCGTCGTGGGCCCGTTCGGCAGGCGGCCGACGCTCGCGGTCGTGTTGCGGTGGGTGGACCTCAACCATTGGCTGGTCGGCAACATCCTGGGCATCCGGATTCACGTCGAAGGAGCGGTTCCCCCGGGACCGTGCCTGATCGCGGTCAAGCACCAGTCGATGCTGGAGACGACCGAGATGCTGCGGATCACGCATTTGCCGGTGATCGTCATCAAGAAGGAGCTCGCCGACCTGCCGCTCTTCGGCTGGATGACGCGACGCTATGGCGTCATTGCGGTCGAGCGCTCGGCAGGCGCCAAGGCCCTTCGCGCATTGGTCGAGCAAGGCAAGGCTGCGATTGCGACGGGTCGGCCGGTGCTCATCTACCCGGAAGGGACCCGGGTACGGCCTGGCGAAACGTCCAAGCTGAGGTCCGGGTTCGCGGCGCTTTATCGAGCGCTCGGGCTGCCGGTGGTGCCGGTCGCGACCGACAGCGGGCGGGTCTGGGGCAGCGGCCTGGTTCATCGCAGCGGGGTCATGACCCTCGCGGTCGGTGAGCTGATCCCCGCCGGTCTCGGACGCGACGAGATTGAGCGGCGCGTTCATGCCGCCATCAATGCGCTGGAATCAGGCCCTGAGGCGGGCGCCTAGCCTTTCGGCAGCCGCCACGATGCGCTTTGAAACGTCCGCGATCTCTCCGTCGGTGAAGCTCTTTTCGAGCGGTTGAAGCGTGACCTCGAAGGCGAGGGACAGGCCCTCGGGAGACTCGAAACGGTCGAACAGCCGGACGCCGCTGATCGCCGCCTTGTCCGCCCCCCGGATCGCGCGGAGCAGGCTTTCTGCCGGCAGGCCGCCCGGAACCAGGAACGCGAAGTCGCGGGTCAGGGCCTGCAGCGCCGGCGGCGCGTAGGCGGTGCGGCCATGGCCGCTCGCGCGCGACGCCGGAATCGCGTCGAGATAGATTTCCGCCGCCACCGCGCCGGCCGGGGCGTCGAGGCTTTTTGAGAGGCTTGGGTGGAGCTCGCCGAAAGCGGCGACGATCGTCTTTGGCCCGAGCCCCAGTTTCGCCGAGCGGCCTGGGTGCCAGGTGGGGCCGGCGTCAGCGAAGACCTGGAGGTTGGCGACCGGCGCTCCGGCGGCGTCCAGCAGCGCCAGCACTTCGGCCTTGGCATCGAATGCGTCGAAGCCTTTCGCCTTGCCCGACTGCCAGCTACGCGGTTGGCGATCCCCGGCAAGGAGCAGGCCCAGGGTTGGGTGCTCCTGGTCGCCGTGATAGCGGCGGCCGATTTCGAACAGCCGCACCGAGGTTGCACCACGGTCGACGTTGCGGCGGCTTGCAGCGATCAGCCCTGGGAGCATCGAGGGCCGCATCACCTTCATCTCTTCGCTGATCGGGTTGGCCAGCAACCACTCCGATCCCCCGAACACCGCAGCCTCGCTGTCCGAGATGAAGCTCCAGGTTATGGCCTCGTCGAGGCCGCGCGCGGCGGCGGTGCGTCGCACGCGGCGTTCGATCAATTGCGACCGCGTTGCAGTCGGCTTGGCGACGCCCGCCGCGCGGTCGAGCGGGGTCGAGGGCACCTGGTCATAGCCGACGATCCTCGCGACCTCCTCGACCAGGTCGGCCGGACCTTCGACGTCACGCCGCCAGGTCGGAATCGTCACCTCGTTGCCGCTAAGCTCGAAGCCCAGGCTTTCCAGAATCTCGCGCTGCCGCGCTTCCGGCACGTCAATGCCTCCGAGCGCCTTCGTGCGGCCGTAGTCGAAGGTGACTGTCCGCTTCTCGACCGGCGGATTGCCCGCGTAAATCGACGCTGAGGGTTCGCCGCCGCAGATGTCCAGGATGAGCCCGGTGAGGATCGCGAGCCCCTCGTCGAGGAAAGCGGGATCGACCCCGCGCTCGAAGCGGCTGCGGGCGTCGCTGACGAGGCCCAGCGCCTGGCCGGTGCGCGCGATCCGCGCTGGCGTGAAGTAGGCGACTTCGAGCATCACGTCGGTCGTCGCCTCGCTGACGCCCGAATCCTCGCCCCCCATGATCCCGCCGATGTCGTGGACCTGGGCATCGTCCGCGATGACCGTCATGAACGGCTCGAGCGTGTATTCCTTCTCATTCAGCGCGAGCACCTTTTCGCCCGGCAGCGCGGCACGGGCGTTCAGGCTGCCAGCCAGCTCCGCGACATCGTAGGCGTGCGCCGGACGGCCATGTTCGAGCATCACGTAATTGGTGATATCGACGAGCGCCGAGATCGGCCGCTGGCCCGCCGCCTTCAGCCGTCGCTGCATCCAGTCCGGCGACGCGCCATTCCTGACGCCTTTGATCGCGCGGCCGAAGAAGGCGGGGCAACCGTCAGGATCCTCGATCCTGATCGGGACCGGGCAAGGGAAGCCGCCTTCGATCTGCGGGATGGCGAGCGGGTTCAGAGTCCCCATGCCGGCGGCGGCGAGGTCCCGCGCGATCCCGCGGACGCCCATGCAGTCCTGCCGGTTCGGCGTCACGTTCACGTCGAACACCGGGTCGTCGAGCCCGGCATATTCGGTGAAGGCGGTCCCTACGGGTGCGTCGCCTGGAAGCTCGATGATCCCGCTATGATCGTCGCCCAGCTCCAGCTCGCGCGACGAGCACATCATGCCATGGCTCTCGACCCCGCGGACGGCGCGAACCCCTAGGGTCATGTCGCTGCCGGGAATATAGGCGCCGGGCGGACCGAAGACGCCGAGCATCCCCGCATGCGCGTTGGGCGCCCCGCAAACGACCTGGACCGGGCCCTCGCCCGCATCGACGGTCAGCACCTGAAGCTTGTCGGCCTGCGGATGCTTTTCCGCGGTCAGCACCCTGGCGACGCGGAACGGCGCCAGGGCTTCGCCGGGATTGCTGACGTGCTCGACCTCGAGGCCGATGGCCGTCAGCTTGTCGGCGATCTCCGCCGCCGAAGCATCGGTCTGGAGGTGCTGGCGCAGCCACTCGAAACTGAACTTCATGCGCCGACCCCGCCCGACAGCGTCGGCACGTCGAGCGCGCGGAAGCCGTAATGCTTGAGCCAGCGGATGTCGCCGTCGAAGAAGGCGCGGAGGTCGTCCATGCCATATTTGAGCATCGCAAGGCGATCGATGCCGCAGCCGAAGGCGAAGCCCTGCCACTCGTCAGGGTCCAGGCCGACATTGCTGATCACGCGCGGATGGACTATGCCGCTGCCCAGCACTTCCATCCAGCCTTGCTGCCCGCCGACCACGCGCCGGCCCTTTTCGATCGACCAGCCCACATCGACCTCCGCCGAGGGCTCGGTGAAGGGGAAATAGGAGGGGCGCATGCGCAACACGACGTCGTCACGCTCGAAGAAGGCCTTGAGGAAAGTCTCGAGCGTCCACTTGAGGTGGCCGAGCGTGATTCCCTTGTCGATCACGAAGCCTTCGACCTGGTGGAACATCGGCGTGTGGGTGGCGTCGCTGTCGGAGCGGTAAACCCGGCCGGGCGCGATGACGTAAATCGGCGCGCCGTGGCTTTCGCCAGCCCGGATCTGGACCGGCGAAGTGTGCGTGCGAAGCACATAGGGCTCTTCCCCAGGGGTTCGCGGCTCGAGGTAGAAGGTGTCCTGCATCGCCCGCGCCGGGTGGTCCTCGGGCATGTTGAGCGCGGTGAAGTTATACCATTGGGTCTCGATCTCGGGCCCTTCGGCGACCGAGAAGCCCAGGTCCGCGAAGATTTCCGCAAGCTCGTCCATCACCTGGCTGACCGGATGGACGGTGCCGCTGACCGTCTCCGGCGCCGGCAGCGACAGGTCGATTGTCTCGGTCGCGAGCCTGCTCTCCAGCTCGGCCGCTTCGAGCGATGCCTTGCGTTCCGCAATCGCGCCAGTCACCTTCTCGCGCAGCGCGTGCACCTTCGGCGCCTCCGCCGCCCGGGCACCGGGGTCCATCGAACCCAATGACTTGAGCCTGGCGGTAATTTCCCCCGACTTGCCGAGCAACGCGACCCGCACGGAATCGAGCTCCGTGAGGTCGCTTGCAGCGGCGATGCGGTCGAGCAGAGCGTCGGACATTGTGTGCGGCCTCTAGCAATGCCGCGCTGCAAAATGCAAAGTCGCCATCGCGATGAGCGACTGGCCCGAGCTGAGCGTCGAGCGCGATCATGAAACCCTCGCGGTCTTGCACCTGGCGGCGCAAATGCTGGGCAAGATGCGCGTCGCTCATGCGCCATGGATGAACCATGGCTGGCACGTCGCGCTCCAGCCCAACGCGCGCGGCTTCTCGACTCTTCCGACCGGTTCGGGCGATGGCCGGAGCTTTACGCTGACGCTGGATCTGTATCGTCACGCGATCGTCCTGTGGGTCAGCGACGGCTCGCGCGAGGAGGTGCCGCTCAACGCCGGCAGCATCGCGGCGCTCCACCGGCGGCTGATCGCGATGCTCGACGACCACGGCCTGCCGTCGGACTTCAACGGCACGCCCAACGAGATCGAGGACGCGATTGCGTTCTCCAAGGATAATGCCGCGCGTGACTACAACCGCGATAGCGCGGGCCGAGTCAGGGAAGTGTTCGGCGCGATTCTGCCGGCCTTCGCGCGCTTCCGCGCAGGCTTCGCCGGCAAGGCCAGCCCCGTCCAGCTATGGTGGGGGAGCTTCGATCTCGCTGTCAGCCGCTTCTCGGGCCGGAAGGCGCCCCCGCATCCAGGCGGTCTGCCCGGCCTCCCCGACCGGATCACGCGCGAGGCTTATAGCCACGAGGTGGCGAGCGCGGGCTTCTGGGTCGGCGGAGCGACCCCGACCGAGCCCTTCTTCTATAGCTACATCTACCCGGAGCCGGACGGCTATCGGACGGCGAAGGTCGCGCATGGCCGGTACGACGAGGGCTACGGCGAATATGTCCTGCCTTACGCCGATGTGCGCCGGTCGGACGCTCCGGCGGCCATGATGCTCGACTTCTTCCGATCGGCGTACGACGCCGGCGCCAACCTTGCGAAGTGGGACCGCACGGCGCTGGAACGGGAGCCGCTCGCGCCTTAGGTCGGAACGAACGGGTAAGGGGAAATCGACTTGCGGTTCTCCTCGACCGCAAGCATCCGCCCGGCCGGCGGAGTCGCGCGATAGGCGCATTGCAGCCGCGGGCAGATCGCGCACGCCGGGCCGACCGGAGTGGCCGGCGTGTTCATCAGGTCGAGCCCGTCCGCGTAGGCGATCCGGCTCGCATGTTTGACGTCGCATCCGAGGCCAATGGCGAGCAGCGCGTCGTCGTGGATGTCGGGCCGGATCGGCCGCTCGATCGTGCGGCTGATGGTGAAGAACCGGGCGCCGTCCGGAGTTTCGATCAGCTGACGGATCGTCTGCCCCGGCGTCTGGAACGCCGAATGGAGGTGCCAGCGCGGACAGGTGCCGCCGAAGTGCGAGAAGGGAAATCTCTCGCCGGCGTAGCGCTTGGAGATGTTTCCCGCCGGGTCGACCCGCAGCATGAAGAAGGGCACGCCCTTGGCGCTTGACCGGCCGAGCGTCGTGAAGCGGTGCGCGATCTGTTCGACGTTGGCGCCGAACTGCGCGGTCAGCCGGTCGAGCGCATAGCGGTGCTCCTCGGCGGCGCGGAGGAACTTGCCGTAGGGCATGATGATCGCGCCCGCGGCATAATTGGCGAAGCTCATGTGCAGCAGCCGCCGGCTGCCGGGGTCGGGCGGCCGCGCAGCTTCGAGCATCCGCGCGATGATGGGCGCGAACTCGAGCAGCGCGAGCTGATAGGCGATGCCGAAAGTGCGGTTCTCGGGCCTAAGCAATGAGGACAGCATTAGCAGGCGCCGCTGCGGATCGTAATGCTGGCTCGCATCTTCGAGGACTTCGGGATCGACGACGCGGACTTCGACGCCCCACGCCTCCTTGAGGCGCTGGCGCAGCGGCTCGGAGACCGACAGCGGATGGTTGAGCGCACCGCCCAACGTCTCCGACGCTTCCTCGAGCTCGGGATAATGGTTGCGCTGCGCCTGGATGTAATCGCGGACCCAGGTCTCCGGCGTGATCAGCGAGCGCGGATCGGCGCGGCGCTCCTCGCCCGAGGGCCGGCGCTGCATGTCGCGGACGGCGGTGTAGAGGCGTGCGATGCCTTCCGCGACCGACGGGGCATTGTCGGCCAGCTCGACCAGCTCGTAGCGGCTGATGCCAAGGTCGGCGAGCATCGGGTCGGAGAAGATTTCGCCGAGCTGCGTCGCACCGCCGGTATCGCCCCCCTCGGACGCGAAGCTCTTCACGTCGACGTCGAAGGCCTCCGCCAGCCGGAGCAGGATCCCGGCGGTGACCGGCCGCTGGTTGCGCTCGAGATGGTTGAGATAGGAGCCCGAGATGCCGAGCTGGTCGGCCATCTGGCTCTGGTTGAGGCCGCGGTCGCGGCGCAGCCGCTTCAACCGCGCGCCGAGGAAGAGCTTGCGTGGCAGCATTGACAGTGAAGTTGTCAAACAATTTACAAAAACACAAGTCACGACCCGACATATCCGCACTTTTCTGTGCGGCTTTCACCGCCCCGATGGGTTTTCCTGCGACTCGACAGGTACAGGGGATGAGTGATGCGTGATTTTGGGCAGGTAGTGGCGGCTCCCGAGGGGCGATTCGACGGGATCGAGCGGCCGTACGGCGTCGAGGAAGTGCTGAAGCTGCGCGGCTCGATCCCGATCGAGCATACGCTGGCCCGTCGGGGCGCGCTGAAGCTGTGGGAGATCCTCCATCGGGAGGAGCCGGTGCGCGCGTTGGGCGCGCTTAGCGGCAACCAGGCGATGCAGATGGTCCGCGCCGGGCTCGAAGCAATCTACCTGTCCGGCTGGCAGGTCGCCGCCGACTCGAACGTCTCGGGCTCCATGTATCCCGACCAATCGCTTTACCCGGCCAACTCAGGTCCCGAGCTTGCCAAGAAGATCAACAAGACGCTCGCCCGAGCCGATCAGATCGAGCATCTGGAAGGCGGAGCGAAGCGCGACTGGTTCGCGCCGATCCTCGCCGATGCCGAAGCCGGCTTCGGCGGGCCGCTCAACTGCTTTGAAATCATGAAGGCCTATATCGAGGCCGGCGCGGCGGGCGTTCACTTCGAGGACCAGCTCGCATCCGAGAAAAAGTGCGGCCACCTCGGCGGCAAGGTGCTGATCCCGACCCAGGCCGCAATCCGCAACCTCGATGCGGCGCGGCTCGCCGCCGACGTCTGCGGAGTGCCGACCATCGTCGTCGCCCGCACCGACGCCGAAAGCGCCAAGCTGATCACTAGCGATGTGGACGAGCGCGACCGGCCCTTCATCACGGGCGAGCGGACGCCCGAGGGCTTCTACCGCCTGAAGGACGGCACCGGCCTCGACCATTGCATTGCCCGCGGCCTCGCCTTCGCGGCCCATGCGGACCTGATCTGGTTCGAGACCAGTCACCCCGATCTCGAGGATGCCCGGACCTTTGCCGACGCGATTCACGCGCAATTCCCGGGCAAGCTCCTCGCCTACAATTGCTCACCCAGCTTCAACTGGAAGGCGAAGCTCGGCGATGACGTCATCGCCCGCTTCCAGGCCGAGCTCGGCGCGATGGGCTACAAGTTCCAGTTCGTGACGCTCGCCGGCTTCCACAGCCTCAACCATGCGATGTTCGAGCTCGCGTCCGACTACCGCGACCGCGGCATGGCAGCTTATTCCGAGCTGCAGGAAGCCGAATTCGCGAGCGAAGCTGCGGGCTACACCGCGACCCGCCACCAGCGCGAGGTCGGCACAGGCTATTTCGACGCGGTCGCAACCGCGGTCTCCGGCGGGAACAGCTCGACCGTCGCGCTCAAGGAATCGACCGAAGCCGCCCAGTTCGTCGTCGCGGCCGAGTGAGGGAGGAAAGCATGGGACAGCGTTACTGG
>JAICVC010000016.1 GCA_025935515.1 Sphingomonas sp.
CTGAGTAGGGGCTGAGCGATTATTATTGCTGCGGCTGGCCGGCGCCCTGCTGCTGCTGTGCCTGCATCTGCTGCATCATCGCAGCGCCGCCGCGGACGACCTTCTGCACGCGCACCTCGAACGTAAGCGCGCTGTCCTTGGGGAAATTGGGCGGCGGCGGGCCGGCGCCGAAGGCGAGCTTCTGCGGCATTGTGAAGCGATATTGCCCGCCTTCCTGCATCCGCGTCATCGCCTCCGCGAATCCGGGGAAGACCTGGTCCATCGCGAACGGCTGCGCCCCGCCGTGGCTCTCGCTGCTGTCGAGCACCGTCCCGTCGTCAGAAGTCAGGACATAGTCCATCACCGCGGCGTCGGCCCGGCCGATCGGTTCGCCGGCCCCGCTCTTGACGGTGCGGAACTGCAGGCCGCTTGTCGTGACCGTTGGCCGCAGCGAGCCGGCCCCGATCCAGGCGAGGCCGATGCCGGCGGCGATGATCAGCAGAAAGCCAAGCCACAGCGCGACCGTCCGGCCGCTCTTGGCGGGGCGATGGGCGGCTTCGGCGACGGACACTAGCTGGGTGCTTAGGCTTAGCGGGCGCCTTCGCGCTCGGCGCGCTTGCGCTCGAGCTTGCGGGCGCGGCGGATCGCGGCGGCACGTTCGCGGGCGCGCTTCTCGCTCGGCTTCTCGTAGTGGCGGCGCAGCTTCATCTCGCGGTAGACGCCCTCGCGCTGCAGCTTCTTCTTGAGCGCGCGCAGCGCCTGCTCGACGTTATTGTCGCGAACGATGATCTGCATAAAGTCCCGTCACACTCCCATTCGGGCCCGTTGGGGCCGGAAACACCATCGGCGCGGCCCCGCATTCCCTGGGCCCAGCCTTTGCAAGCAATAGATTAGCGGCCCCCGAGGGAACCCTCGGCGGCGCGCGGCCCTTAGCAGGGGCAACCGAAGCGTTCAACCCGTTGCCGAACCGGCCGGGCTAGGCGTCGGCGGGCTTGTAGTTGTGGATTTTGAGCCGCAGCCCATCGAGCTTGCGCTGGAGCGCGGCGAGCCTGACGAGGTCGGGCGGGTCGGCATCCCAGGCAAGGTTCACCTGGATCGCGACGTGATCGCGTTCATCGTTCAACCGGTCAAGCGCCGCGTCTGTGCGAAACATTCTGTTCATTGGCCGTCCCATGCTTGCCCTTAAGTAGGGATTGCGGAGAAGGATTACATCAGGCGGCGGGCGGTGATCGGTGGGCAAAGGCTAAGCAGACTTTCCTACAGAGCTGAGGCTGCGATAATCTTGTGCTAAGCGCCGTCGACGATGGGCCGCTCGCGCCCGCGCTGCCCAACAACGCCGGGGTAAGGACGCTGAACTACGACCCGCTGAACCGGCTCGACCTCTACAATCCGGGTACGGCCAAGCGCTTCATTTACGATGGCCCTGAAGTCGTCGCCGAGCTCGATGCGTCGGGCAACATTATCGCCCGCTACGTACGCGGGGATGCGCCGCAATTTTGGGGACATCGCAATTTTGGGGACATCGCAATTTTGGGGACATAATACTAATTAGCCGCGCAATTTTGGGGACATAATACTAATTAGCCGGACGGTCGGCTTGGGCCCACGCTTCAGCGGGCGCAGCGGCCGGCCGAGCGCCTGCTCCTGCGCGGCGAGCCATTCGTCGGCCCCAAGCGGGCGGCCGGTCCTCAAGCGCGCCTCGATCTGTTCGGCCAGCGCCTCGCCGCGAGCGTCAGCATCGCCAAGCTCGGCGCCATGACGCAGCATCGCCCGCCAATTGCGGACATGGCGCCCAAGCGCCGCGACGTCGGTCAGCCGGTCGCCGGCGACCCGCTTCCCCGCGACATGGCTGCGCGCGCTCGACCAGCGCCAGTCCTCGGCCCGCGCCGCGATCCGCGCCGCCACCGGATTGTTCTCGACGTAGCGCACCGCCGCGATCAAATGCGCGTCGCTCATCGGGTAGCTGGCGAAGCGGCCCTGGAAGAGATAGCCGCGCCAGCCCTCGCGAAAGTTGATCCGCCGCGTGTAGTGCCGGTGCGCCTCGCCCAAGGCCGCGCGAAGGCCGTCGCCGCTTGGCGGCACGAGGATGAGATGGACGTGATTGTCCATCAGGCACCAGGCGAGGCAGGAAGTGCCGGTGGCCGCGCACCCGGCCGTGAGCTCGGCGAGATAGGCCTCGCGGTCCTCGTCAGAAAAGAAGATCGGCAGGCGGCGATTGCCGCGCTGCGTGATATGATGCGGGACATGGGGGATGACGATGCGCGCGAGACGGGCCATGGAGCCGACCCTACCGGCAAGCGGCGCCGCCGTCTATTTAGTATTGTGTCCCCGGAATTGTGCTGAGCCCGATTTACGGAGGAGGAACGCCCATGCATACGGGAGACCTCTTTTCACTGCACGCAGGCTTGTACAGAACGTTTTTCGCGTCCGTTCACACCCATCCGTACGTTAGTCCATTGTCATGGTTTCCTTCACCGGATGACGTTCGATTTGGAGCATTCCATAATTCCATCTCAATAATCCGCACGCCTCCTTTGGGGGCATTCCCAAACTATGTCATTGGCCGCTAAGATGAAGCGTGTGGTGACACTGAAAAAGACTTGCCCGCTCCTGTCCATCATGTCTGCTGCGATGGTCATCGTCGGCTGCGCGAAAGGTCCATCCCAAAACGACATGAACGCCGAGGAGAGCCCTGCTCTGATGCCTGAGCGGGTGATCAAGCATCCGCCAATGGCATCTACACCGCCCATTCCACTCGACCAGCTCGAAACCAAGATCGAGAAACTTTGTCCCATCGATCTCGGCCAATGGCGTCGAACTTATGCTTACACTTGGCTTCACGATTCTAGCCGTTTTGCAAACAACGAACTAGCTTTCACGTTCGATAAGGGCCCGTATCCTGACCTTCGGCCGTCACGCAGTTGGCGTGACATTCTCGAAGTTGTGAGAATCGACGACAGGCCTGGGATAGAAGTCATATTCGGCCACTACAATTTGAAAACAGGCGCGGTGGTGTTCGAAAGGAACTCATGCCCGGATAGCGGCTGATGTAGCGGCGCCGAGCGTGGATTCTCACCAAGAGCTGCGACTACGATACTCGCGGCAATTACGAATTACGGTGACGAATTACGTGACAGTTCAATTACGGTGACAGTTCAGTAAATTGAGTTACGGTGACAGTTACCAAACTGCACCAAACCACCGATTTCCAACAATAGGCATCGCCTAGGCAAAATCTGAGCATTTCCTACAGGGTTAAGGATGCGATAACCAGGCGGCTCCGTTTCGAGGAGCGCAGCCTTCGTGCTTCACCACCCGCAATCTGTCTGCGCCGGACGCAACGCCCTGCCTCGCGCGCACGCGCGCGTACGCACGCGGGGGACCATGAACTTTGTGAACATTCGCGGCCTCGCGCCCGCGGGCGCGCGCACGCGTTAGGCGTCAACTTCGTCAACTTTCACGGCGATGCTGCGGTGAACCGTTGGCCCCGCACGATGGAAGGGGAAACCTGAACATATGGGTTATCCCCCATTAACCCTCTGAATGATAAGAGGTCTGCTTCAAGTTCTGGGGAGGGCAATCCAATCGTGTCGTCGTTGAACCGCAGGGAAATGTTGCGTCTCGGGGGCTATGGGGCCGCCGCTGCGATTCTTTCTACCGCTGCAAGCTCGAGCGTGCTTCCGTCGCTGGTCGCCCCCGCGAGCCCGGATCCGCTGGCGCCGCTCGCGCCGCGGCCGCAGCCGGCGCAGGTGCTGACGCCGTCGGCGCCGGGCGGGATCGACCCGCAGCTGTTCGCCCGCGCCAAGGCTGCGCTCGACACCCACAAGGTGTGGCCGCGCGACACGATGGCGGTCGTCGATTTCTCCAAGCCTTCGAACGAGGAGCGGTTCTACGTCGTCAACCTCCAGAGCGGCGAGGTCGAGGCCCACCGCGTCGCCCACGGCCGCGGTTCGGACCCCGACCATTCGGGCTTCGTCGAGCGCTTCTCCAACGATTTCGGCTCCTATGCGAGCTCGAGCGGCGCCTATCTCAGCGGCGATTATTATGACGGCAAGTACGGGCTTTCGATGAAGGTCCGCGGCCTCGACTGGTCGAACTTCAACGCCGAGCCGCGCGCGATCGTCATCCACAACGCCTGGTATGCCGAAGACGACATGATCCCGATCCACGGCAAGCTCGGCCGCTCCGAAGGCTGCTTCGCGATGAGCCGCAAGAGCCAGTATGACGTGATGCGCCGGATCGCTGGCGGCCGGATGATCTACGCCGACAAGCTGGCGTAGGACACGGCATTTCCGGTCACTGCCGGGGTCGGATTTCGAGCCCAAACACGGCGATCCGCTCGACGTCGGCATAGCGCGGCTTGTCCAACTCTTCGCCGAACACGTCGGGATCGATCTCAGTCACGCTGAGGGATGCGTTCGCGCTCGAGCATAGCTTGGTCAGCGCTTGCAGCAGCGGCGACGTGCCGCCAACGACCGCAGCGCCCGCATAGAGCAGCATCGCCCCGCCGGGCCGAAGCGAACGCAGAGCCTGGCTCGCCCAGTCGAGCGCGACCTCGCCGCCGAGCAGGCCGCCGCCATCGCGGTAGGCGCGCTGGCCCTCGTCCATCATGTATGGCGGGTTGGCGATCACTAGGTCGCAGCCGGCCGGAATTTCCCTCGAGGCGATGACCTCGGCCGTGACTGACGCAGCCCGAGCATTGATCCGCGCGAATGCCGCGGCCTCGGGATTGACGTCGACCAGCGTCACTCCCGCCGAGGGCATCAGCGCCGCGATGGTGATTCCGGCGGCTCCGCTTCCCGCGCCCATGTCGACGACTGTTCGCGCCGCAGCAAACTCTTCGAGGCGGGCCGTGACAAAATTGACGAAGCGATAGGTGTCGGGCCCGAAGAAAACGGCGTTCGGCGAGTGGGTGGGGTAGGATGAATGGACGAACAGGTGGTTGGCCAGGCTCGCGACCCGAACGCCGCTCCTATAAGATACTCCCCCGTTCCCCTCGACTTCGTCGAGCGCGCCCGCACCACGCATGAGGCTTTGAAGATCGCCGTCCAGTTGGTCCAGGTGAAAGGTCCGGTTCCAGCCGAAGATGTCCGCTAGCGTGAGCTCGCGGGTGGCGCCGCGCGCCAGGACACGCTGATGAGTCGCCGGCGTGATGCAGCTGAACCGATAACGATGTGACTTGAGGCGGCGCAGCAGCTCAACCAGCGCATCCTCGTCCGTCACCATAGCTCGCGGCGGTATCGCTCGAAGCACCGGGCTCCGCAGGTCAGGCGCATCAGTGCGCCTTCGGCAATCGCGCCCGCGCGATTGGGATCCTCGGCCACGGCGGGCGCAAGCGCTTCAGCGTTCCACGCAGCGCTGTGCTTCACGTCGAGGACGGCGTGGAGGTCGAAGTAGAGGCGGTCCCTCGCCGCAAGGCCAAGTCTCTTGAGCCCGGCCGCCACCGCCGCCGATCGCCCCGGCGCGGTGAGCTCGATCGCCCCCAAGGCGCCGAGCGCGTGCCATGCCAGATCGCGGCAAGTTGCCATCGCGGTCATACCATTGGCCAGTGCCAGGCTCTCTGCCACGGTGTCCTCAATGGCAGGAGCAAGCTCGAGGGCATCAACGAGCCGCTGCAGCATCGGGCCATGCATCCCCTTCGAATTGCCGCGGCCCATCTCGTCCCAATAGTTGCGCGCAAGCTCCAGCTTGATTCGCGCAGGCATCTTGACCTGCGTGTAGGCGGTCAGGTCGTCGAAACCGGCCTCGCCCGCGGCCTCCTGGCGCAGATACCAGCGCATTTCCTCGAGGCTGGCTTCATGTTCGAGCCAGGCGAACAGCGGGTCATCTTGCCCAGGGCCGTGATCCTTGAGGTCCTCGAACCAGGAGATGAAGCGGCGTGGGTCGGCTGGCGCATCGTCAGCCCGGCCGGCGACTCCGCCGCGCAGTGCCTCGATGAAGCGATCCTGCAATTGCAGCATCTCAGCTTCGTCGCGGATAGACTTCGTCCGATCACGATCGGGGAGACGAGGCGCGAGCCGCTGGCGGTTCCATCGGGCTAATCGCTGCTGGACGTCGTCAGCAAAGAGATCCTCGGCCGAATTCGGCCTGTTCCGGTCCAATGTGCTCAGCATCGAGTCGCTTAACAGGCTCCGCACAGGCCGGTTCCCTGCTAGCAGAGGCTGTGCGCGTTCTCGGAATCAGCGAAACCTGCGATCTTGGATCGCTCTACATGCGCCTGATCGAGTCAGGCCATGAGGTTAAACTTGCCGTGAGCGAACCGCTCGCCGAGGACACCATGGCGGGGCTGGTTCCCCGCACCAGCGATTGGCGAGCCGAGCTCGATTGGGTCAGAGAGTTCGGCTCAAACGGAGTGATCCTGTTCGAGGCAGTCGGCTTTGGCGCTTTGCAGGATCAGCTGCGCGCCGACGGCTTCAACGTCATCGGCGGCAGCGCCTTCGGGGACCGGCTGGAGAACGACCGCGCCTACGCCCTGAACTTGCTCGCGAGCCAGGGACTGAATTGCCCTGCTTCGGCCGAGTTCAGCGACGCTGCGGCGGCGCTCGCGAACCTCGCCGACCAGCCGCGGCGGTGCGTGTTCAAGCTTTGTGCTTCGGCCGGCGAGACGTTCGTCGGGAACCTCGACGATGGGAGCGACGTCGCCGCGCTCCTGAGGGTGCAGCCGCCCGAGCCTGGACAGACCTTCATTCTGATGGACCATGTCCAGGGGATCGAGACCGGCGTCGGCGCGTATTTCAACGGACATCGCTTTGTTCGTCCGGCGTGCGTCGACTGGGAACACAAGCGCTTCTTCGCCGGCGACATGGGCGAACTGACGGGCGAGATGGGAACCGTCGCGACGTTCACGGGCGTCGACCGACTGTTCGCCGCGACGCTCGAGCCCCTCGAGCCCCTGTTGCGCGACGCCGGGCACGTCGGTTGGGTCAACCTCAACACGATCATCAACGAAGAGGGAGTGTGGCCGCTCGAATTCACGTGCCGCTTTGGGTACCCGGGCTTCGCCGTCCTCGAGCCGCTCCAGGCGCTGGATTGGGCCGCCCTGTTGAAGCTTGTGCTGTCGCCGACGTCAGAGAGCTTCCCTGCGCATCCGGGATTCTCGGTTGGCGTCGTGTTGACGACCCCGCCGATGCCGCATTCGCGCAAGGAAATCGACACACCCGTCGGGCTCCCCGTCGTGCTGGGCAAAGTGGAGAGGCAGCATGTGCACCTCGGCGAGGTTGGCGAACATAACGGAGCGCTCCTCACGAGCGGGCTTTACGGCTGGACTGCTGTGATCACCGGGACTGGCGCGACGATCGAACAGGCGAGAGACGCAGCCTATGCTAATGCGGCAGAAGTCAGCGCTCCGAACCTGCGCTACAGGCTGGACATCGGGGAGGCGCTAATAAGGTCCGACTTCGAACGGTTGTTGAGATGGGGCTGGTTGAACTCGAGCCCGGATGTACGGACGGAATCGCAGATCGTGCGATAGTCGCTCGTCAGCTCGACGCCGACCTCAAGATCGAACGCCGCGATGTCGTCACCGAATGCGATTCCGAGAGATTGTGTATTGGGCCGCTCCGAATGATTGAAGTGGCGGCCGTTGTCGCCGCAGAGCAGCCACAGCCCCAAGTCGCCATGAAGGGTCGAATAGGTTCGCAGGAACTGCTGCAGCTGCCCCGGCATTTCGTGCAGCTCGGCGTCCGAAAAGACGCGATCGATGCGGCTGTCGAACCTCCAGATCAGCTGCCCTGCCTTCACCGGCTCCTTGAGAAAGACGCCGATGCCGTGAATATCGCTGGGCCTCAGCTCGGTTTCGACCATCATCATTACGCGCGCTCCTCTGATCGACGAGCGCGCAACGATCACTTGCGTGAAAGGCTGCGTGATTTCGCCGGCAATCGCCGTTAGCGGGCAGCTATCGCCTTCGGCGCGCTCAGACTCGCGCCGCCGTCCCTCATCTGCAGCGCGGCCATCGCCTTGGCGTCGCGGCCGTACAGGTCCTTGTAGTTGACGATCCGCCCGTCGACCAGCGCCGCCTGGCTGAAATAGACGATGTAGACCGGGACCGGTTTCACGAAATTGGCCTGCACGGTCTTCTTGCTGGCGAGGGCCTCCTCGATCTTCTCGCGGGTCCATTCGCCGCCGTCGTCGCTGCCGAGCTCGGCCGCGAGATCGAGGATGTGCTGGGTGCGGACGCACCCGTGGCTGAGCGCGCGGGTCGAATCATTGAAGCGGCTGCGGGCGTTGGTGTCGTGGAGGTAGATCGCCTTTGAATTGGGCATCACGAACTTGACCTGGCCCAGCGCATTAGTGGGTCCCGGCGGCTGCTGCCAGTAAAGGATCCGTTTGCCGTCCGCGCTCTTGATGGGCTTGAAGCCCTTCTTGCCGGCGGCTTCCTTTTCGATGCTCTTGGGGACGTTCCATGCCGGGTTGAGGATCACGCCAACCGCGGTCGCATTGAGCTGCGGAGTCGGCGTGGAGAGCTTGCCGGCGATCGCCCGCTGCTTCCAGCGGTTGACTCCGTTCTCGACCAGGGTCGCGTGGAAGCCGGGAACGTTGACGATGATGTACTTCTGTCCGAGGTCGCGGGGCAGCCAGCGCCAGCGGTCGAGGTTGAGCCGGATGCGGTTGCGCGTCAGCTCGTCCGTCGCCGCAACCAGGGCTTCCTTGAGTGCGGCATATTGCGGGTGCGTCGGCAGCAAGGCGTTGAGGGACGCGGCGATGCTGTGCTGGGCAAGCGCGCTCCGCAGCAAGGCATCCTGCTTTTCGGCGTTGAGGTCGTTGTCGACCACCCACCAGTCGACCCGCGCCGGCTTCCTGACGTGGCCGAGGGCGAGGTCCGACGCGACGAGGTTGAAACGCTCGGTCGCTGCCGCCGACATCGCGACCGGGTTGCCGGACTGGAGTGCGGCTTGGAGGCCGGCAGGGTCGTAGTCGGCCGGGTTCAAGCCCTCGCCGCCGATCTGCTGAATGTAAGCGAGCAGCTGCAACGCGTTGGGCACATCCCAGATTGCCGGCGGCAGTGGCGGCGGCACGGGCGCGGCCTCCGCCGCCTGCGGCTGGTCGGCCTGGTAATCCGGATTGCCCGGCGCCGGCGCGTCGGGGGCCGCGGTCCTGGGTTTGGCGGGAGCCGCCTTCGGTTGAGTCGGCGCTGGCCTGGCCGGCACCGGAACGCCCATCGGCCGGATTTGGGAAAGTGCCGGGGCTGCAGCCATGCCGGCAATTGCAGTGAACAACAGCAAGGAGCTTGAACGCCGGCTCATCGGGCCCACCAACCTCTTCATTTCAAAAGAAAACCCCGCTTCCCACCCGAATCATTACATCGCTTGTCCGCGGTTCGCCAGTCGCCTTGACGACACACTGCCGCGAATCCGGCACGGCTGAGAATTGCAAACCAATCCTTAAGCGCGGCTGGCTAGAGTCGCGCCGCCGTGGAGAACAAAGTGGCGTCCAGTTTTTTCCTTGATGGATCGATGATCCCGCGCAGCGAGCGGCGGGTCATCGACGAGCGGGCCGAGATTCGGAATCCGTCTCTGTCGAGCACTGCCGTGCTCGAGTTCAGGGGCCGCAAGCACATGGTCCGGCTCGTCAACGTGTCACCGTCGGGGGCGATGGTGACCTTTCCGCACATTCCCAACATCGGCGAACGGCTGCTGATCCAGGTGCTTGACCGGGGACCGGTCTGGGCACAGGTGCGTTGGGTCAAGGACGGTCGCATCGGCCTGTCGTTCGCCGCCCCGCTGGAGTAGCGGCGCGATGGAGATGAGCTTCGTGTCGATCAAGGCCCGCATTGCGGAGGCGGAAGGCGAGGAGCGGCGGCAGTCCCCGCGCCAGCCGGTCGAGCTCGAGGCGAAGATGCGCGAGCTTGGGGCAATTGGCGTGGAGGCCAAGGTCCTCAATATCTCCGAGCGCGGGTTCATGGCCGCATCCGACGGCCGCTTCGAGGTCGGTTCGCGCGTCTGGCTGATGCTTCCCGGGCGCGAGCGCGCCAACGCGGTCGTCAAGTGGACCGCCGGCGACAAGATCGGCGCCGAATTCGCCGAACCGCTATCGCTCGACGGCCTGCCCGCCTGACCTCGGCTGGTCGTGAAGACCGCGTCGGCTCGCCGTTAAGTGTCTCTTGGAAGGGCGATTTAACCTCCACAAGGTCGCAACCGCCCTTGGCATCGCTCGTTGGGAATGGCCGAAAGGAAGTCCGCCATGCCGAGTACGTCGAGCGAGCAATGGAAACCTTACGGCCGCGGCTATCACGCCGTTTATCGCGAGCACCAGGTCAACCACTGCCCCGGCTGCGGTCGGACCCACTGGATTATCGGCCGGATCTCGGCGGAGTGCGCCTTCTGCGCGACGGCTTTGCCCCTGGCGGAAGCGAGCATGCGCTCGCACAACGGACCGGTAATCATCCAGCACAAGAACCGCGACGCCCACGCTTGGGCTGCGTGACCTAGGCGGTCTTCTTCCGAACCGGGACCTGGACGTTGCAGACGTCGACGCCGCCTGCCGGGCGGATGTAGAAGTCGTCATGCCGATTGGCGCGGATCTTCAAATAGCGGGCGAAGGTCGGACTCAACGTGTCCATCACTTCGTAGGACGGCCGTTCCCCGGCAGGCATGTCGCTGGCGATGCGGATGCTGGCGATCGGCACATATTGCGCCTTGTCCTTGTAGAAACCGAGTGCCTCCGTCCCTCGCGGCAATGTACTGAGGCGGTCGATGCCGTCGATGACCCGACCGACCAGAGCAATCACGCGGTCGAGCTGGCGCGGGGCGTTCCCGATCACGGCGTATAGCTCGCCGCCCGTCCCCGTATCCGGCGACAGGTCACGGCCGACTCCAACGCTACCGTAGCAATGCGTAAGATCGGCCCAACCCGCCTTGGCATTATAGGCGACCGGCCAGCCGTCGGCGAAGCCGGCTCCCGGCGCATAAGCGTCCGGCGAACCGAGCGGGGTGATGTTCAGCCCTTTTAGAGGGCGCGTATATTCGGCCGGCGGCTTTGCCATCACGCCCGCCGGCCACGGTTTGTCGCTCTCGTTCAACCCCCACTGCGCGACATAATTGTCCTGCACGCGATAGACGGTCGCGCCGTCCCAATATTTGCCCCGCGCCAGCGCCTTGATGTTGGCGACGTGAACCGGCGCGAACGCCGGGGCCAGTTGAACAATGACCCGCCCGCCATTGGCGAGGTCGATCACCATCAGATCGTCCACCGGGATCGTGTTCCAGGCGCTTGCCGGTGACTGCGCCACGATGTCGTTGGGCGTGAGCAGCTTCGGCGCTGGAGCCGCGCCGATCAGCAATGCGGCGGCTGTGACGAGCAGCATGGAATGCATCGAATCTCCCCCTTTGCCGACGGTCTAGCCGAGCAATCGCGCTGCCGCTATCGGCGCCTCATGTATGTCGCCACCCTGATGCTGCTCGGTGCCGGCGAGCTCGGCCGTGAGTTCGCGATCGCCGCCAAGCGGCTCGGCTGCCGGATCATCGCCTGCGACCGCTATGAAAATGCGCCGGCCATGCAGCTATCCGATGACTTCGAGGTCTTCCCGATGCTTGACGGCAAGGCGCTCCGGGGGGCGGTGGAGAAGCACAAGCCCGACGTCATCGTACCCGAGATCGAGGCGATCGATACCGCCACCCTCGCGGCGCTCGAAGGCGAAGGCTGGAAGGTAGCGCCGTCGGCCAAGGCCGTGCAGCTGACCATGAACCGCGACGGAATCCGCGACTTCGCAGCGAAGGAGCTTGGACTCGTCACTTCTCGCTATCGGTTCGCCGAAAGTCGCGAGGAGGCCATCGCCGCGGCGGTCGAAGTGGGCCTGCCCTGCATCGTGAAGCCGGTGATGTCGAGCTCGGGCAAGGGTCAGAGCAAGGCGGAATCTCCCGACGAGGTCGGCACCGCCTGGGACTATGCCGTCGCCAACATGCGCGGCGATCGGCGGCGGGTTATCGTGGAGGAGCATATCGAATTCGACAGCGAGATGACCCTGCTGACCGTCGCGACCCGTGACGGAGTTCTGTTTTGCGAGCCCGTCGGCCATCGCCAGGAGCTCGGGGACTATCGCGAGAGCTGGCAGCCAGCCGCGATCCCGCGCGAGGCGCTGCAATCGGCGCGCTATCAGGCTCGCAAGGTGGTCGAAGCGCTCGGCGGCTTCGGCATCTTCGGTGTCGAATTCTTCGTCCGCGGCGACCAGGCGATCTTCTCCGAGCTCAGCCCGAGGCCGCACGATACGGGCATGGTGACTCTGCTCAGCCAGTTCCCCAACCAGTTCGAGCTTCACCTGCGGGCCATTCTCGAGCTTCCGGTCCCCTCGATCGAGCTGGCCGGCCCGTCGGCCTCGGCGGTCATCCTGGCGGCCGAGGAAAGCGAGACCGTCGGCTACGATGGTCTCGCCGAAGCGCTGGCCCTCGGCTCGCCTGGCAATCCGGTCGATGTCCGCATCTTCGCCAAGCCGAAGACGCTAAAGAACCGCCGGATGGGAGTCGCACTTGCGCGCGGCGGCAGCGCCGAAGACGCGGTCGAGCGCGCCAAGGCCGCAGCCTCGCGCGTCCACATTCGTTATTCAGGCTGAAGGAGAAGCCGATGCTTCGCTTGCCGTCGATTCTATCACTTGCAGTGCTGGCGCTCCCGGCCTGCAACGACAATTCTGCCCAACAGGCCAACCGGCCGGCGATCAAGGTGACCTCGACCGAGCAGCAGCAGCTCCATCAGCTCGACGCCCTCAACCTGGCGATCGGCCTCAAGCGGGCGATCTACGACGCCGGCTACACCTGCAAGCGCATCACCGATGCGGGCTTCGTCGGCACCTACAAGAATCTCGACATGTGGATGGCGCACTGCGTCTATGAAAACGGGACTCCGCGCGACTGGGCGATCTTCGCCGGCCCCGACG
This sequence comes from Sphingomonas sp., assembly GCA_025935515.1. Taxonomy (GTDB): domain Bacteria; phylum Pseudomonadota; class Alphaproteobacteria; order Sphingomonadales; family Sphingomonadaceae; genus Sphingomicrobium. The sequence continues at coordinate 12,848 of JAICVC010000016.1, forward strand.
GCAGCGCCCAGGTACGCGACTGCCGCGACATGCCCGGGACCGGGCTGCCGACCTGCGAAATCAAGCAGCGGCCGAAGGGCAGCTTCGACGAAATCCGAAAGTCCTAGCCGGGGTTGCCGGGGTTGCACTGGCGAGTTTCCTTATACTCGCCGGACGCCGAACGTTCTTTGATCGTGACGCAATTGCCCTGGCGGACTTCCTCGCGCCAGCTGCCGTCGGCGTTGGTCACGCGATCGCCCTTGGGCACGCGCTTCCCGTCCTTGATTTCATAGCTCCAGCCCTTGGGCGTGCGCTGGTCCTGGCCCTGCGCCTGCGCATAAGCCGCGGTCGCGAAGCCGGCGGCTGCGACCAACGCAGGAGCACCGATCATCAGCCTTTTCCTGGCCTTCAGCTTCATCACGTCGTTCCTCACGCTTCCTCTCTTAGTCATTGCATGTGAACCGAGGGTGAAATTCATTGCGCGCCGAAAATGACCGGTTCGGCGGCGTTCACAATCCCATGTTGGATCGAGATCACGGAATCGCAATGACTGAGGGTCGAATCCCGGTGCGCGACGACGAGTGCAGCCGGACGGGGATTCATCGCCTTCAGGCGCTCGATCAATTGCGCTTCGGCATCGGGATCCAGCGCGGCGGTGGCCTCGTCTAGGATCAGCAGGCTCGGCTTCCTGAGAAGCGCGCGCGCAAGCACCAGTCGCTGGCGCTCGCCGCCCGAAAGCTGGCTGCCGCGATCGCCGACATTCTCATTGAGGCCGGCCTGGAAAGCCCGGACGCGCTGCCCCAGTCCGACAGTTTCGAGGGCCTGCCACAAATCGACCTCGTCGGCGGTTGCGCCTTCGGCGAGCAGGTTGCCGCGGACGCTGTCGCTGAAGACGCTGCCTTCCTGTCCGACATAGGCGATCGCCGCCCGCCACTTCTGGAGCCGCTCGCCCTCGACGGGCTCGCTGTCGACGAGGATTGCGCCGCGCTTGGGCGGCAACAGTCCGGCGACGATGTCGACGAGAGTTGTCTTGCCCGCGCCCGAGGCACCGCGGATTCCAAGCCACTCGCCGCGCTCGATCGCCAGCGTTGCGCCTGTCACCCCAAGCCCCGACGGATGCTCGAATTGGGCGCCGTCCAATTCGACCCGGCTCCACTGCAGCGCCTCGCCCGGCGGTTGGCTCGGCGGTGCATGCTGCAGCTTCCCAAGGCGCCGTTCGATCGCCGCGAAAGCCGGCGCGGAGGCGGCTGCTTGCAGGGCGCTGGTTTGCAACAGTTGCGCGGGTCCGCTCATGCGCGCGAACAAGACCAGGCTTGCGACCAGAACCGGGAAGGGCAAGTCGAGCCCGCGAACGCCCACGAGCATCAGGACCGCCGCGGCTAGCGCAGCGCCGAACGCGGCCGTTTGCCGGGCGGAGGAATAATGTTCGACGAAACGGGTATATTGCCCGGCCGACGCCTCGAGGCTGGACCGATATTCCGCGATGAAGGCCGGCACGGTGCCTTGCGCGAGCGCGGCCTTCAGGCCGGCATGGAGGCGAAAGCCCGTTCCTGCCGCGGCGTCCATTGCCTCGCTGATTGCGAACCCGCTCGCCACGCCGCGCCGCATCAACCGCGCCGAGAAAGAAGAAGCGACCGCCAGGAACAGCAGCGCAACCAGCGTCAGCGCTGGCGACAGGATCGTGGTCAGCAGGAGCGCGACGATCAGCATGGTCGCGCCCACCGCCATGGCCTGGACATGCGAAATGGCCTGTGCTGCTCGAGGAACGTCGCCCAGCAGCAACGCCTGCATCCCCGCCTGTCCGATCGTGCTCGCGAACGGCCAGCCGCGGCTTGCCAGAGTCGCTGCCGCGCGCAGCCTGACGTTCGCTTCATAGCCACTCGCAAGGCGAGCCAGCACAACGTCGCGGCCGAACAGGAGCAGGGACCGCGCCGCCATCGCCGCGACGAACAAGGCGAGGGCGGCGACGAACCGCTGATTGGTACTCCATTCCGCCGCCCACGGGGCAAACCGCAGCAGGCGCGGATCGCCGCCGTCAATCGCGATCGACGCCAGCGGAACGATCAGGAGCAAACCGAAGCCCTCGGCGAGCGCGCCGAGGATCATCAGCGCCAGCGCGAGCCACAGCCGGCGGCCGGCAAATCGTCGATAATCGGTAAGCAGAGCGGCGATGCCGCTCGGCTGCGCCCGGCTCAATTCAGCCGCGGGCGCCGTCGTGGGCCCTGACCCTGGCGAGCTTGTCAGGCCAAGCTCCCCCGGAGCTTAGCCTTGCCGCGCTTTGAAGCGGCGGTTCGTCTTGTTGATGACGTAGGTCCGACCGCGCCGGCGGATGACGCGGCAGTCCCGGTGGCGCGCCTTCAAGGACTTCAAGCTGTTGCGAATCTTCATGGCCGGGCGCCTGCCTCGTTCTCTTGTATTGCGGGTTGTTGGATGGGTCCGAAGAACCGGCGGCTCACCTAGAGAGCAGGCCGGTGCAAGTCAAGGCGCGCGGCCGATCCGCGCCCGGTCAGCGCAGGATCATCCTGTCGCCCTGGATCTCGACGCTCGAGAACTTGCTGAGGAAACTTTGCCCGAGCAGCGATTGCTCCCCGCTGTTGAGCACGATCGCATCGAGCCCTTGCGCGCTCAATGGCCCAAGCTCGACGTTGTCGAGCCGGATCACCTCACCGCGGACGGCCCCGTCGGCGCCGCGGCCAACCACGTCGTTCATCCCGATCGACGTCGCGACCCCGGCCATGCGCGCATCGTTGCGCGACAGCGCGATGGTCGAAGCGCCGGTATCGACCAGCATGTGCACCTGGGTCCCATTGATCCGGGTGTCCGCATAGAAATGTCCGTCCGCGCTGCGTTGAAGCTCGATGGCCCCGTCCTGGCTGCTGAACCGCGGTGCGTTGCGCGCCTTGATTTCGGCGATGCGCGCGGCTTCGTCGTCCCGCAGCTGCCCAACGATCCGCGGCTCGCCATTCGAAGATGAGGGTTGGATCCGGCCGAGGATGGCGCCCCCGATGCCGAAGGTCAGGATAAGGATCAGATAGGCCCGCAACATGCCGCCCGGATAGCCGATCGGAGTAAACAATCCGTCTAAGCCGCGTACTCGTTGACGGTTGGGTAACTCCATTCGTTTAAATCACGCGCCGCTCGAAACTGGGGGCGGACATGGTTCATTTGCGTACCGGGTTACTCATAGCGGCGGCCGGCGCGGCACTTGCTGGCTGCGCTCCAAACGCCAAGCGGACGACCGCTACGATCACCACGATCGACCGCAACTGCAAGATCATCGAAACCGCCTACGATGAGAATTACAAGAAGACCGACACCAGGGTTTACACCGATTCCTGCAACTCGATCGACGAGTGGGAGAAGGTCCGCACCAAGCGGACCAAGGATGTCGCCGGCAAGGCCGTGGTCCACCTCAGCTACACTGCGCCTCAGACCGGCCAGTCCCAGACCGGGGAACTGAGGTTCGACGGTCACGACGACGAATTCTACCGGCTGAAGGCCGGCGACCAGATCGACATCCTGGTCAGCAACACCGACCCGAGCCGCATCCGCAAAGCCTAAGCCGAGGATTCCGCGAGCCGTCGTTCCCAGGCGAGCGCGTCGCCGACAATCCGATCGATGTCGGCATGGGCCGGACGCCAATCCAGCGTCTCCAGCAGGCGCTGGTTGCCGGCAACCAGCATCGGCGGATCGCCCGCGCGCCGGCCTTCCATCACCCGCTTCACTTGTCCACCGTTCGCCCGGTCGACCGCGTCTAGCACTTCTAGGACCGACAAGCCTTTGCCGTAACCGCAATTGGCGACGAGGTTCTGGTCCGGATGGAGCGTCAGCCATTCGAGCGCGGCGACATGCGCCGAAGCGAGATCGCTGACATGGATATAATCGCGGACGCAGGTGCCGTCCGCGGTCGGGTAATCGTTACCGTAAACCGCGACGTGGTCGCGCTTCCCCACCGCCGCTTCGACGGCGACCTTGATGAGGTGCGTCGAGCCGCGGCCGATCTGGCCGCTGCGGCTGCCGGGATCGGCCCCCGCCACATTGAAATAGCGAAGCGCGCCGTAATTGAAGGGATGGGCGGCCGAGGCATCGTCGAGCATGCGCTCGGTCATCAGCTTCGACGCGCCGTAGGGGTTGATCGGGAGCTTAGGATCGTCCTCGACGATTGGCACTCGATCGGGCGCGCCGTACACAGCGGCGGTCGATGAGAAGAGGATGTGCTTGACGCCGGCATCGACCGCGGCGCTGAGCAGGCTGTGCGACGCGAGCGTGTTGTTGGCATAATATTCGAGCGGCCGTTCGACCGATTCCGGAACGACGATCGAACCGGCGAAGTGCATGACCGCGCCGATCTGCTGTTCGCGCAGGACGCGACCGACCAGCGCACGGTCGGCGATATCGCCTTCGAAGAACGGCACGCCGTCGGGCACCACGCGGCGCGTGCCGTTGGACAGGTCGTCGATGACCGAAGCGCTCCACCCCGCGTCCCTGAGCGCGAGGACGGCGTGACTGCCGATATAGCCGGCGCCGCCGGTGACGAGGACTGGAAGCTTGTTCATACCGCTCCCGCGCTAGAGGAGGCGGGTGGCCACTGCCAAGCCCCGGCAAGGTTGCGGGCGGGCCGATTTCGTCTATTCAGCCGCCAACTTTCCCCTGCACCAGAGTACAGGCATGGCACTGACAATTTCGAGCTCATTCGACGCGGGCAACATCCGCGTCGTCAACCAGGACGGCGATCGGGTTGATCTCGAGATCGTCCACGATCACATGAGCGACTTCTATCAATGGTTCTACTTCCGTGTCGCCGGCGGCGCCGGCCGCGAGCTGACGCTCCGAATCACCAATTGCGCGGCTTCGGCCTATCCAAACGGCTGGCCGGACTACAAAGCCCTGATGTCGCTCGACCGGGACGACTGGGTCCGGATTTCCGGGACGGCTTACGCCGACGGCGTGCTGACCATGAAGCTGACGCCGCCGCAGGACGTCGTCTGGATCGCTTACTTCGCCCCCTACTCGATGGAACGGCACCACGACCTCGTCAGCCAGACGGCCGCGCTTCCCGACGTGGGCTACAGGTCGCTCGGCAAAAGCCTCGACGGGCAGGACATCGATTGCCTGACGATCGGCCAGGGCGCGATGAACGTCTGGCTCTACGCGCGGCAGCACCCCGGCGAGACGATGGCCGAATGGTGGATGGAAGGAGCGCTCGAAAAACTCACCGACGAGGATGATCCGATCGCCCGCGTGCTGCGCAGGGAATGCACGTTCCGAATCGTCCCCAACATGAACCCCGACGGCTCGCGCCGCGGGCATCTTCGCACCAATGCGGCCGGCGTGAACCTCAACCGCGAATGGCACGCGCCCTCGGCGGAGAAGAGTCCGGAGGTGCTGTGCGTGCGCGACGCGATGGACGAAACTCCGCCCGACTTCGCGATGGACGTCCACGGCGACGAGGCGATCCCCGCCAATTTCCTCGCCGGCTTCGAGGGCATTCCTTCGCTCAATGACAAGCAGCTGAAGCTCTTCAACCTGTTCGCCGAAACGCTCGAGCGGCTGTCGCCCGACTTCCAGCGCAGCCAGGGCTACGAGATCCCCAAGCCAGGCGAAGCGAACATGTCGATGTCCACGACGCAGCTCGCCGAGCGCTACGGCTGTGTGTCGATGACCCTGGAAATGCCGTTCAAGGACAATTTCGAGCTGCCCGACGAGGTCTACGGCTGGTCGCCGCAGCGCTCCAAATATCTCGCCTTCGCCTGTCTTGACGCGCTCCACGCACTCCTTCCGGAGCTCAAGGCAGCGACATCCGAACGCGCCAAGTCCGCCAAGCAAACCGAGCCGGCCTGATGCCGACCCTCGTACTGCTGCGGCACGGCCAGTCGCAGTGGAACCTGGAAAACCGATTCACCGGCTGGTGGGACGTCGATCTCTCGCCGGCCGGAGTCGAGGAAGCGCGTGCTGCCGGCAAACTTCTTCGCAACAAGGGCCTCGATTTCGACTGCTGCTTCACCAGCCTGCTGACGAGGGCGATCCGCACGCTCGATCTCGTCTTGCACGAGATGGACCGGCTGTGGCTGCCGGTGACCAAGGACTGGCGCCTCAACGAACGCCATTATGGGGCCCTCACCGGCCTCGATAAGCAGGAGATGATCGACAAAGTCGGGGCCGATCAGGTCAAGATCTGGCGGCGATCCTTCGACGTACCCCCGCCGCCGCTCGATGCCGACAGCCCCTGCGATGTCAGCCGCGACCGCCGCTACGCCGGCGTCGAGGTACCCAATACCGAAAGCCTCAAGGACACCATCGCCCGGGCGGTGCCCTATTATGAGCAGCAGATCGCGCCGGCGCTCAAAGCCGGCAAGCGGGTACTGGTCGCCGCGCACGGCAACAGCCTGCGCGGGATCGTCAAATATCTGTCGCAGATCGGTGACCAGGAGATCGTCGGGCTCGAGATCCCGACCGGCAAGCCCATCGTATACGAGCTGGCGGACGACCTGTCCGTGGTCCGGCGCTATTACCTGGAAGAAGCCTAGGCCGCGGCTTTGCGCCGATACATCGCCTCGTCGGCGCGCTCCATGACTGCTTCCGCAGTGTCGAGCGCGTCGATCATCCCGACACCGATGGCGACGCCCAACGGCAGGGCCTCGCCGTCGTGCAGGACCTCGCAGGCCGAAATCTGCTCGATCAGCCGGGCCGCGGTCTCATGCGCCGCACTTTCATCGGAGCTTTCGAGCAGGATGCCGAACTCGTCGCCGCCGATTCGGGCGACCACGTCGCTGTGGCGCACCCCCTTCGAGAGCAGGCTGGCGACCTGGATCAATGCCTCGTCGCCGGCGCGATGGCCGAGCGTGTCGTTGATCATCTTGAGCCCGTCGACATCCACGAACAGCATCGCCGCGTTGATCCCGTACCGGTCGACCCGCGCGATCAGCCGCTCGAGCTCGCGCATGAACCCGCGCCGATTCGGCAGATTGATCAGCGAATCCTGATGCGCCAGCTGGTCAAGCTGCTCGACGCGCTCCTGCAGGCGCGCGACCTTGCCCCTCAGCAGACTGATCTCCTCGATCAGCCGGTCTCGATCATCGACGTCCACGACGTCGCCTAGTTGGTCAGACATTGCCCCTGAGCCTTGCTCTTGTCTGTGACCACTCCATAGCGCGATTCTACTGCCCTGAAAATGCGGGAACTTTTACACATGCGAATCATAACGCGATTCGCACTCACAAAGCTCCGATTGCCTAGCCAAAATCGCCCCCCTAAACGAGCCGCATCCTACAACTGGTTCAAGGCGGGACGATGACTCAGCCGCTGGTCGGCATCATCATGGGCAGCAGCTCCGACTGGGAAACGATGCGCCATGCCGCCGAGACGCTCGACCAGCTCGAAGTCGCGCACGAGACCAAGATCGTCTCCGCGCATCGGACTCCCAAGCGGCTGTACGATTATGCCCATTCGGCGAAGGAGCGCGGGCTCAAGGTCGTCATCGCCGGCGCTGGCGGAGCGGCGCACCTGCCCGGCATGACCGCCTCTATGACGTCGCTGCCGGTGCTTGGGGTTCCCGTCGAAAGCCAGGCCCTCAAAGGCATGGATAGCCTGCTGTCGATCGTTCAGATGCCGGCGGGAATCCCGGTCGGGACGCTGGCGATCGGCAAGGCCGGCGCGATCAATGCCGCATTGCTCGCCGCCGCGATGCTCGCCACCCGGGACGAGGCGCTCGCGAAGCGGCTCGAAGCATGGCGCGAGGCGCAGACCGGATCGGTCGCCGAAGCGCCAGAATGATTCCGCCCGGGTCCACTATCGGCATCATCGGCGGCGGACAGTTGGGCCGCATGCTGTCGATCGCGGCGGCCCAGCTAGGCTACAAGACCCACATTTACGATCCGCACGAATCTTCCTGCGCC
>JAICVC010000160.1 GCA_025935515.1 Sphingomonas sp.
ATATGACCGCCGCGGATCATCGCGAAGCTCTGCGCGGAGTCGAAAAAGCTCGTTTGCGGTAGCTGGCTGATCGTCTGCTTGCCGGCGTTGATCAGGTCGGGGTCGACCTCGTCGTCAAAGGGGAACGGACCGATGCCGAGCATCCCGTTCTCGCTCTGCAGAGTCACCGTCATGCCCGCGGGAATGTTGTTGGCGACGAGTGTCGGGATGCCGATGCCGAGGTTGACGTAGAAGCCGTCCTGCAGCTCCTTCGCCGCCCGCGCCGCCATCTCGTTGCGGGTCCAGCCTTTGGTTTCAATGCTCGTGGCCATCTTGATTCCTAAGCTTCACGGCAGTGCCGGACACAATGACGCTGTTCCAGCAATTAGGTTTGTAGGTAGTATCTCTCTCGGTATACGTGACGCCGGTGACCGCATCGGCGCCAAGCCGCCAAGCTTTTACGCGAAGCTGAGAAAGCGCATCGCCTTTCGTGGATGGCGGCTGCCAGGGTTTGTTTTGGCAACTGACTGCCTGAATTTCTCCAACGATTTCCTTAGCGGTTGGCGGCTGCATAGTTTGATCGAAAACTCGAACACTCAAGGCTGCTTTTTGCTCGTCGAGCGGCAGCTTCGACACTTGGACTTGGTCGGCCCAATTGCCCGCACCACAAGCGCCGAGCAGGATCGGTACGATGGTTAGTTTGACTGCTGTTTCCTTCCTCACGCGACCTCCCTTTCGCGGACGGTCCGGAACTCGATCTTCTTGTCGTACGGCGCGCCGAGGATCAGCCGGTTCACGTAGATCGAGGGCAGATGGATGCAGTCGGGATCGAGGCTGCCGACGGGCACGATTTCCTCGACCTCGGCGACGCACACCTTGCCGCAGGTCGCCGCCGGCAGGTTGAAGTTGCGGGCGGTCTTGCGGAACATGAGGTTGCCGCTTTCGTCGGCCTTCCAGCCCTTGATGACGCTGAGATCGGCGCGGATGCCGCGCTCGAGGATATATTCATCGCCGTCGAAGACCTTCACTTCCTTGCCCTCGGCGACCTGAGTGCCGACACCGGTCCTGGTATAGAAGCCGGCGATCCCCGCGCCGCCGGCACGCATCCGCTCGGCCAGCGTCCCCTGCGGCGTGAACTCGATCTGCAGCTCGCCCGCCAGGAATTGCCGCTCGAACTCCTTGTTCTCGCCGACATAGGACGAGATCATCTTCTTGATCTGCCGCGTCCGCAGCAGCTTGCCCAGGCCCTCATTGTCGATCCCGGCATTGTTCGACGCTACGGTGATGTCCTTGATGCCGGAAGCAACGATGGCGTCGATCAGCCGCTCGGGGATCCCGCAAAGCCCGAACCCGCCGGCGGCGATGGTCATGCCGTCGAACAGCACCCCTTCGAGCGCTGCATGGGCACTGGAATAGATTTTCTGCATGGGCCGCCATTGGGAAAAGCAGCGGCGCTGGTCAAGCCGAGCCTAGTTTGCGGCGGCCGCCTGCCGATAGGTGAAATCGAAGTTCGGCTTCCAAGTCTTGCCCTCGTCGGTCGACTGCTCTCCGAACTGCCGCACGGAGCCGTCGGCATTCTTGCTGTAGCTCATGCGCACCAGCGGCCCGCCCCACTTGCCGGTGATGACCATCGCCTTGCCGTTCCAGCCGCCGGTGAAGAAGGCGCGCGACCCGCCGGAATCGATCCAGAACTGCTCCCAATGCTTTTCGGCAGGCACATAGATGCTCAGGCTTCCGCCCGGCTGGTTGCTGAGCGGCATCCAGTTCTCGCGGATTCCGCAGCCGTAGACTTTCTCGATCAGGCTGTGCGCGACCATTTTGTCCTTGCCCGTCGGGTAGACGTCCCAGCGGCCGACCCAGAAATCGAGCCGGTGGTATTCGGGATCGGCGCAGGGCGCGGCGGCTGGGTTGGCCGGTGCTGGCGCCGGTTGTTGCGCGACGGCGGGGGTCGCAATGAGAAGCCCGGCGGCAATCAGGGCACGGCGCATATTCCCTCCGTCATGGCGAAGACCGACGCGGCAATCCCGGCTGGATCGCTTCGCTGCCGCGCGCAATGATGTTTCGACGATTAGCCGCGCAGCTTCGACAGCACGCCCTGCAGCTGCATCGCATTGCCCATGTCGCCCTCGACCTTGAGCTTGCCCATCATGAAGGCGGTCATGCCGTCCAACTGGCCCGCCGCCAACTGCTGCCAGTCGTCCCAGCCGACGCGGATGGTGGTGTCGGCCTCGCCGTCTTCCTCGCTGACCTGGCCGGCGGCGCCGTCGAGAATGATCGCGCCCTCGCTGCCGCCGAAGTCGATTTTCACGCGCTTGCCCGGCACCCACGCGCTGTTCTCCTGCATGCGCTGGACGAGATCCTGCTTGGTCATGCTTTTGCTTTCTCCTTTGTCGGGAGCGGTAGCTGCAAATCTCCCCTCCCTGCAAGGGAGGGACATGGGGGTGGGTGCTTCTGGAGTGGCTCGATGCCGCGGAAGAAGCTCACTCACGGGCATCGAGCCCGTTTGTTCACACCCACCCCTACCCCTCCCTTGCAGGGAGGGGAGGCGCAGGCCTATCTGCGCGCCCATGACCTACGAAACCTCGCTTCAGCTCTTCATCGACGGCGTTTGGAAATCGGGCGAAGGCCGCGATTGCCACCAGGTCGTCAACCCGGTCGACGCGCAGCCGATCGCCGATCTTCCCTACGCGACCAAGGCGGACCTCGACGAGGCGCTTGCCGCGTCCGAGCGCGCCTGGCCGGAATGGCGCTCGACCGACGTCGAGAAGCGCGGCGCGATCCTCCACAAGGCGGCGGCGCTGCTGCGCGAGCGCGCCGACGCCATCGGTGCCACGCTGACCCAGGAGCAGGGCAAGCCGCTGGCGGAGGCCAAGGCCGAGGTCCTCGGTTCAGCCCAGCTGTTCGACTGGTATGCCGAGGAAGCCAAGCGCGACTACGGCCGCACCCTCGTCCGCCCCGCGGGCCAGGTCAGCCGCGTGATCCGCCAGCCGGTCGGCCCGACCGCGACCTTCACCCCCTGGAACTTTCCGATCTACCTGCTCGCCAAGAAGGTCAGCGCCGCGCTCGCCGCCGGCTGCACCGTCATCTCGCGCCCGCCGCACGAGACTCCCGGCTGCTGCACCGAATTGTTCCGCGCGCTCGCCGACGCGGGGATTCCGAACGGCGTCGCGCAGCTCATCCACGGCGAGGCGAGCCTCGTCAGCGAGACGCTCATCGCCAGCCGAGTCATCCGCAAGGTCAGCTTCACCGCCTCCACCAATGTCGGCAAGCATTTGATGCGCCTGTGCGCCGACAGCATGACCCGCGTGACGATGGAGCTCGGTGGCCACGCGCCGGTGCTGATCTTCGACGATTGCGACCTCGACAAGACGCTCGACATGGTCGTCCCGCAGAAATTCCGGAACGCCGGCCAGGTCTGCGTCTCGCCCACGCGCTTCTACGTCCAGCGCGGCATCTACGACGCGTTCGTCAAGGGCTTCGCCGAGCGCACGGCCAAGGTGAGGGTCGGCAACGGCCTCGAAGAA
>JAICVC010000090.1 GCA_025935515.1 Sphingomonas sp.
AGCCGTCGGGCGAGACGATGAATCCCGAACCGAGCGAGCCGGCCTCGCGGGTCCGCGGCTGGGCGCCGCTGCCGCTGCCGCCGCTATTGTCGTTGTTGCCCTGCGGTTGGGTCGGGTCGAACCGGCGGAAGAATTCCTCGAAGGGATCGGACTGGGTCCGCACCGGGACCGGATGCTTGGTCGAGATATTGACCACCGCCGGCTGCAGCTTGGCGACCAGGTCGGCGAAGGACATTGGTGCGCCCGGCCTCGGCGCGAGCGCCGCGGTCCCGGGGGCGTTCTGCGCGACCTGCGCGCCGGCCTGCCCGGTGGCGAGAGAAAATGCCGTTCCCCCGATCAGCAGGGCCATTGCGACCCCGTAGGCGTAGCGCACTTTTCCGGACTCCTTCGACCTCATCGATACTCCATCAATTGGGGTGGGACGCAAGCATTGGTTGGACGCTTGGGCGCTAATGTCGCCACCGCCTTAACGCCGTTTGAACGCCTCCGGGTTCAGGACACCGACTTATTTCGAGCGTCCAGAGAATTCCTTCAGATAGTCGTTCTGCGGCGACAAAATGATGGTCGTCGGCGAAGGCTTCTCCTGGCCGTCGCCGATGAAGGTCGTCTGGTAGCTCTGCATCGCCCGGTAGAAATCGTAGAACTGCGGGTCCTTGCCGAAGCTCGCGGCATAGGTCCGCGACGCTTCCGCATCGGCCTCGGCCCGAATGACCTGCGCCTGCTTCGCGCCCTGGGCGCGGATCGAGCGAGCTTCCTGCTCGCGCGCGGTCCGCATCCGGTCGAACGCCGACGACAGCGGCGCGCCGTCCGGCAAATCGGTACGCTTGATGCGGACGTCGAGCACCTCGACGCCATATTGGCTGGCGATGCGGTTGAGCGAGGTGCGGACGCTGTCCATGATCCCCTGCCGTTCGGGGGTCAGCAGCGACGCGAATTCGATCCGGCCAAGCTCATTGCGGACCTCCGACCCGAGGATCGGACGAAGCTGTTCCCGCAACTGCTCTTCGCTGCCGGCGCGGATGTACATCAGCAGGGGATTGACGATCCGGTAGCGTGCGAAGGCATCGACCTGCAGCCGGCGCTGGTCGGTCGACAGCACTTGCTGGCGCTGCATGTCCACATCCTGCACGCGCTTGTCGATCCACACGACCTGCTCGGCGAACGGGATCCGCCAGCTAATGCCCGCGCCGGCCCCGCCGATCGGCCGGCCCGGCGTGAACTGATTGAGGATCCGCACCGGCTTGCCGAAACGGACGATCACCGCCTGCTTGGTTTCCGGGACGATCGGGAAGCTGCCGAGGATCAACAGCAGCACGAGGAGGGCAGCGATGCCCGCGACCACCGGGCGGCGGCGGATGAAGTCCGTCACTGCTGGCGCTCCTGCTGCGGCTGTTGCTGCTGTTGCTGCTTCTTCACTTCCGGCAGCGGCAGATAAGGGGTCACCCCGGGCGCTTCGACAATCGTCTTGTCGACCTTTGAAAGCACCTGCTCCATCGTCTCGTAGTACATGCGCCGGCGGGTCACCTCGGGCGCGAGCCTGTACTGTTCATAGACCTTGTCGAACGCGGTCGCCTCGCCCTGCGCCTTCTGGCGCAGCTGCAGCGAATAAGCGTTCGCATTGTTGATGTAGGTCTGGGCGTCCTGTTGCGCGGCGGTCACCTGCTTGAACGCGTCGTTGACCGCGTCGGGCGGGTCGGCCTGCTTGATGGCAATGCCCTGAACCTGGACCCCGGCCCGGTAGGAATCGAGGATCCGCTGCATGTTGGTGGCGACCTGCGCCTCGATCTCCGCGCGGCGGTCGCCCATCGCGTCATTGAGCGTCACTTGACTGACCACCGCGCGCATCGCGCTCTCGGCGACTTCGCGGATGGTCTCGTCGGGCTGGGCGAGCTGGAACAGATAGAGCTCGGGTGTGCGGATGTTCCAGCGGACCGAATAGGCGAGGTCGATAAGGTTCTGGTCGCCGGTCAGCATCAGGTCGTCGCCGCCCGCCGAGCCAAGGTCGATGGTGCGGATATTCTCGACGTCGATCTTCGTCACTCGATCGATCGGCGACGGGAAGGTCAGACTGACGCCCGGCCCCAGGGTCGAGCTGTAACGTCCGAACTGCGTGACCACGCCGCGCTGTCCCGGCGAAATGGAATGAAACGAGGTCCATACCAGCCAGATCAGCACGAACCCGAGCACACCCCACAGGATCAGCGACCGGTCAGGCCGGCCCGGCAGCCCGCCACCGCCGCCGCCGAAGCGCGCCCGGCTCCGGCGCAGGAGGTCATCGAGCGCTGAAACATTCGAGCTGCCGAAGCTCGGGCGGCGCAGGCGGCGCGGCTGCTCGCCCCCCCACGGACCCTTGCCGTCATTGCCGCCGTCGCCCGATGGAGACTCTTCGCCGCCGTCGCTGCTGCTTGGGCCCCACGGGCCTTTGGTGTCTGCGAACAGCGCGCGTGCGCGGCTGCCCCACCCCGTCAAAATGCTCATCGGCGATGAATATAGACACGGTCCAACGGAAAAACAGTGCCAAGCGCGGCCCCGCTTCCTATGTCCCCGGCGATGACCCACCCCGCCGATCCGCTGACCGCCCTTCCCCACGACGAGCGCATCCGCTCTCGCAAGGTCGCCAATGGCGTTGCGACGGTCATCGTGGACGCGACCGGCCTCACGCCAAACGACAGCAAACGGGTGGAGGACGAAGTCCATGCGGCGGCGCTTTCGACCCCCGGCGTGAAAGAAGCGCGGATCGCGATGACGGCGTCGCAGCCGCACCGGACCCTGATCGCCATCGGCAGCGGCAAGGGCGGCGTCGGCAAATCAACCGTATCCGCGAATCTCGCCATCGCGCTTGCAAGAGCCGGCAAGAAGATCGGGCTGATCGACGCCGACGTCTACGGACCCTCGCAGCCGACTCTGCTCGGCAAGCACGACAAGCCCGAAGCGGAAAACGAGAAGCTGCTTCCGGTCGAAGCGCACGGCATCCGCTTCCTGTCGCTCGGGCAGCTCGTATCGCCCGGGCATGCGCTCGCCTGGCGCGGGCCGATGGCCACCGGCGCGCTGGCCAATCTGATCGAGGCCGACTGGGGCGATGCCGAGCTTCTGCTGGTCGACCTGCCTCCAGGAACCGGGGACGTGCAACTGTCCTTGATCCAGCGCTCGCGGCCGGCCGGCGCGGTGATCGTCTCGACCCCACAGGACCTGTCGCTGATCGACGCCCGCCGCGCCGTCGACCTGTTCAACAAGACCAGCGTGCCGGTGCTGGGAATCATCGAGAATATGGCGACCTATGTCTGTCCCCATTGCGGCCAGGCGTCGCATCCGTTCGGAACCGGCGGCGCCGAGCAAGCCGCCGTCGAACTGGGCGTGCCGTTCCTCGGCCGCCTTCCATTGTCGCTGACCATTCGGGAGGCATCGGACGCCGGCCGGCCCCCGGCAGCTTCGGATGGCCCGGAAGCGGATGCTTTTACCGAGATTGCCCAGAAACTATTGGCGGCCGTGACGCATTGAGCCTCCAGGAAGGAACGCCGTTATGCCGCTCATCCGCGACGAGGACATTGCCCGGCTGCTGACTAACGCGCGAACGATCGCCGTCGTCGGCGCCTCGGACCGCCCAAGCCGCCCGTCGTACGGGGTGATGAAATTCCTCCAGGACTGGGGCTATCGCGTAATCCCGGTAAACCCGCAGATCACCGGCGAGCACGTGCTGGGCGAGTTCGTCTGGCGCGAGCTCGCGCAGATCGGCGTTCCGATCGACATCGTCGACATCTTCCGCCGCCCCGAGGCGGCCGCCGAAGCCGTCGAGCAGGCGATCTTCGTCGGCGCCAAGGCGGTGTGGATGCAGATCGGCGTCATCAACGAGGCGGCGGCCGCGAAAGCCGAGGCGGCCGGCCTCGAAGTCGTCATGGACCGTTGCCCGAAGATCGAGATTCCGCGGCTTGGCGTGCCGCGAATTGCCGCCGACGCCTAGGCGGCCGCGACCGTCATTTCCGGGATCAGAATCGTCGGCGCGTCGATGCCGCGACGGAACTCGAGGTCGCTGGCCGGCTCCAGCGTGGCGAACATGTCGACCAGGTTCGCGGCAATGGTGATTTCGGCAACCGGCTCGGCGATCTCGCCGTTTCGCACTATGAACCCCACCGCGCCGCGGCTGTAATCGCCAGTCACCGGGTTCACGCCCTGCCCGATGAGTTCGATGATCAGCACCGCTTCCGGGTAAGCCGCAAGCAGCTCCTCGCGCGCGCGCTCGCCGGCGTCGAGATAAAGGTTGCTCGGCGATGCGCTCGGCGCGCCGCCGGCTCCGCGCGCTGCATGGCCGGTCGGCTCGATCCCCAATTGGCGCGCCGATGCGCTTTCCGCGATCCAGGTCTTGAGGATCCCGTCGGAGACCAGCTCTTGCCGCGACACGCGCACGCCCTCCCCGTCGAAGGCCCGCGAGCGGAGGCCGCGCCGGCGCAGCGGATCGTCGACGATGCCGATCCCCGGCGCGAACAGTGCTGAGCCCAATTTGTCCTGCAGGAAGCTGGTCTTGCGGGCGATTGCCGCTCCGCTGATGGCCCCGGCGAAATGGCCGAGCAGGCTCGCCGAGACGCGCGGATCGAACAGGACCGGATATTTGCCGGGCTTCGGCCGCGTCGGATTGAGCCGCGCGACCGCCCGCTCACCGGCGCGGCGGCCAATGTCTTCGGCGCTTTCCAAATCGCCGAGATGCCGCGCGCTATGCCACGCGTGGTCGCGCTGCATGGTCGAACCCTCGCCCGCGATCACCGAAGCGGAACAGCCGTGCCCGCTGCTCCGATAGGCGCCCGAGAAGCCGCCTGAGGTCGCGAGCGCAATCGTTGACGCCGAGGCACTGGCGCCGCATCCGCTCGAATTGGTCACGCCCTCGACCGCGAGGGCCGCCGCCTCGGCCTCGAGCGCCCGCGCACGAAGCTCGGATGGGTCGGGCTCCCGGCCATCGTCGCTTTCGAGATCGGCGAGATCGCCCGACTGCAGGAGTTCTTCCGGGGCGAGTCCGGCGTACGGGTCTTCGGGCGCTTCCCGGGCCATCGCCAGGCAGCGTTCGACCAAGGCCGCGAGCGCCTCGTCCGAAAGGTCGGACGAGGCGACCGTCGCCGAGCGTTGACCGACGAACAGTCGAAGCCCCACTTCCTCCCCTTCGGAACGGCTGACGCTGTCGATTTGCTTCAGGCGCACCTGCACGCCCGACGAGCGTTCGCCGACATAGAGGGCGTCGGCTGCGCTCGCGCCGGCACCCATTCCGCGCTCGACCAGCGATTGAGCGACGGACCGGGCTTCGTCGGGAGAAAGCATGAGCGGCGCGCACTAGCGCGCGGAAAGCCCGACGACCAGCATCCCGAGGAATACCAGCAGGCCGCACGTGCGGTTCGACCGGAACAGCCTTAGCGCCAGCTGACCGTCCCTGGGATCCGCCCGCAACACCTGGCCGGCGAGGTGCAAAGTGGCTGGCGCGAGCGCCATCAGTGCCAACCAGTCGGGCCGAACCATCCACACCGCCGCGCCCCAAAGCACGACGGCAATCGTGTAGAAAACCCCAACGCCGATCGCGGCCTTGTCGCCGAGGCGCCGGGCCGAGGATTTGACTCCGGCCAGCTCGTCGTCCTCGATGTCCTGGATCGCGTACAGCGTGTCGTAACCGACCACCCAGGCGATGCTCCCGAGCCACAACAGCAGCGGCGCAAGCGCGAAGCTGCCCGTCACGCCCGGCCAGCCGACCAGCGCCCCCAACGAGAAGACGAGGCCGAGCCACGCCTGCGGCCACCAGGTGATCCGTTTCATGAACGGATAGGCCGCGACCGGCGCGATGCTGGCGAGCGCGATGAGCGCGGCAATCCACTTCAGCTGCACCAGCACCGCCAGCCCGACGAGGCACAGCAGCGCGATCAACGCCCAGGCGGCGCGCACCGGCACCCGCCGGCTGGCGAGCGGCCTGAGGCGCGTCCGTTCGACGCTGCGGTCGAGGTCGCGGTCGACGATGTCGTTGTAGCCGCAGCCGGCGCTGCGCATCGCGAAGGCGCCGAGGAACAGCCATAGGAACAGGTCCCAGCGCGCCTCGACGCCGGCCAAAGCGACGCTCCACGCGCACGGCCAGTAAAGCAGCCACGTGCCGATCGGCCGGTCGAGCCGCATCAACGAGGCGTAGGGGCGCAAGCTCGGCGGCAGCGCGCCGATGAAACCGCGGCGCTCGCTGTCGGGGACGACGTCGATAGAAGACGTCACCCCGGCAGTCCTAACCTGGCGATGCTAAAACCGTCATTAACTTTGTGATAAAGCGGCTGTGGCGGCTGAGTCGCCAATTGTCTCCTAACCACATCGAGGGGCATGCTCATGACGAAGCTTTATAAGCTCGGGACGTTGCTGGTCGCGGCAAATCTGCTGATCGGCTCTTCGGCGGCAATCGCCGGTGAAATCAAGGGCCCGCCGCCGCCGACCAACCAGCCCTCGCCGCCCGGAACCAGCATCAGCAACGGCAACTCGCGCTGCTCCTTCTCCGGCCTCAACGACACGCCCGACGGAGTCGGCCAGCCGGGCGACCTCGATTTCGATCCCGGCGGACAGGTCCAGTCCTACGGCTATTTCATGGCGCAGGCCGGACTGTTCGATCCCAGCGATCCCGACCAGCGCGCCGGCTTCGCCTTTCCTGGCGAAGGCTGCAATCCGCAGCGGACTGGCGGCAGGCACTAGGCTTATCGGCGGGGCGCGGTGAACCGGCGCCCGCTCCGAGTGCACTGACTGCCGGCGAAGGTCAGCTGTCGGCCTCATCGACGGGTGCGGCCTTCGCCGGCGGGCGCCTCGCCGACCCCTGTCGGAGAGGCGCTCGTGCGCGTTTGCTCGTGAGCCCTCGTTTTCCGGCTTCACAAATTTAGCGCCGCGTTTAGACCGGCGAGGATGGTTCCCTTTTCGTTCGCCAGCGAAACGTTCCAGGCGACGCCGGACGGCGCGCTTTATTGGCCGTCGCAACAGGCGCTGCTGGTCGCCGACCTGCACCTCGAGAAAGCAAGCTGGTTCGCGCGGCTCGGGCAATTCCTGCCGCCCTATGATTCGCAGGCGACGCTGGCAGCGCTGGCGGAAGTGGTCGAGCGCACCGGCGCAACGCGGCTCTACTGCCTCGGCGACAGCTTTCATGACCAGTTCGGCTGCGATCGGCTACCTGCGAGCGCACGCGAGCTGCTGACTTCCCTTACGTCATACCTCGACTGGATCTGGATCGTCGGCAACCACGATCCCGGTTTCGCCGACCATTGCGGCGGCCGGATAGAGGAGGAGGTCGAGGTCGCGGGGATCGTCCTCCGCCACGAGGCGGTGCGCGACGAGGTGCGGCCGGAGATCTCGGGTCACTTCCACCCCAAGCTCAGGGTCCATGTGCGCGGGCGCCAGGTATCGCGGCGCTGCTTCGTCACCTCCGCGCGCAAGATTATCATGCCGGCGTTTGGCTCGCTCACCGGCGGGCTCGACGCACATCATCCCGAAATCATGGGCTCGGTCGGCGGCAAGGCGGCGGCGCTGGTGCCCGTATCCGACCGCCTGCTCCGCTTCCCCCTCGCCGCCTAGGTCGACTTCACCTCGATCGCCATAGCCCCGGTCGAAGACAGGACGAGCCGAGCGGTCGCCGCCCGCCGCTTGCCGAAGGTCGCGGCCTGCAGCTCATTGCGCGCCGCGTGGCGGTCGAACTTGAAGCCCTGCGCCTCGGCCGCTGCCTTCAGCCGGTCGAGATGCGTATCGAGGTCGGCGATGCCCTCGTCGGGATCGAACTGCATCGTCTCTTCGAGGTCGGTCATCCTGGTCATTCATCGTCCGGGAGCAGCCGAAGGACAAGGGGCGTCATTGCGCGCGCGGGCGGCTGTTCCTAAACCCGGCAGATGACAGCCAAAGCCGCGCTACTGCTCGCCGCCATGATCCTCGCTTCGCCCGCCACCGCCCAGGCCATCGACCCCACGGTCCAGGCGCGGATCGACCGCATCCTCAAGGCCACGCCGCTGATCGACGGGCACAATGACATCGCCGAGCAGCTCGCCGAGAATTACAAGCGGAGCATCGACGGGCTCGCCAGCGGCACCGATCAGCGTCAGCCGCACCCGCTGATGACCGACATGGCGCGGCTTCACCAAGGCCGTGTCGGCGGCCAGTTCTGGTCGGTCTATATCGACGGCACGATCACCGGCGACGCCGCGATCCGCGAAACGATCGAGCAGATCGACATCGTCCGACGGATGATCGACGCTTACCCCAGGGACCTCGAGCTCGCCCGCACCGCCGACGACCTGGTGCGAATCCACAAGGCCGGCCGCGTCGCCTCGATGATCGGAGTCGAGGGCGGGCGGCAGATCGGCGGCTCGCTTGCCGCGCTCCGGCAATATTACAATCTCGGCGCGCGCTACATGACGCTGACTCACAACCAGACCACCGAGTGGGCCGATAGCGCGACCGACGAGCCCAAATATGACGGCCTCAACCCATTCGGCGTGACCGTGGTTCACGAG
>JAICVC010000042.1 GCA_025935515.1 Sphingomonas sp.
CGATCGACCGCGTGATGCGCCAGCGTTCCTCGATCGGCTGGTAGGGGTCGGTATTGGTGCCCATTGCGATCGGGCGGCATTCGTAGCCGGGGCGGGATAGTGCGGCATGGAGAAGCTGCGCCGCGTTTGGCTTCACGAACAACCGGGATTCGAAATCCACGCCGGGCGAGAGGTCGTGATAGGCGTGCGTCGGCCGCGCGAAGCAATAGATGCAGCCATGCTCACACCCGCGGAAGGCGTTGATCGAGCGGTCGAATCCGATGTCCGGCGAGTTGTTGCGGGTCAGGATGGACTTGGGACGCTCGATCGTGACCGTCGTCCGGCGCTTGGGCACGCCATCGAGCGCTTCGACCTGGTCGAGCCACTCGCCCTCGACCGACCGCTCCTGGAGATTGAAGCGAGTGGGTGTGGGATTGCGGGTGGCCCCGCGGCCATCGCTCGACTCGACCGGCATCCGGGGGATTTACGCCGTCGCTGAGAACATAACAAGAACATGAGATGAATTCCGACCAAGCGTGACCGTTCCGGCGACGAACCGAGCAATCTCAACCATTCGTAATGTTTGATTCAGCTGGGATGCAGCTTTCGAGCACCAATCCGGCGCACGACAGGGGCTCACGTAGCCAAAAGGGATATCCACACATGCGCAGAACCTTGTTAGCCGCGGCTGCTGCCGCGGGCGCTCTTGCTTCGCCCGCGTTCGCGGACGGACCATATGTCGGGATCGAGGGCGGGGCGACGCTGCCCCGCAGCACCGACCTCGACATCATCCTCAACAACACCAGCGTCACGCCGAACACCTCCGTCACCTACAGCGATGGTGAAAGGATTAAGTATAAGACCGGTTGGAACGTGGACGCGCTGGCCGGGTACAAGCTTGGCCTGTTCAGGCTCGAAGTGCAGGGCGGTTACCAACGCGCACCCGTAAAGAGCCTGACCGCGAGCTCCGCATTGCTCGGTGACATCTCGACGGCTTCGGGCACCACGGCGACCGCTGCGAACCTCGCTGTCGGTAACCGAGTGGGCGTCACCTACGTGCTCGCCAACGCCCTGCTCGATTCCGATTTCGGCGGCGGGTTTGGCGGCTATCTCGGTGGCGGCGCGGGACGCGCCTGGGTGTCCTACTCCGGCGACAAGGACAACGCCTGGGCGTTCGACGGCGAGGCCGGCCTGCGTTACGCGCTGACGCCGAACCTCGATGCCGGGGTGAAGTACCAATATCTCCACACGGCCAAGCTCGACTTCAACGACGCGTTTTCCGTCAACGGCGTCAATTACACCAGCAAAGCCAGCGGGAATTACAATTCCCACAACATCCTCGCGAGCCTGGTCTACAATTTCAACGGGCGGCAAAACGAAGCAGCAGTACCTGCCGCTGCTCCGCCGCCACCACCGCCGCCCCCTGCGCCGCCGGCAACGCAGACCTGCCCAGATGGCTCGGTGATCGAAGCGACGTCGACTTGCCCGGCGCCGCCTCCGCCGCCGCCACCGCCGCCGACGCAGCGCGGCGAGCGCGGCTAACTCGGAGAGCAACTGGCCTCCCGGATTCTTGGGTCCGGGAGGTCCTTTCTTAGTGACGGAGCGAAGTCATGCTGGTCGGGAAGGCGGGCCAGCGGTGCTGGGCCATGGCTTTGAGCGTCGCCGTCGGCTCATTGTTGAGGCCTTGGTAGACCCACATGTTACGGAGCACCGCCGGAACGTAATAGCGCGTTTCCCAATAGGGTATCGACTCGATCCAGAGGAGCGGGTCGCCGCGGTCGTTGATCCCGGCCCAACGCGCCACCGGCAGCGGTCCGGCGTTGTACGAAGCGATGATCCGCGGAAGCTGTCCGGCTGTCGCCGAGGAGCTTCGCATGGCTTCGATGAAGCTCTGGCCGAATTCGAGGTTGAAGCGCGGGTCGGTGAGCGAGCTGCGGGAATATGGCAGGCCGCGGGCGCGAGCGAGGTCCTGCGCCGTACCGGGCCGGACTTGCATCAGGCCCACGGCGTCGGCCGGGCTCACCGCGGTTCGCCTGAAGGCCGATTCCTGGACGATGTGACCGAAGGCGAGGGCGGGGTCGACCCGCCAGCCGTTGACCGGCCGCCACTGCGGATTGGGGTAGCGGTCCGAGGAGTCCGAACGCGCCCCCCACTGGCCGTTGTTCGCCAGCCAGAGCTGCGCCGCAGGCAAATCCAGCCGCTTGGCGAGTTGGATCAAGGCATGATGTTCGGTCGCCAGGCCGATCTTCGCCTGATGACGCAGCATTTCCTCGGCCAGCGCCGGCTCGCCGATCTTGGCGAGCTCGGTCGCGCGCTGGACATTGGCAAGCCGGTCGATCGGCGGATCGCTGGCGACCAAAGGATCGTCGGCGAGCTTGGTCGGGAGGCCGAGCGTTTCGCGAGCGAGCAGGCCGTAGAAGCTTTCGCTCGCCTCCGCGGTCGATGCCGCCGACCTCAGAAGTCGTTCGACCGAGCGCGGACGGCCGGCTGCCTGCTCGGCCCGTGCCGCCCAATAATAGCCGCCCGCGCGCAGCTCGCGCTGCTGAGCGAGCTGGGCGACCTGTTGGAAGGCCGTCGAGGCGGCGTTCCAGTCGCCGAGGCGCCACGAGGCGAGGCCCGAGATCCAGGCCGCCTGGCTTGCCCATTCGCCGTTCGCACCCTGCCGCCAGGTGTCGGCGACCCTGCGAGCATCCAAATCGAGGCCGTTGACGTAATAAGCGAATGCGACCCGCTGGGCTGCCTCTGCCCGGGCTTCGAGCGATAGCGACGGGGCGTAGGTCAGCAGCTGCGCCTCCGCCCCGGCGGGATCGTCGGCCCTAATCAGGGGATCGAGAAGGCTACGGAGCTGGTCGGCATAAGGTTCGCCCTGAATCGGCTTGGCCCGGTAGCGGATCGGTGCCGAGCTCAGATTGTAGGTCGGTTTTTCGGGGACGATCAGCGGAGCGGCCGTCGCCCCGCGCTTGATTGCCATTGCCGCCAGTTGGTCCGCCTGCGGAAGCTCCGGCGCTTCGGCAAGCAGCGCCTGGATCGACGCGAGATCGACCACCGGCGAGCCCTTGGCCGTGTACAGCTCGGCCTTCGCGACCGGAGTCAGGATGTTGCCCGGAAGGCCGGCGATGCCGGCGCGCGCGGAGGCCCAATTCCCGGCGTCGATCGCATCGAACACGCCGCGCCAATCCTTGGGAACGACCACTGGTCGCGGTAGGGCCACTGGCTGGGCGGCAGCCGTTTGCGGTGGGCTTGCAGCTGGCAGGGCTGCGGCCGGGGGCGAGTTGTCGGTCGGGACTGCTGCCTGAGGCAGGGCTATCGCGGGCGATGGCGGCGCCGGCTGCGGTGCTGCCGGCGCGGGGGTCGGCAGCGGCGCCAGTGGGTCCGGGGAAGCCTGCGCAAACAGCGGCGCGGCCCAGATCAAGGCCCCACAGGCGAGCAATCCGGACTTCAAGACTCGTCCTCCATCAGAAGCAACAAGTCCTTCCATGCGAGGGACTTGTTTGAGGGTTGATTAAGCAGTTGGCGGGGATGGAAGGTCGCGACAGCGCGCACGCCCTCGATCTTGTGCGCGTGACCACGCGCCTGCGGCAGCGGCTTGCCAAGAAGCGCCTGCGCCGGACCGTCGCCGAGCAGCAGCAGGCGCCTGGGCCTGGCGAGCCGGATATGGTTGCGTGCGATCTCGGCGCAGGCTTCGCGGTCAGCGGGACTCATGCGGGTGCCGGGCACGTGGAAACAGGAGAGCGAAGCGCTGTAAGCCTGGTCGACCGGGATCTTGATCGCCGCGAGCATGCGCTTGGCGAGCTCCCAGGATTCGCCGCCGATCGGTTGCCCTGAAGCGAAATCCTCGAGCGTCGGCGCGTCGGCCAGCAGCATGATCGCCGCATCCTCGGGTCCTTGCGGCATGATCCGCTTTGCCGTCGCCGAAGCGAGCGGGAGCTGGGTGCTGCTCGCCAGCCAGTCCTGAAGCTCGGCCAGCGTGTCGTGGGTGGGCTGCTCGAGGTTAGGCGGCGGCGCGGGCTCCGCCGCTTCGGGCCGGGGCTTGTGGATCGGTTTCAGCCAATCGCGCGGTTCTTCCTGGATCGCCACGTCGACGCCCGCATCGAGCCACCAGACCAATGCGCTGTGCGCCTCGGCCCAGGACAAATCTGCGCCAATCGTATCCGCTTCCCCACCCACGATGTGGTTTCTCGCCCGGCATTGACGGAGCCGTCAAGGAATGGGCAGTGCAGACGAGTCGAATTGTGTTTCGGGCGCGGCAGGACGAAGGGGAACGGATGAGCCATCGCGAATCCATGGCTTATGACGTGGTGATCGTCGGCGCCGGGCCCGCGGGGCTGGCCGCGGCCATCCGCCTCAAGCAGCTGGCGAACGACGCCGGCCGCGAGCTCGGCGTCTGCGTCCTCGAAAAGGGCAGCGAGGTGGGCGCGCACATCCTGTCGGGCGCGGTGATCGACCCTAGGGCATTGAACGAGCTGATCCCGGACTGGAAGGACAAGGGCTCGCCGCTGACGGTGCCGGTTACCGAGAACCACCATTGGGTGCTCTCGAAGAAGGGCAAGTTCGGCATCCCGGAGATGCTGACTCCGCCGTTCATGCACAACAAGGGCACCTACACCTTGAGCCTGGGCAATTTCTGCCGGTGGCTCGCCGGCCAGGCAGAGGAACTCGGTGTCGAGATATTCCCGGGTTTTCCTGCCTCGGAAATCCTGTTCAACGACGACGGCTCGGTGAAGGGGGTCGCCACAGGCGACATGGGGATCGCGCGGGATGGAAGCCATCGCCCCGATTATCAGCCGGGAATGGAGCTCCACGCGAAATATACGTTCTTCGCCGAAGGGGCGCGCGGGCACCTCACCAAGCGGCTGACCGAGCTGTTCGCGCTCCGCGAGGAGAGTGGACCGCAGGTTTTCGGGCTTGGAGTCAAGGAATTATGGGAGATTCCTGCGGACAAACATAAGCCCGGGCGAGTGATCCACACCCAGGGATGGCCGCTATCGGGGGCCTGGGGCGGCGGTTTCCTCTATCATCAGGAGAATAACCAGGTCGCGCTGGGATTCGTGGTCGCGCTCGACTACGCCAACCCCTACCTGTCGCCGTTCGAGGAAATGCAGCGCTGGAAGACGCATCCGGCGATCCGCGCGGAGATCGAGGGCGGGCGGCGGCTGTCCTACGGCGCTCGGGCGATCAACGAAGGGGGCTATCAGGCGATCCCGAAGCTGGTCTTCCCGGGCGGCGCGCTGATGGGCTGCTCGGCGGGCTTCGTCAACGTGCCGCGCATCAAGGGCACGCACACCGCGATGAAATCGGCGATGCTCGCCGCCGAAGCGGCGTTCGAGGCGATCGCCAATGGCCGCTCGAGCGACATGCTCACGACCTATCCGCCGGCGCTGCACAAGAGCTGGGTCGCGACCGAGCTCCACGCCGTCCGCAACGCTCAGCCGGCCGTCGCGCATTGGGGCGGAACCATGGGCACGCTCTACGCCGGGCTCGACATGTGGCTCAATTACCTGCGGATCGGTGTGCCATGGACGCTCAAGCACAAGCCCGATCATGAACGGCTGCGGCGCAAGGAGGCGGCGGTCCCGATCGACTACCCCAAGCCCGACGGCGTGCTGACCTTCGACCGGCTGTCCTCGGTGTTCGTGTCCAACACCAATCATGAGGAAGACCAGCCGGTTCATCTGACGCTCAAGGATGCCGACATACCCACGGCCATCAACCTGCCGGTTTATGCCGGTCCCGAGCAGCGCTATTGTCCGGCAGGCGTCTACGAATTCGTCGAGAGCGAGAGTGGTGAACCGAAGCTCCAGATCAACGCCCAGAATTGCGTCCACTGCAAGACGTGCGACATCAAGGATCCGACCCAGAACATCAACTGGGTCACTCCCGAAGGCGGCGGAGGTCCCAATTATCCGAACATGTAGCTGGTTTGCCGGCGCAGCGGTGGCAGCGCTGGCGTTGAGTCCCGCCTCGGCGTCGGCGCGGCTGACCGTGTCGGACGCGGCGCGGACCTATGTCCAGGCACGTGCGGCGTCGATGGTCGGAGACCATGCCCGCGCAGCGCAGCTGCTGGCCTCGCTTGCCGCCGCTCAGCCCGACGAGGTCGAGATCGCCAAGAAGGCGCTGACCGAGGCGATCGGCGCGGGCCGCATGGACCTTGCGCTGAAGCTATCTCACGGCGTGCCGGCAGCGAGCCTGCCGAGCGACGCGCGATTGCTGCTGGTGGCCGAGGAGATCCGGCGCGGCCGCCCGGATCGGGCACTCCCATGGCTTGGCGCAAGCGGACAGAGTGGCGACCTGACCTTCCTCGCTCCATTAATCACCGCTTGGGCCGCGGCCGACCGCGGTGACGTCAACCAGGCGCTGTCGGCGATCGACCAGGTGCCGCCGAACAGCCTGCTGGCGCCGCTGGCACCCGAAGAGAAGGCTTTTATCCTCCTCAAGTTCAAACGCACGGCCGAGGCCGAGCCGCTGGCTCGGGCCGCCGTCGGCAGGGCAGGGGCACGCGAGCAGCGGCTGCGCCTTGCCTTCGCCGACGGATTCCTCGCTTCTGGCGACAAGGCCCGTGCACTGATGATCATCGAAGGCATGGGCGCCGGAGAGGCCGTCGCCCGTCAGCGGATCGCAGCCGGCAGGACGAGCGCGCAGGCGATCGACAATCTGCCGAAGGCACTTGGCGAGGTGCTGACGGCCTTTTCCGCCGACCTTGCGCGCCTGCAGCGTTCGGCTCCGCCGATCGGGCTGGTGCAGGTCGCGCGCTATGTGAATCCGCAGAACAGCGGAACGACGGCGCTGCTGGGGCTGTTGCTCGCGGGACAGGACCGGACCGACGAAGCCCTGACTCTGCTTCGGACCGTTCCGGCCAACGACGCACTCATTTCGCAGGTTCGTGACGTGCAGACCCGGATCCTGACCGGCGAGAAGCGCTTCAACGAGGCTTACCAGGTTGCCGCCTCCGCGGCGGCCGCACCCGGCGCCGACGTCAGCGACTATTCGCGGCTCGGGGACGTCTTCCAGGCCATGAAGCGCCATGCGCAGGCGGCCGACGCTTATGGACGAGCGGTGATCTTTGCGCGTGCGCAGAACCTGAAGAGCGAGCTGTGGACGCTGCTGTTACTGCGGGCCAGCGCGCTCGAGGACGGCAATCGCTGGCCGGAGGCGAAGCAGGCGCTGAGCCAGGCGCTCGCGATCGCGCCCGACGAGCCGCTGCTGCTCAATTTCATGGGCTACGGGCAGCTCGAGCGCGGCGAAAATCTCGACACCTCCGAAGCGATGATTCGACGGGCAAGCGAGCTTGCGCCGGACGATGCCTCGATCACCGACTCGCTCGGCTGGGCGCAATTCAAGCGCGGCAAGGTGACGGAGGCGATCGCCACCCTCCAGAAGGCCGCAGAGAAGGACCCCGATCAGGCGGAGATCCAGGAGCATCTCGGCGACGCATTGTTCAAGTCGGGGCGGCGCTATGAGGCGCGGTTCGCGTGGAATGCGGCGCTGATCAGCGCCGAGGACGATATTGCAACGCGAGTAAAAGCCAAGCTGGCCAGTGGGTTGACGCCGGCGAACGCCGCGCCTTGAGCTCGGCCGGGAGCCCTCCAGCGCACGAGATCGCGCCAGCCAAGCTCAATCTGGCGCTACATGTTCGCGGCAAGCTGCCCGACGGCCGCCACGCGATCGAGACGGTGTTCGCCTTCTGCACCGATGGCGATCGGCTGAGCGCGGATCGCGCTGACAGCGTTTCGCTGACGGTTTCAGGGCCATTCGGCGCGGAGCTTCCCGACCAGGACGACAATCTCGCGGTGAAGGCCGCGCGGGCGCTCGCTGCTGCGGCTGACGTCGGGCAGGGCGCTTCCCTCACGCTCGATAAGCGGTTGCCCGTCGCATCCGGGATCGGCGGCGGATCGGCGGATGCCGCGGCGGCGCTGCGGCTATTGACGTCACTGTGGCAAATCGATCCGAAACATGCCGAAAGGGTCGCTCCGACGCTGGGCAGCGACGTTCCGGCGTGCCTTCTCAGCCTGCCGATGCGCGGCGAAGGCACCGGCGATCAGCTCACTCCGGTCGACTTGTCGGAGCTATCAGGAACGCCCATCCTGCTGGTGAATCCCCGGGTCCAGTTGTCGACGGCGGATGTTTTCGCGGGCTGGGACGGTGAGGATCGCGGACCGCTCGGCGATTGGCGCGAGGGGCGCAACGATCTCGAGAAGCCGGCGATTGCACTGATGCCCTTGATCGGAGCGGTCGAGGCGTGGCTTGCGGCGCAATCCGGGGTGACCTTCACGCGGATGTCCGGTTCCGGCGCGACCTGCTTTGCCTTGTTCGACACCGAAGACGCGCGCGATGCCGCGGCGGATTCGGTGCCGCGCGAATGGTGGCGCCTGGCGACTTACCTGCGCTAGGGCAGCGCCCATGACGGGCCGTCTGATCCTGACCGCCGAGGCGATGCGCGCTGCCGAGCAGGCCGCGATCGATCGCGGCACCAGCGTCGAGACCCTGATGGAGCGCGCGGGGGCGGCGCTGGCCGAGACGGCCTATCGCTTTGCCGGTCCGATGCCGGTGCTGATCCTGTGCGGACCAGGCAACAATGGCGGCGATGGCTATGTCGCGGCGCGGCATTTAGCAGCGCGCGGGGTGGCGGTCCGGGTCGCGGCCTTGAGCAGCCCGAACAGTGATGCTGCGAAACGGGCGCGATCGCAGTGGGAGGGGGAGGTCGAAACGCTGTCGACCGAAACCGGCCCCGCCCAGCTGGTCATCGACGCCTTGTTCGGAACCGGTCTGAAGCGCGAGTTGGAAGGCCATGTTTCGCAACAGCTTTCACGCCTCTGCCAAGCGGCGATCGTCAGAATCGCCTGCGACTTGCCCAGCGGCGTCGAAACCGACAGCGGCGCTGAGCTGAGTGCGGTTCCCGACTTCGACATGACAGTGACGTTCGGGGCGCTCAAGCCGGCGCATCTGCTTCATCCGGCGATGCACAGGTGCGGCCGCATCGTCCTGGCCGATATCGGCATCGAGGCGGATGCCAGCTGGCACGAGATCGGCGCACCGGTGCTTCCGCCGTTCGACTCCGGGGGACACAAATATGACCGCGGTCTCGTTCACGCGCTTGCCGGCACCATGCCCGGGGCCATCGCGCTGTCGGCCAAGGGCGCGGCGCTTGCCGGGGCAGGCTATGTCAGAATCAGCACGTCGCGTCCGATCCTCGGCCTCCCCTCGTCGATCGTCCAGCTCGACACCGCTCAGGTGAATGACGAGCGGATCGGTTGCCTGCTGGTGGGCCCCGGCCTTGGCGACGTCCCGCAGGTCCTGACGCTGGCGCTCACTTCGAAGGCGCCCAAGGTGATCGACGCCGATGGGATAACGCACCTCGGCGATCCAGCACGGCTCAGAGGCCAGGATGCGATCGTGACGCCGCACGAGGGCGAATTCCGCAAATTGTTCGGCGATCTGGAAGGGACGAAGCCCGAGCGGGCCCTCGAAGCCGCCCGGCGTTCGGGCGGGGTCGTCGTCTACAAGGGTCCCGACACGCTGGTCGCGTCGCCCGAGGGAAGGCTTGGTTTCGCGCCGTCGGCGCACCCCTGGCTGGCGAGCGCGGGCACCGGGGATGTGCTGGCAGGGATCATTGCCGCGATGCGCGCGAGGGGCTTGGGCGCGTTCGACGCGGCCTGCGGCGGCGTCTGGCTCCACGGGCGCGCTGCCGAGATCGCCGGCCCCGAATTGATCGCCGACGACCTCGCGGAGGCCATTCCGGCCGCCATTGCGTCGCTGTGAACGAGCTCATCGTCCGGATTGCCGCGCGTGGCGACGGGGTTACCGCCGGCGGCCGCCACGTCCCATTCGGCGTGCCGGGCGATGCCGTGCTCGACGACGGCGCCTTGGCCTATGGCCCGCATCACCAGGATCCGCCATGCCGGCACTTTCCGGAATGCGGCGGCTGTCAGCTCCAGCATGCCGACGACGATGCCTATCGTGGCTATCTCGCGTCGCGGGTCGAAACGGCGCTGGCCCAGCATGGACTCGCGACCGAAATCCGGCCGCCGCACCTGTCGCCGCCGAACAGCCGCAGGCGTGCATCGCTCAAGGCCCTGCAGGTCGGACAAAGCGTCGTGATCGGTTTCAACGCCGAGCAGTCCCATCGGATTATCGACATGCGCGAATGCCATGTCCTGCGGCCCGAGTTGTTTGCGCTCGTAGAGCCCCTGCGCGAGCTGCTCGCTGGAATGCTGCAGCCGAGGCGTATTGCAGAAATCCAATTGGCGCTGATCGAGCGGGGCGTGGACGTGTTGATCAAGGGCATTCCGGCCGGACGCTTGACCGAGATCGAACGCCTCACGTCGTTCGCCATGGACCATCAGCTGCCCCGCCTCAGTATCGATCGCGGTATTGGTCCTGATACCCTTTACGAGCCGGCACCCGCGACGGTGACCCTGTCCGGCATTCCCGTCGGCTTCCCGCACGGCGCCTTCCTACAGGCGACAGAGGATGGCGAGAGGACCTTGATCGAAGCGGCGCAGGAGGCCGTTGGCGGATCAACGGCGATAGCCGACCTGTTCTCGGGGCTCGGGACGTTCGCGATGGCCACCGGCGCGAAATTTGCCGCCGAGGCATCGCGCGATGCGGCGGCTGCCTTGAAGCGCGCCGCGCCGGACACGACAGTCGAGCACCGCGACCTCTATCGCCGCCCGCTCGATGGCAGCGAGCTCAAGCGTTTCGACGCGTTAGTCCTCGACCCGCCGCGCGCCGGCGCCCAGGAGCAGGCGGCGGCATTGGCCTCGGCGAAGGTCGCTCGCGTCGCTTATGTGAGCTGCAACCCGGCGACCTTCGCGCGCGACGCGAGGACGCTGGTCGATGGCGGCTACAGGCTCGAGTGGATCGTCCCGGTCGGCCAGTTCCGCTGGTCGACCCACGTCGAGCTCGCCGCCTGCTTCAGCCGATAAGTCCGCAATCGTGCAGGATCCGCGCGCCGGCGTGTACGGTCAGCCCAAGCAGGCACAGGGTAGCCAAAGCGAAGATCGCGAAACGGATCGCGACGATGTTGATCGTCGATTGAACGATGCTGTGCACGATCCTCAAGCCGACATAGCCCCAGGCGAGGTAGAGGTTGATGCCGTCGCCGAAACCCATGAGCGCGAGCGTCAGCGCGATCGCGTAGAAGATCGTCGGCTGTTCCATCAGATGGTTGTAATTGTGCGATGGCCACTGCGCCTCGTCGGGCGCCCTGCCGTCGAGATTGACCCCGCGAGAGCCGCGCGGGATCGTTCCCCAGCCGATCCCCATCGCAGCGAAGGCCCGCCGCCGGGCGATCGCCAGCCAAACCAGCATCACCAGCGACCATGCAACCAGGGCCACGACGGGCACGAGGATCGGACTATAGTGCATGTGCATTCCCCCTGCGAACGAAGCCAAATTGCGCCAAGAGGGGAGGCGCGTCTAGTTCGCCCGGGCCTTTGCCTCGGCCAGCACGCGGTCGAGCTGAGATCGATCGAGCAGCCGGCCCTGCACCACGACCGCATTGAGTGCGCGCGTAGCGCTGATCGCGCGGAGAGGATTTGCGTCGAGGATCAACAAATCCGCCGCCTTGCCGGCGGCGACGGCGCCATATCTCGCCGAATAACCGAGGAAGCGTGGACCAGTTATCGTCGCGCTGATTAGTGCCTGCCGAGGAGTCAGCCCCGCTTCGACATACCGCTCAAGTTCCTCGTGAAGACCTTCGCCCGGATAGTTGAAGCTGTTCAGATATCCGGCATCGGTGCCTGCGAGAATCGGAATTCCCGCGGCAACCAGCATCGGTAGCACGCGTGCACTCAGCGCATACTCCTTGTGACGGGCCGCGACCTGCTCCGGTGTGGCTTTGGCCGCGCGTTCGACGCGCCATTGGTAGGTTTTGCGCAGTCCCGGGCCGATGTAGGCCAGGCCCGCGTCCCTCGAATGATCTTGGCGGTCGAGATTGGCGAGGATGCGGCCCATGTTCAGGGTCGGCGTGACGAAAACGCCCTTGGCGGCGAGCTTGCGATATTCCCTGCGCGCATAGGCGGGATCGAAACTGTCGACGAAGGCGTCCGTCGCTGCACCGTAGCTGAGTTTACCGGCGGCATAGCTCTCGCCGATCATTTTCTCTTTCGGCGAGCCGGCCTTGATCAAATAGTCGATGTGCTCGATCGACCCGAGGCCGGCGTCCACCGCCTGATCGATCGTCAAGGCATAAGGCGTATGCGCGGAGGTCTTTAGACCGCGGCGTTTGGCAGCACCAAGGGCGTAGAGAAAAGTTCCAGGTTTCAGTGTGTTGTCGGTGATCTTTACGAAATCAACCTTCATTGCCTGGAGCTTGTCGAGCGCGGCTTCGACTTCCGCCGGCGTGCCGACCTCCAGCGTGCCTTTCCAGATCGGCTTGTAGCCCTCGAGCTTTGGCCCTGAGGTGAAGATGCGCGGGCCGAGCAAGCTGCCGTTCGCGACCTGGCCGCGCCATTCGAACACAGACGAGCTCAAGTCAGCGGCGCAGTCGCGCACCGTGGTGACGCCATAGGCGACATAGAGCGGCAACAACGCCTTGTTCTCGCCGATGAGCTCGGGACCGCCGCCGAAGTGTACGTGCATGTCCCATAGGCCCGGCATCACAAACTTGCCGGTCCCGTCGACCTCGCGCGTCGCGCTGAAACGGGCGTTCACGGACCTGTCGGGGCCCACGGCGCGGACCGTATCGCCGACGACCGCGATCCCCTGGCCGCGGATCAATCTGCCGCCCGCAACATCAATGACCGTTGCGTTGCGGATCAGCAGGTCGGCCCGCTCCCGCGCCGCGGCCGGAGCCGCGACGGCAAGCAGAGCCGCAAGAACCGAGCGGAGCATCAATCGAACAGCTTGGCGAAGCGGCGCTTCTCCCTGGTCCGCCACGCGCCGCGGTGCCAGGCGTCGCTGGCGAGGAGCGGGAGGACGCTGGTCGCCTCGGCGAACACCATCTGCTCCATCGCGGTCGAGACCTTGCCCCAACTCGCCGCTTCCTGGAGCGTCGAAGAAGAGCAGGCGCCGTCGCGGACGTCGGCGACGGTGATCTGGATGGCATATTTGTGCACCTCGACGTCCTCGTGACCGAGGATTTCGGCGCAGACCACCGTGTCCTGGGTGAAGTTCTTGGGCACACCGCCGCCGATCATCAGCAGGCCGGTCGTGCCGGCCTTGATCTTGATGTCGGTCAGCTCGCGGAAATCGGCGATCGAGTCCATCGTCATGTAGTGGCCGCCGCGCTTCATCGCATCGACCTGGTGCTTGACCAGGCCGAAGCCTGCCGAGCTGTCGGTGAAGGCCGGGCAGAAGATCGGCACGTCATGCTCGTAGGCGAGCTGGACGAGGCTCCCCGGCTTCTTGGCGTTGCCCTCGCTCAGCCACCTGCCCATCTCGCGGATAAACGCGCGCGACGAATAGGCACGCGGCTCCAGGCTGTCGGCGATCTTGCCGATCGTGAAGTCGCAATCCTGAAGCTGCTGCTCGTCGATATAGGTGTCGTAGATGCGATCGATGTACAGCGAACGCAAAGTATCATCGTCAGGAATTTCATTGGCTTGGTAGTGTTTGTGGCCAAGCGCTTCGAAGAAATCCATGTCGACGATCGTGGCTCCGGTAGCGACGATCGCATCGACCATGTTGGATTTCACCATCTGCGCATAGAGGTCCATGCAGCCGCCAGCCGAGGTCGAACC
>JAICVC010000044.1 GCA_025935515.1 Sphingomonas sp.
GCTCGCCTGTGCCATCCCGCTTAGGAGGGCACTGCTTCCCTAAGCGGGGTCACCGGGACAAGCCCGGTGACGACAGCAATCAGCGCAGATGGCAGGCGACAAACTGCCGTGGCGCGATCTCGCGCAGAGCCGGCGGCTCGACCTTGCAGCGATCGCCCGCCTCGATTTCGAGACTCCGGACCTGGATCGATTTCCGGCATTGCGGCTCGCGCGCGAAGCGCTCGAAGCCGGCGGCGCGGCCCCGATCGTCCTCAATGCCGCCAACGAGGTCGCCGTCGCGGGCTTCCTGGCCGAGCGGCTGGCCTTTCCCGAGATCGCGCGGTTCGTCGGACGGGCGTTGGACTCATTGGACTTTTCGGCTCCCCAGACCATAGAGGACGTGCTGGAGATCGACCGGGCAACGCGGTCGAGCGTCGAGGCGCTGATGACAGAGGATTGCCACTGATGCTTCCCCAGCCGCCGCTGTGGCTGATCCTGATCGCGTTCATCTGCGCACTCGGTCCGCTGGTCTTCTTCCACGAGCTTGGCCATTATCTGGTCGCGCGCTGGTTCAAGATCCCGGCCGAGGTCTTCTCGATCGGCTTCGGCCACGAGCTGTTCGGCTGGACCGACAGGCAGGGGACGCGGTGGAAGGTCGGCTGGCTGCCGCTTGGCGGCTATGTGCGCTTCGTCGGCGACATGACGCCCGCCAGCAACCCGGCCGAGCTTGAGAGCATCCCGCCCGAGCTGCGCGACAAAGCTTTCCAGTTGCGGCCCGTTTACCAGCGCTTCCTGGTCGTGCTCGCCGGTCCTCTGGCCAACTTCCTGCTCGCGATCCTCATTTTCGCAGCGTTCTTCATGACGCTCGGCGCGCCGCGAACGAACGTGGTGGGGGAAGTCGTTCCCAATACGGCGGCGGCGGAGGCCGGGCTGAAGCCCGGCGACAAGATCCTCGAGATCGCGGATCAGGGCACGCCGAGCTTCGAAGACATCCGCTCTGTCGTCCTGTTGCGCCCGGACCAGACCGTCCCCCTGCGTTTCGAAAGAAGGGGGGAAGTCCGCGACATCCAGGTTCACCTCAAATCGGATACGGTCACCGACCCCTTCGGCCAGAAGTTCACGCGGGGGCTGCTCGGCGTCTATCCGACAACCGGCGTGCTGCAGCGCCTGCCGTTCTACCAGGCGATTCCGGAAGCCACGACCTACACCTATCGCATCACCCGGACGATGATCGACGGCCTCGGCCAGATATTTTCAGGCAGGCGCGGCACCGAGGACGTCGGGGGACCGATCAAGATCGCTCAGATCGCCGGTCAGCAGGCGTCGCTCGGCGCATTGCCCTTCGTTCAGCTGCTCGCGTTGTTCTCAATTAATCTCGGATTCATCAACCTCTTGCCAGTCCCGATGCTGGATGGAGGGCATCTCTTTTTCTATGGCGTGGAGGCAGTCCGGCGCCGTCCGCTCAGCGCGAGGGCGCTCGAATGGGCGTTCCGCGGCGGCCTTGCTGTCATCCTCGCGCTGGTCGTCTTCACGACTCTCAACGATTTGGGCTCGCTTGGCCTGTGGGACCGGCTACAGCGCTTGATTGGCTAGAAGGCTTGGGGCAGGGCAGCAACCGGAGCTTTGCGGCGAAGCGCGCCGCTCGCACCAATGGCACACAAGGCGGGGACGCGTGATTTCAAAGTCAAAGAGCTTTAGCCGGCGCGCCGGCGCTTTGTTTCTGGTGGGAACGGTGCTCGGCGGGTCGGCGGCGCCGTTACTCGCGCAAGATGCTCCGCAAGCCCAGCCGGCGCCTTCCGCCCCCGCACCACAGCCTGCGCCCGCCACCCCAGCGCCGGCACCTGCGGGCCAGCCCCCGGAAGCGGCCATCCCGGCGCCGCCGCCCGCCGAGCGCATCATCCGTTCCATCGCGGTGCGCGGCAATCAGCGGCTCGAGCCGGAAACCATCCGCGCCTACGCGAACCTGTCGCCGGGTCAGACCTATACAGCCCAGTCGCTCGACCAGGCGCTGAAGGACCTCTACGCGACCCAGCTGTTCGCCGACGTCACGATTGCCGGCGCCGACACCGGCAACCTCGTGATTGCGGTCCGCGAGAACCCGGTCATCAACCGCATCATCCTGGAGGGCAACAAGCGCCTCAAGGACGACAAGATCACGCCCGAGATCAAGCTCGCCCCGCGCCAGATCTTCACGCGCAGCGCAGTCCGCGCCGACGTCGACCGAATCCTCGAGCTGTACCGGCGCCAGGGCCGGTTTGCCGCCCGCGTCGATCCCAAGATCGTCCAGCTCGACCAGAACCGAGTCGACGTGGTGTTCGAGATTTACGAGGGCGATCTCGCCAAGGTCCGGGCGATCAACATCCTCGGCAACACGCATTATTCCGACGAGCGGCTGCGCAAGGAAATGTACACCCGCCAGACCGGCGGTCTGCTCGGATTCCTGAAGTCGAACGATACCTATGACCCTGACCGCCTGGCGGCCGACCAGCAGAAGCTCCGTGCTTTCTACCTGACGGAGGGCTATGCCGATTTCCGCGTGGTGCAGGCGCTGGCCGAGCTGACGCCCGATCGGCGGGACTTCGTGATCACCTACGTCGTCGAGGAAGGACCGCGTTACCGGTTCGGCACGGTCGAGGCCGACAGCGCGCTGCGCGACTTCCCGAATGCGCAGGTCCTTCAGGTTGCAAAGATCAAGCCCGGCGGCTGGTTCGACGCGAAGCAGGTCGAGGACGCGGTCACCAACCTCAACGAGGCGGCTGGGAACCTCGGTTACGCCTTCGCGGACATCAACCCGGCCTACAACCGGGACGCTGAAAAGCGGGTGATGAACCTGACCATCCGCGTTGCCCCGACGCCGCGCGTCTATGTCGAACGGATCGACGTCACCGGCAACACCACTACCCGCGACAAGGTGATCCGGCGCGAGTTCCGTCTCAATGAAGGCGACGCGTTCAACGCGCTCAAGGTCAAGCGCAGCCAGGACCGCATCCAGAGCCTCGGCTTCTTCCAGGAGAAGTTCGAGGTCAAGCAGAGCGAGGGCTCGGCGCCCGACCGCGTGGTTCTCACCGCAAACGTCGAGGAGAAGCCCACCGGTCAGCTGTCGCTGTCGGGCGGCTATTCGAGCCTCGAGCGTTTCGTGGTGCAGCTTGCCGTCAGTCAGAACAATTTCATGGGCAAGGGCCAGGCGCTCAACGCCTCGGTCAACTGGTCGGTCTATTCGAAATCGGTCGAGCTGGGCCTGGTCGATCCCTATTTCCTCGACAAGTCGATCCTGGTCGGCGCGAACGTGTTCCGGCGCGATTATCGCAGCTTCAACTTCGTCGGCAACAATCGCAACACGACCTATTCGCAAACCAGCACCGGCGGCGCCATCCGGATGGGCTTCCCGATCACCGAATATTGGAGCTTCGGCGGCCGCTACACGCTCAGCAACGACAAGATTTCGCTCGACAAGGCCAGCTTCTACACCGATCCCGACGGGACCGGTCCGCTGCCCGCGAAATGCGACCCGATCAAGGCCGGCCGCTATCTTTGCGACGAAATCGGCACGAAGCTCACTTCCCTGATCGGCCTTTCGACAATTTATGACGACACGGACGGGATTCGTCCCACCCGCGGCCAGCGGCTGACCCTGTCGGAGGATTTTGCCGGCCTCGGCGGCGACGTCAGGTATCTACGGTCGCGGATCGATGCGACCAAATACCACAGTCTCGGCGGCGGCTGGGTCGTGTCGGCGCATGGCGAGGGCGGGTATATCCATCCGCTTCGGAAGGCGCCCGAAGGATCTGAATCGGACGCGGTCCGGATTACGGATCGCTTCTTCGACCCCGGTCTTCGCGGGTTCGACATCCGCGGCATCGGTCCGCGCATTCAGCGCGTCCCGTACAACACCGACGGAACGCTCAACCTCGACGAAGCGCGTATCACCGACGCGCTTGGCGGCCGCGCCTATTACATGGGGCGGCTCGAGCTCGAATTCCCGGTCAGCTCAGGGCTCAAGAGCCTGGGTCTCCGGCCATCCGCTTTCATCGACGTCGGCTCGCTGTGGAACGTCAGGCAGCCGTCGCTGCTGGATGTCAAATTTATCTGCTCGCCGACCGCCACGAACACGACCAATCTGATCTCTTTCACAAGCCCGGTGTCGAATTGCAGCGTGGACGATGCGGGCGCTCCTCACACGCCGGCGGACTTTGCTTCGTCGCCTGGCTTCAAGGAATTTTTCCTCGGCAATTCGGCAAAGCCGCGGTTGTCGGTCGGAGTCGGGGTCAACTGGGTCTCGCCTTTCGGCCCGCTGCGCATCGATGTTGCCAAAGCGCTGCTCCACCAACGGGGCGACGATACCAAGCTCTTCTCTTTCAACGTGGGAACTCAATTCTGATGAAAAAACTGCTCATTTCCGCTTCGCTAATCGTTTCGGCGGTCCTGCCTTCGGCGGTTCACGCCCAGGCAATCCCTGCAGCCGTGGTGGCTGTCGTGGATCTCGAAAAGGTCACCAGCCAATGCAACGCCTGCAAGACTGCGTCGGCAGCACTGCGCAGCCAGGTCACCGGCCTGCAGAACCGCCAGAAGGCGCTGGTTGGGCCGCTGGAGACCGAAGGCAAGGCGATTCAAACCGCGCTTGACGCCCTTAGCGGCAAGGAGCCGGACGCCGCGCTCAAGACCCGCGCGCAGACCTGGGAAACCAAGCGCAACCAGGCGGCGCAGGAGCTGCAGCGCCAGCAGCAGCAGATCCAAGCCAACCAGCAATATGTGCAGAAGCAGGTCGCCGACAAGCTTGGACCGATCTACACCCAGGTCATGCAGCGCCGCGGCGCGAATGTCATGGTCGAGATTGGCCAGACTCTGGCAAGCGGCGCCACACTTGACGTGACCAACGATGTGCTCACCGCGCTGAACGCCGCGCTTCCGACCGTCGCCACAACGGCGCCGGCACAGGCCGCGAGACCGCAGACCCAACCGCAGGGCCGCTAAAGGCACGAATGGACGACCAGCCGGCCAGCGCCGCCACCCCGCCCTCCGCCGGGGCTCCGCTCGATATCAAGCGGGTGATGGCGGCGCTGCCGCATCGCTATCCAATGTTGCTGGTCGACCGGGTCGAAAGCCTCGATCCAGACAAGGGCATCGTCGCGATCAAGGCGGTGTCGATCAACGAACAGTTCTTCCAAGGGCATTTCCCCGGAAGGCCGATCATGCCCGGAGTGTTACAGGTCGAGGCGCTGGCCCAGGCCGCGGGCGTGCTCGCGGTCGAGAGCCTGGGCCTCGCCGGGTCGGGCAAGCTCGTCTATTTCATGTCGATCGACGGCGTGAAGTTCAGGAAGCCGGTCGAGCCGGGCGTGCTGCTCCGGCTCGAGGTCGAATTCATCCAGAAGCGGGCGCGCGTCTGCAAGTTCGCCGGACGCGCGCTGCTCGACGGAGAAGTCGCCACCGAGTGCGAGTTCACGGCGATGATCGCCGATCCGCCAGCCTGATCCCCGCGTAGACCCCGCGCTTTTCCGTGCGGTAGCCGAATACATCCTGGTAGCGCCGGTCGAGCGCGTTGGTGACGCGGGCAAATAACTCGAGGCCGGGTTTGATCGCGTAAGCCACGCGAGCATCCGCCAACCAATAGGAAGCCAGCGTCACCCGGTCGAACGGGAAGGTGTCGCGCTGGTCGAAATGCTTGCCGACGTACGCGACCGAGCCGCCGTAGGTGAGGCGCCCGCTCGCCCCGTCGAGCGCGACCGAGCCGCTGTGCTTGGGCCGCCGCAGCTCGTGCACCTCGGTCAGTGTTGAATCGTCGGGCTGCGTGGCTTGGAGAAAGGCGTAATTGGCCGAAAGCCGCAGCTGCTCGCCGATCCGCCAGCCGACGGTTGCTTCCGCGCCTGAGCGGTGACTGACTTCGCGTCGGTTGGCCGTGCTGAACAGTCCACTGCCGAAATCGAACACGTCGACGATCTCGCCATGCAACTTCTGGCTGTAGCCGGTCAGCGAGGCTTCGATGGGTCCGCGCCGGTAGCGCAGCGATAGCTCATATCCGCGCGAACTCTCGGGCTTAAGCGACGGATTCCCGAGGAAATTGTTGGGGAAGAAGCCGTAGAGATCGAAGAAGGTCGGCTGGGCAATTCCCTCGCCATAGGCCCCGGCCACGGCGAAACCGCCGCCGACGCGGACGAGGACCGATGCGCGAACGCTGGTCGCGTCCTTGAAGCGGTTGAAGGCGTCTCGCCGCACCGCCACGTCTCCGGTCACGGCGTTCGCCTGACCCCGCCATTCAAACGTCAGCGCCTCGTGGCTGCGGCTGCGGTCCTGGTTCGAAAAGCCGCCGTAGATCGTGTCGCGGGCGCGGAACGCCTCGCGCTCGAGGTCGGCGGCAGCGATCAGACGATGCTCGATCGCACCGGTCGTGAGGCGGCGCTCAACCTGAGCGGACAGATTGCGCCGAGTGCCACGCGTCCGGTTCTGCTGGACGTCCACCAGATAGTTCTTGTTCGAAGAGCCGAGCATCGAACCGGCCAACTGCGCGCGCCATGGCGACGTGTCAGTGCCGATGCGAGCCCAGGCCCGGCCCGCGATGAGGCGGTTGCGGCTGCTGTCGAGCGTGTCCGTGTGGGCGAAGGTGACCGGGTCGAAGCCGTCGAACTCGCTGGTGCCGGTGAGTGCGAGGCCGGAGAGGCCGAGCTCGATGTTCGGCCGCGGACGCCAGGTCGCGCGCAGCCGTCCGGAGAGATTGCGATAGCCGTCCTTGTCGCCTTGGCCGTTGAAGCTGTCGATTCCAGTCGCGCGCTGAACGCCGATCGCGCCTGACATGCTGGCTTTACCGGTCACCAGCGATCCGGCGCCGCTGCTGCGCACGAAACCGAACGCGCCGGCCTCGGCCTTCACGTTGTATCCAGGAGTGTCGTCTATCCCGTTGATGGCGATCACGCCGCCGATCGCTTCGGACCCCCAGAGCGCCGATTGCGGGCCGCGGACGACCTCGATCCGCGAGGCGAGATCGGCATTGAAGATTTCGAGCCGCGGTGTGTCGCCGGAGGCGGGGTCGTTGATCTTGATCCCATCGACGAACACCAGGCTGTGATTGGCTTCGGCGCCGCGGATGCGAATCTCGGTCAACGATCCCAGCGGGCCGGATGTGGTCACTGCCGCGGATGGGGTCAGCCTAATGAGTGCGGTGACTATCGGCTCGTCGAGCCGTTCGATCCGCTGTCGATCGATGATGGTGACGCTGGCTGGCGTCTGGGTCTCCGCCTCCGGCGCGCGCGAGGCGGTGATGACGATTTGGTCGGTATCGATAGGCAAAGCGGGCATTCCTGTCCTCCGTTGACGAACGTGTCGTCGCAGAGGGCGGCAAGGCCCACGCACCACGGCTGGTCCCGGCCGGGGAAACGGACGACGGACCAAGGCAGGTTCCTGACTTTGCCGATGAGTTTCGGCTTTCACAGTTGCGGGCACAGCGCCGGATTTTCGCCGGCTTCCCTTTGAACCGCCCCCGCCGAGCGACATGCTCGTGGGCGGCACCCTGGTCGGGAGCGTTGCTAGTCGGGCTGTCAAATCACCGTCAAGCCGATTATTGGACCAGCATGACCACGAACCACAGCCGCCTCATTGCTCTACTCACCGCGATCGTCGTCGTCGCCGCCCTGCGCCTCGTGCCGCATCCGCCGAACTTCACGCCGATCGGTGCGATGGC
Organism: Sphingomonas sp.; assembly: GCA_025935515.1. Taxonomy (GTDB): domain Bacteria; phylum Pseudomonadota; class Alphaproteobacteria; order Sphingomonadales; family Sphingomonadaceae; genus Sphingomicrobium. The sequence goes on from JAICVC010000044.1 coordinate 7,649, forward strand.
CTTGTTCAGCGGCGCCTATCTCGGACGGCGGTCACTGGCCTTTGCAGCCCCGCTGGCGGCCATGGCGCTAAGCGACGCGGTGCTCGGCTTTTACCCGGGCTTCTGGATCACCTATCTCGCGGTCGGATTAATCGTGCTGCTCGGCTGGCTTGCGCTTTCGCGAATGTCCCTGCTGCGCGTCGGCGGTGCTGCCGTCGCCAGCTCGGTTCTGTTCTTCCTCGTCAGCAATTTCGGAACTTGGGCGCTCAGCGGCATGTACCCGCATAGCTTGAGCGGCCTTGGCGCCTGTTATCTCGCCGCGGTCCCGTTCTTCCAGAACACGCTTGCCGGTGACCTGTTCTACGCGGCGTTGCTGTTCGGCGGGTTCGCGGCCGCCGAACAACTGGCGCCGCGGCTTCGGGCAGGGGCGACGCAAACCGCCTGAAGCTGCTGCTGTTGGTTGCATCTTGACTGCCCTCCCTGTAGAGGCGCCGCTCAACTTGACGCCGCTGGTCGGAAACCAGCGGCTAAGCCAAGGAAATCAAAGATGAAGTCCGGTATCCATCCCGACTACCACATGATCAATGTCGAAATGACCGACGGCACCAAGTTCCAGGTCCGCTCGACCTGGGGCAAAGAGGGCGACACGATGCACCTCGACATCGACCCCAAGGTGCATCCCGCGTGGACCGGCGGCAACCAGAAGCTGCTCGACACCGGCGGCCAGGTCGCGCGCTTCAACAAGCGCTTCGGCGGTCTCACCCTCGGTAAAAAATAAGCTTGTTCCGCGAAGCACCGCGGATCGAGACGGAACGGCTGATCCTGCGCGAATTCCGCGCATCGGATCTTGCCGCGCTGGTCTCGATATGGAGCGACGATGAGGTCGTCCGCTACGTCGGCGGCCAGAAGCTGAGCCGGGAGGATACCTGGCGCCGGACCCTGGCTGCATGCGGCCAGTGGCCCTACGAAGGCTTCGGCTACTGGATCGCCGAGCGCAGGACAGATGGCGCGGTCGTCGGCCAGCTCGGCTTCGCTGATTTCAAGCGGGCGATGGAACCGAGCATCGAGGGCCAGCCGGAGCTTGGCTATGTGTTCGACCGCAGCGTGCATGGACAGGGGATCGCCGCCGAAGCATGCACGGCCGCGCTCGGCTGGGCCGACGCAAACCTCAACGCATCATCCTACCCGGCAATCATTTCGCCGGAAAACAAGGCGTCGATCCGCCTCGCCGAACGCCTGGGGTTCCGGCGGGAAGCCGACGCGACTTATCGCGGCGAGGCGATTGCGCTGTTTCGGCGAACCAAGTCCTGAAGGGCTACCAGCCGCCGCCTCCGCCGCCACCCCCGCCGCCGCCTGAGAAGCCGCCGCCGCCCGATCCGCTGCTCGATCCCGGCGCGGTCGAAGCCGAGCTGATGGTGTCCGACAGGGAGGAGCCCACGCTGTCGGCAAATCCCGCCGGATTGTCCCACGGATTGCTCGAGCCCGAATACCAGGCAAAGCCCTGCTGTCCCGAAGCGGCAGCCGCGGCAAGCACGCCCGCAAAGCGGTCGGCCCAGCGGTTTTCGACCCCGAGGGCGATGGCATAAGGCAAATAGCGCTCGAAAATCTCGGGTGTGTCCTCGGGTGCCGTCATCCGGTCGAGCCGCTCGCGCTCGGTGATCGACAGATATTGTTTGAACCCGGCGATGCGGTCGAGAACGCGCCGGCCCTCCTGCGTCGGCGCGTCGATCCAGAAGAAGGCTGAAACGACCAGCGGCAAGGCGAGGAGGGGCAGGCCGAGTGGCAGCCACCAACCGCTCTGTAGCGCCTGGAAAAGGACCGGCGCACCGGTTCCGATGGCCAGCGCCGCGAACGCGAAGCCAAGGAGAGAAACCAGGCACTTGCCGACGGCGCCGGCGGTGTGGACCCACATGAACAGCAGCGCGGCGGTGACTGCGGCGCCCAGCGGCACCAGTACCAGCGTCATCGCGAGGCCCATGGCGGCGGCAATCGCGGCCGAGACCAGCCACAGAGCGCCAATCAGCAGCAGGAGGCCGGCAATCGCCCATCCCCAGTTCTTGTTGAACAACTTGCCTTCGTACCGCTTCTTCAAGACGTCATCCAAAGCCTTCTTGGCGGAGGAAAATTTGGCGTGATTCTTTTGCTCCATCATGATCGATTCGCCGGTCGTGGCGAGCTCCGCCAATGCCGCAGCTTCTTCAGGGGGCAGCGGATCCGCGCCGGCAAGCCGGTCGAGGCGGGTCTTGTCGCGCGACAGCCAGCCGCCTTCCTCTTCGACCAGCCGGACGTGTCCGCGCACCCCCATGTCGACCAGCGCCGCGGCAAAGACGCGGTTGTCCGAGTCCATTTTGGTCACGTAGCGCATCCCCGCGGGCGTGAGGTCATCGGGCGGCGCGAAGCTCGGAACGACGGTCCCGGCGGGCGGGTCGCGCCCCGCACGTTGCCAGGCGACGTAGTAGAAGACTCCCAGCCCTAGCAGCGTGAGTGCTCCCACTAGCGGAGGCCCGTAGTCCGCCAGCCAGTCGGCCAGTCGGTCACCCGAAGAGGCCTCCGCCACGACGCCTTTCGGGAAGGCGACGGCGACAGTCAGGCCTTCGCCCGGTGCGAGCTCGCTGGTCGTTCGGAACAGGATTTCGCCGGGCTTTTCATCGGCCACCTCGGCGTTCGATGCCGTGGAACCATATCCGCCGGTATAGGCGGCGCGCTGGCCGAACCGCCGCGCCTGCGGAAGGCGGATGCGCGCTTCGGCGCTGTCGATCGCGAACGCCCAGCCGTTGCCCGTCGCGTTCCAGTAGAGCTCGTCATAATCCTTGAAGCGGCCGATCTGCCGCGTGGTCCGATAATGGAGGGCGTAGCTGTGCTCGCCGGCATCGACGACCTTGTCGGCGTCGCCGAGCTTGATCCGGACGCCGTTCCCGAAAGGCTCCACGTTCGCCGCGACCGGAAGTCCGTCGAGCGTCGCGCCTTCGAACTTAAAGCCGACACGGACCTGGCCGCCGTTCCGCCCACGATAGCGGGTGGGGAAATCCCGATAGATGCCGTGATTGATGCGGTCGTTCTCGGCCCGGACGACGATCGTCTCGGTCACCTCGAGCGAGCTGTCCTTCTGGATCTGGACGTCGCTCAGGTAACGGAGAATGCGCTCGTCCGCCCGCGCCGCGGCGGGAACCAGGAACAACAGCAAAGCGGGGAGGGCGCGCCAGGCGCTTCCCATGGTCAGGCGGCCGGCTTCGGGAACGATACCTTGGGGGCGCTTTGGATGGCGGGATCGTCATCCTGGTAGAACGGCTCTTCGGTGAAACCCAGCGGCCGGGCGATGAGGACAGGCGGAAAGCTCTGGATGGTCGTGTTGAGGTCGCGGACGGTGGCGTTGTAATAGCGCCGAGCCGCCTGCAACTCGCCTTCGATGTTCGCCAGCTGGTCCTGCAATTGCAGGAAGTTGGTGTTGGCCTTGAGCTCGGGATAGGCCTCGGCGACCGCGAACAGCCGGCCGAGCATTCCGGTCAGCTGGGCGTCAGCCTGCGCCGTCGCGGCGACACTGCCGGCATTCACCGACGCGGCGCGGGCCTTCGAGACTTCCTCGAACACTTCGCGTTCGTGCGTGGCGTAGCCCTGCACGGTCTCGACGAGGTTGGGGATGAGGTCGGCGCGGCGCCTCAGCTGGACGGTGATCCCGCTGAAGCCTTCCTTGACCAGCGCGCGCAGGCGCACCAGCCGGTTGTAGGTCGCGACAAGGTACAAAAGGACCAGGACGGCAGCGCCAAGGACAATCCAGCCAATCATGATTTCCCCCGAGAATTCGCGGCGGAACATAGGGTGGTTCAAAAGAGGCGCCTAGTGGCAGCTTTCGACCCATTGCCGACAATACCGACGCAGTAGGTCGATTGCATGCGCCGTCCGTCCCAAAGGTGCCCGTAACGTCCGAGGTCGCGTTGCTACTTTGCCGCTTTATCCCGGGTGGCTGATATGACCTCTCTGATTGCCCCTATGACCGCATTGGGCTGATCGGATTGGATGTAATGCCCGCTATCGGGCACCAGCCGTTGAACGCCGCGAGACGAGAGAGCAGCAAGATCCGCATGGCCGCGATGCATTTCAGCATCCATAGCGGCGAACGTGGCCCGGGCGCTCACAGCGTCAGGGGTTCCGGGCGGCAGCTCCGGTACCTTGGTGGAAGTGAGGACGATGAGGGGCATCTCGCCGTAATTCCGCTTGGGATCGAGGACCTGCTTGGAGCTAATGAATAGAGGGTTTAGCAGTGCTTTGCCCGAAAGGGGTGGTTTGAGGACGGCCTTGTTCAGCCGGTCGCCTTGATCGGGTATGCTCGGGTCGACCAGAACCATCCCCACGACAGCTTCGGGAATTCGATCCTTCAACAGCAGGCTTTCGTAAGAGCCGAGGGAATGACCCACTACAACATAGGGCCCCTTCACTCGGACTGCTTTCAGGGCGGCAATGAGATCCGTCGTGTTATCAGCTGCGGTCTCGCGCCCCGTCGACTTGCTGCTAAAGCCTGAGCCAAGCCTGTCCCAGGCGCACACCCGTGTCGTTCGGGCGATTTGCGGCTGGACGGCGCTCCAATCCGCCGACGACCCGCCCAAACCCGCAGTGAGGATTACAGTCGGCGAGCCGGCACCCATACACTCAAGATTGATCGTCTTCCCGCGAGCTATTCGAGCGAGAGTGCCAGGGTGAGCGACATGCTTGTCGCTTGGATCAATCTGAGCGCCACGAAGCTCTGCCGCGCCTCCCGAAAATCCGGCTAGAACCAAGGTTGCAGCGACGAGGATACGCATCGACCGAAATTAGCATGACTACAGCAGTAGGAAAACGGCAGCTTCCCACCCATTCCTGCCGCTAGCGCGGAGGATTGCGGGGATGTCTCCAAGCGGGAAGCTAGAAGGCGCTGAGGCCGGTGATGGCGCGGCCCATGATGAGGGCGTGGACGTCGTGCGTGCCTTCGTAGGTGTTGACCGTCTCGAGGTTCGCGGCGTGCCGCATCACCTGGAATTCGGCCGAGATACCGTTGCCGCCATGCATGTCGCGGGCGATGCGGGCGATCTCCAGCGCTTTCCCGCAATTGTTGCGCTTCACCATGCTGATGGTCTCAGGGATGAGCTCGCCCGCTTCGAGGCGACGACCCACGCGCAATGACGCCTGCAAGCCGAGCGAGATTTCGGTCGCCATGTTGGCTAGCTTCAGCTGGACAAGCTGGTTAGCGGCGAGTGGCCGGCCGAACTGCTTGCGGTCGAGCGTGTACCGGCGGGCGGCGTGGTAGCAGGCCTCGGCGGCACCCATCGAGCCCCAACTGATCCCGTAGCGGGCGCGGTTGAGGCAACCGAACGGGCCTTTGAGGCCCTCTACATTGGGGAGGAGGGCGTCCTCGCCGACCTCGACCCCGTCCATCACGACCTCGCCGGTGACCGAGGCGCGGAGCGACAGCTTCTCCTTGATCTTCGGAGCGGTCAGGCCCTTGGCGCCCTTCTCGAGGACGAAGCCGCGGATCTTGCCGTCGTGGGCGTCCGATTTCGCCCACACGACGAACACGTCGGCGATCGGCGAGTTGGTGATCCACATCTTGGCGCCGCTGAGCACATAGCCGCCCTGGACCTTCTGGGCCCGCGTGCGCATGCCACCGGGGTCGGAGCCCGCGTCGGGTTCGGTGAGGCCGAAGCAGCCGACCCATTCGCCGGTCGCCAGCCTGGGGAGATACTTCTTGCGCTGCTCCTCTGTCCCGTAGGCGAAGATCGGGTACATCACGAGGCTCGACTGGAC
>JAICVC010000018.1 GCA_025935515.1 Sphingomonas sp.
AGACCGAGGTCGCGCGCCAGCTCGCCTCGGTCATGGGCATCCCGCTGCAGCGTTTCGACATGTCCGAATATATGGAGCGCCACTCGGTCAGCAGGCTGATCGGCGCGCCTCCGGGCTATGTCGGCTACGACCAGGGCGGGCTCCTGACCGACGCTGTCGACCAGCATCCGCACAGCGTGCTGCTGCTCGACGAGATCGAGAAGGCGCACCCCGACCTGTTCAACATCCTGTTGCAGGTGATGGACAACGGCAAGCTCACCGACCACCACGGCAAGACAGTCGATTTCCGCAACACGATCCTGATTATGACCACCAATGCCGGCGCGTCCGACATGGCGCGCGAAAGCATCGGCTTCGGCGCCTCGTCGCGCGAGGACGCGCAGGAGGATGCGGTCAAGAAGATGTTCACACCCGAGTTCCGCAATCGCCTCGATGCGATTGTCCCGTTCAGCTACCTGCCGCCGGCGGTGGTCGCGCGGGTCGTAGACAAGTTCATCCTCCAGCTCGAGCTGCAGCTCGCCGACCGCAACGTGCACATCGAGCTCGATGACGAAGCGCGGCAATGGATCGTCGATCGCGGCTACGACAAACTGTATGGCGCGCGGCCGATGGGCCGCCTGGTCCAGGAGAAGATCAAGCAGCCGCTCGCGGAGGAACTGCTGTTCGGCAAGCTGGTCAACGGCGGCGAGGTCAAGGTGCGAATCAAGGACAATGCGCCGGCCTTCGAGATCGTCCCAGCCGCGCCCAAGCCGTCGAAGACCAAGCCCAAGCCGAAGGCGGTCAAGAAGAAGGCCGGCGGCGAGGAGGCTCCGGCGGCCGAGTAGACGTCGCCCCCTCCGTGTCGACGGCTGGGCGACGGCTCAGCCCGCTCCGGTACTGATCTTCGTGGACCGGCTGGTTCGCCTCAGCCGAGCGCCTTTTGGACCGCATCGCGGGACCGTCCGTGTAATTCCCAGAAGTTGCGCACGCTGCGGCCCGCGAGCCGCTCCTGCAGGACGGTGAGGTGCGAGTTCCAGCCGCTTCCGAAGTCCTGGGCGCCGGTGCCGCTGACAATACCGCTGTGAGTCAGCACGAGCCGCGTGCGGTCGCCGTCAGCGAACAGCTCGTAGCTGACGTTGCCGTTCTTGCCGCCCTGGAAGGTTGTCTCGAGCAGGCGCGGCGGCTCGAACCGAATGACTTTCTCGTTCCAGGTCTTGCCTTTGAACTCCGCGTAACTCTCCGGGTAGGGCACGTCGTCGTCAGACAGGTTGTCATGGTCGTTGAGCAGCTCGAACTCGCTGTTGGGCCTGGCGTCGGTTCCGCCCATGAACCATTGTTGCCGCAGCCCTGCTTCTGTCAGGTAGCGCCAGACTTTGTCCACCGGCGCGTCGAGCAGGCGCTCGAGTCGGATTGCATCGGGAGCAATGCGCTCAACGGGCTTGGTCATCAGTTCGGTCATTCTTCTTCTCCATGTGCAAGCCGAGGGTATTGAGGATCATCGTCCAGCCGTGCCGCACAGGTTCGGCGTAGGAAGCCCATTCGGGCGGAATTTCGTGGGTCAGCGTCAGCCGGCAGCCGTCCGGCGCGTCGGCGAGATCGACCGTCACCTTCGACCATTCGCCTTCCTGGGTTCCGGGACCGCGGAACAGGAACGCTAGCCGGCGCGGGCGATCGATCTCCAGGAATTCGCCGTGATGCTCGGCGTCGCCATCGGCACGGCGATCGACGATCAGGAACCGGCCGCCGACCCGGGCATCGATGTCGCAGCGGACAATCTGGCCTTCGGGGGTCGCGAACAGGAAATCGCTCGCCTCCTTGGGATCCAGCCAGGCGTCGAACACCCGGCTCGACCGCGCCGCGATGTCGCGGGCGACGGTGACGATCGCGGGGCCGCTCATTCGGCCTTCCCCTTGTCGCCTTCGACCAGCGCCTGAAGCCGGTCGAGGCGCATCGTCCAGAATTTCTCCCACTGCCGGAGCCACCGCTCGGCTTCCTCGAGCGGCTTGGCCTCGATGCTGATCACGTGGGTGCGGCCGACCTTGCGCCGGGCGATCAGGCCAGCACCCTCCAGTACTTTCACATGCTTGGACGCGCCGGCGAAGCTCATCGCGAATGGCTCGGCCAATTCACCAATGGATTTGTCGCCTAGTGCCAGGCTTGCGAGCATCCCGCGCCGGGTCGGGTCGGAAAGCGCCTGGAAGGTCGCATCGAGTCGATTCTCAACCATGCGGTTAAATATTGCGGGGGCGGACCGATATTGTCAACCGATTAGTTTAATGACGTTCGTCGGTCCGTCGAGAACAGCCTTGCCACTCCTTCTCGAAAGTTGAATCGTGCGCGCCTTCACTCCGGAGGGGATTTCGCCTTGCGCAACGTCAAGCTTTCGCTCGCCCTGCTGGCCGCCACTTGCCTCGCCGCGCCCGTCGCCGCTGCTCCGGCCGACGCGCCCAACCCGATGTTCACCGGCCGCGACCTGTTTGACCTGAGCGCCGCCTCAGACTCTCAAATCAGCCCCGACGGCCGCACGATCGCGTATGTCCGCCGCTCCGCCGACATCATGACCGACAAGGCGCGCTCGTCGATCTGGCTGATCAATGTCGCAACCGGCGAGCAGCGTCCGCTCGCAGCGGGCACAGGCGATCATTTCAGCCCGAAATGGTCTCCCGACGGCCGCCGCCTCGCTTATGTCTCGAGCGCGGAGGGCGGCGCGCCACAGCTGTTCGTGCGGTGGATGGATACCGGCCAGACCGTGCGCGTGACCGGCCTTCCCGACAGCCCGCAGGCCCTCGCCTGGTCGCCCGACGGGCGGCGCATCGCTTATTTGATGAACGTCCCCGATGATGGGCCCAAGCTCGGGTCGGCGCCCGAAAAGCCCGAGGGCGCCAGCTGGGCCAAGCCGCTGCAGGTCATCGACAAGGTGACCTATCGCGCGGACGGGGCCGGCTATCTGAAGCCCGGGTTCGACAAGATCTTCATGGTCGAAGCCGACGGCGGCGCGCCGCGTCAGCTGAGCTTCGGGGCCTATTTCGACGGCCCGCCTGAATGGACCCGCGACGGACGCGCCATCGTCTTCAGCGCCAACCGCAACGCCGATTGGGAGCTCGCCGGCCGCGAGAGCGAAATCTACCGGCTCGACATCGCGTCGGGTCAGCTGACGCCGCTCACCAACCGCAAGGGGCCCGATACCGGGCCGGAGGTCTCGCCCGACGGCCGCCAGATCGCCTTCATCGGCTTCGATGATTCGCCCAAGGCGTTCGAACAGGCGAACATCTACGTGATGCCGGTGAACGGTGGTCCCGCCCGCCAGGTCGCGCCGGGCCTCGACCGCGACATCAACCAAATCGACTGGGCGCCCGACGGCCGCGGCGTCATCGTCGGCTATGAGGAGAATGGCTCGGTCACCATCGCTCGAGTGGGGCTCGATGGCGGCGTCCGGCCGATCACCCGGGACGTCGGCGGCGGCTCCTACGACCGGCCCTATGCAAGCGGCGGATTCAGCGTTGCGAGAAGCGGCGCGGTCGCTTTCACCGTCAGCCCGATCGACCGCCCTGCCGACGTCGCAATATCCACCGGCGGCGCCATGCGGCAACTCACTCGCCTCAACGATCTCAACCTCGGCAGCAAGCGGCTCGCCAGCCTGCGAACCCTCGACGTCAGAGCGCCGGACGGCGGCAGTGTCCCTTCATGGCTCATGCTTCCGCCGACCTATCAACCCGGGCAGCGGGTGCCCATGATCCTCGAGATTCACGGCGGTCCCTACGCCTCCTACGGGCCGCACTTCTCGACCGACTATCAACTCTACGCCGCCTCGGGTTACGCCGTCCTGTTCACCAACCCGCGCGGCTCGACCGGCTACGGCCAGGCGTTCGCCGACGGCATCGACAAGACTTATCCCGACAGCGACTTCAACGACCTGATGGCCGCGGTCGATGCGGCCGTCGCGAGCGGCGTTGCCGACCCCAACAATCTGTTCGTCACCGGCGGGTCGGGCGGCGGGATCCTCACCGCCTGGATCGTCGGCAAGACCGACCGGTTCAAGGCGGCCGCCGCGCAAAAACCGGTGATCAACTGGACCAGCATGGCGCTGACCGCGGATGGGGTCCCGTTCTTCGCCCGCTACTGGATGGGCTCGATGCCGTGGGAGAATTACCAGTCCTACTGGTCGCGCTCGCCGCTAAGCCTCGTCGCCAACGTCAAGACACCGACGCTCGTCGTCGTCGGCAGCGAGGACTTTCGAACGCCGGACAGCGAGGCCGAGCAATTTTATGCCGCGTTAAAGCTCAAGGGCGTGCCGACGACCTTCGTCAAGGTGCCTGACGCGAGCCACGGCGGAATCGCCGCGCGCCCGAGCCAATCGGCGGCCAAGGCGGCGGCGATCATTGCCTGGTTCGACCGGTACCGCTCCAAGGCGCCGGTGGCATCGAACGACGGGGCTTCCCCGACCGTCGCGCACTAGCTAGTCGCTGAGTCGCAACCTTTTGCCGAGCCGGCCTGTTTTCAGGGCCGGTCGCGACGCATGCTCGTGAATGGGGAAATATGATGAGGACATCCCGCTGGTTCGCGGCAAGCGCCTTCGTGCTCGCCGCCACTTCCGTTTCCGCCGCATCGATCGGCAGCTTCAGCCCGTATCGCCTGTCGGAAATCGACAAGACCATTTCGGCCGACGACTTCCAGGGCCGCGGAGTCAACACGCCCGCCGAGACCAAGACCGTCAATTACATCGTCGACCAGTTTCGCTCGGCCGGCCTGCAGCCGGGCGGCGACCTGGTGAACGGTCAGCGCCGGTGGACGCAGGACGTGCCCCTGCTTCAGTCGGACTGGACCGCGGCGCCCCAAGTCACCCTCAACCTGGGCAACGGCCAATCGCTGCCGCTGACCCAGGGCGACCAGATCTCGCTCCGCGCGCCGATGAACGGCCAAACCGCGCTCAACCTTTCGAACGTCCCGCTGCTGTTCGTAGGCTACGGAGTGTCCGCGCCCGAGCGCAACTGGGACGATTTCAAGGGCCAGGACGTCAAGGGCAAGCTGATCGTCGTCCTCGTCAACGATCCCGACTTCGAGGGCGGCGAAGGCGATTTCGGCGGCAAGGCGATGACCTATTACGGCCGCTGGACGTACAAATATGAGGAGGCGGCGCGGCGCGGCGCGGCGGGCGTGCTCATCGTCCACGAGACCGCGCCCGCCTCCTACGGCTGGAACACGGTCAAGAACTCCAACACCAACACCATGTTCGACATCGTCCGCCAGAACCCAGCCGGCGAGCACACCGCGTTCGAAAGCTGGATCCAGCTGCCACTGGCCGAACAGATTTTCACTGCGTCGGGGCTCAACTTTGCACAGGCCAAGGAAGCCGCGAAACGGCGCAACTTCCAGCCAATGCCGCTGAAGGCGACGTTGAGCGCGAGCGGCCAGGCGAAGGTCGCGACCATCACCTCACACAACGTAGTCGGCCTGCTGCCCGGCAAGAAATACCCCAACGAGACGCTCATCTATTCGGCGCACTGGGACCATCTCGGCGTCGGCCGGCCTGACGCGAATGGCGACAACATCTATAATGGCGCGGTCGACAACGCGACCGGCATTGCTCACCTGATCGAGCAGGGCCGCCGCTTCGCCCTCGAGCCACGGCCCGACCGGTCGGTCGTGTTCCTCGCGGTCACGGCCGAGGAGAAGGGCCTCCTGGGCAGCGAATATTATGCCACCCACCCCATCTACCCGCTCGCGACCACCGTCGGCGTGCTCAACACCGATTCGATGGGCGTCTGGGGTCCGGCGAAGGACTACAGCATTTCCGGAACTGCCAAGCTCGGCCTGCTCGACGACCTCATCGCCGCCGGTAAGGCGGAAGGCCGCACCTTCACGCCCGACCCGCACCCGGAAAATGGGGGATTTTACCGTTCCGACCATTTCTCGTTCGCCAAGCAGGGCGTCCCGGCAATCAGCTTCAAGCCCGGCCTCAACCTGGCGAAGGGAGGCATCGCGCGGGGCGAAGCGCTCGACGCCGACTATACGACCAAACGCTATCACCAGCCGGACGACGAGTTTAACCCGCAGTGGGATTTCCGCGGCATGGCCCAGGATGCCAACCTGCTGCACATCGTGGGTGAGAAGCTCGCCAACTCGCGCGAATGGCCGAACTGGAGCGAGGACAGCGAATTCCGCGCGGCCCGCGACCGCTCAGCAGCGGACCGTGGCGCAGCTGCGCCCGCTCCCGCCGCCGTGCCCGCCCCCGCTCCGGCCCCCCCACCCGCAAGCCCGCAAAAGGGAAGCGAACGCGGATGAGCGAAACGCTCGAGCCTGCTCTTCCCGATCATCTCAATGAGCAGGCCGAGCAGCTTGATGCACGCGGCCGGCCCGGACTGCGAGCAAGGCCTGGTCCACTGCGCGCTCGCGAAGAGCATTTCGGAGCGATCGGCCGAGGCCCGGTCCGGGTGAAAAGCCTGAAGGCGCTGCTCGAGATGCTGGAGCAGGCGGTCGAACAAGCGTAAGCGCCCCCTGCTGTTCAGCGAGGGAGACGTTCGATGGCCGACCTTATCTTCTACACCAACCCCCAGTCGCGCGGGCAGACCGTCCGCTGGATGCTGGAGGAGGTCGGCCAGCCCTATGAGGATGTGATCCTCGACTATGCATCGACCATGAAGGCAGAGCCCTATTTGTCGATCAACCCGATGGGCAAGGTTCCGGCGATCAAGCACGGGGACAAGGTCGTCACCGAAGTCGCTGCGATCTGCTGCTACCTCGCCGATGCCTTTCCGGAGGCGCGGCTGGCGCCGCCGCCGGCCGAGCGGGCCGATTACTATCGCTGGATCTTTTTCACCTCGGGCCCGGTCGAGGCGGCTTTCAGCAACAAGGCGGCCGGCTGGGAGCCGACTCCCGAGCGCCAGCGGATGTTCGGCTACGGCAATTACGATTTGGCCATCAACACCCTCGAGAAGGCGCTTTCCGGCCGAGAATATATCGCCGCCGACCATTTCACCGCCGCGGACCTGTTCGTCGGCGCGAACATCAATTTCATGCTCGCCTTCAAGCTTCTCGAGCCGCGCGAGGTCTTCGTCGATTATGCCCGGCGCATGACAGACCGCGACGCCTACCGGCGAGCCAAAGACATCGATTCGAGCCTGATCGCCGAAGCGCAGTCGACGCGGCCCGCCCCTCAGCCTGCCGAGTAACGCGATGGACAAACGAACCCGCCAGCAAGCCATCGAACTCTACGACCGCTTCACCCACGAGGGGATGGAGCGCCGCGCCTTCATTTCGGAGATGGCGAAAATTGCCGGCAGCGTCGCCGCTGCCGAGCTGCTGATCACCGGCATCGCTGCCTCGCCCGCCGCTGCCGCCGTGATCCCGCCCGATGACAAGCGCCTCACCACGCGGACCCAGACCCTCACTGGCGGGTACAAGGCCTATGTCGCCGAACGGCGGACGCGATCGCTCAAGCCGACGGTCATGGTCATCCACGAGAACCGCGGCCTCAACGACCATATTCGCGACGTCACCCGCCGGCTCGCCGTCGCGGGGTTCCGCGCGGTCGCGCCCGATATGCTCTCGCTCTCCGGCGGAACGCCGGCGAACGAGGACAGTGCGCGCGACGCGATCGGCAAGCTGGATGTCGGCAGATCGGTCAATGACGCGGTCGCAATGGTCGGCGAGCTCAAGAAATCGAGCCGCGGCGGCAAGGTCGGCGCGGTCGGCTTCTGCTGGGGCGGCGCGTTCGTCAATCGCCTCGCGGTCGCCGCGGGCGACAAGCTCGACGCCGCGGTGCCTTATTATGGCCCTGCGCCGGATCCGTCCGAAGCGCCGAAAGTCGAGGCGCCGATGATGATCCACGACGCGGGCCTCGATACGCGCGTCAACGCGACCTCATTTCCGTGGGTCGAAGCCCTTCGGAAAGCCGGCAAGAAGGTGAGATTCTTCCTCTACGACGGCGTCAATCATGCCTTCAACAACGACACCTCGGCCGAGCGCTACAACAAGCCAGCGGCCGATCTCGCGTGGAAGCGCACGCTCGCCTTCTTCCGACAATATCTCGGCTGATCGGCTCTAGTCGGCAGCGGCGAGGGGCTTGATCGCGGGCGCGTTGATCACGCTCCCGTCCGGCTGGAACTGCGATCCGTGGCACGGGCAGTCCCAGCAGGTCTCAAACGGGTTCCAGTGGACCAGGCAGCCGACGTGGGTGCAGGTTGCCAGGCGCTCGACCAACGTCCCGTCTTCCTTGCGATAGGCCGCGATCTTCGAAATGCCGCGGCGGACGATCGCGCCCTGACCGGGCTTGATCTCATCGACCGACGAAACTTCGCCGCCGGTCAGATATTCGCGGAAGTTCTTGACGTCGGCGGCGCGGTCCATCGCGAAGTCGCCGAGGCTGGTCGCAGCCTTCGGTTTGCGCGAGGGATCGAGCAGGTCCGCGAACCGCGCCTTCTGCCCGAACAGCAACGCGGCGATGTTGAGGGCGCCGGCGACGCCATTGGTCATCCCCTGGCCGCTGTCGCCCGTATGGACGTAGATGTTGCGATTTCCCGGGTTGCGCCCCGAATAGGGCATGTAATCAACCGGCTCCAGCACCTGTCCCGACCAGCGGTATCGAACCTCGCCGAAGGAAGGGAAGCGCGCGCGCGTCCAATGTTCCAGGTGAGCGAGCCGATCGTCCATGTCGGTCGCTTCGCCGCTGCGGTGATCCTCCCCGCCGACGATCAGCAGGTCCTCCGCGTCGCCCAGCGGCTGCAGGCGGACATAATGATAGGCTTCCAGCGCGTCCCAAATGAGCATGTCCTCGACCGACCCACGCGGCACTGGGCCGGCGATCACATAGGTGCGCATCGGTTTCTGCTTGGTATGAATCGCGAGCTTGTCGTTGACTGGCGAATTGGTCGCGAAAACCGCAGCCTTGGCGATGATGCTGGGGCCGGCTTCGGTGTCGATGGTGACGCGGCCGGAATCCTCGCGATGATCGACGTACACCGTGCTGCCGTGGATCTTGCCGCCGCGCGCTTCGACCGCGCCGATCAGTCCGCGAACATATTTCAGCGGATGGAAGCGTCCCTGGTTGGGGAATCGCAGCGCGCGTCCGCCGTCGGGCAACGGAATCGGAGCCTCCTCGGCCCATTGCACGTCCGCGCCGATTGACCGGCAGGCGTCATACTCCTTTTCAACCTCGGAAATGTGCGCAAGCTCGGCAGGAACGAGCAATCCGTCGAGCCGCTTGAAGTCCGCCTCGATGCCCTCGTCGCCGCAAATCGCCTCAATCCGGTTCACCGCGGCGACCTGGCTCTCGTGATACAGCCGCGCATCCTCCTCGCCGACCGCATCGATGAGGATGTGGTAATAATCGTCGAGCTCGGTCGCGAGGTGAGCAGTGGTCCGCGAAGTCATCACCCCGCCGATGGTCTCGGCGCGGTCGATCACGATCACGTTCCAGCCAAACCTGGCCGCCTCATAGGCCACCGACATGCCGGCAATTCCCGAGCCGACGACGACAAGGTCGCAGTCCGCGTCGACCTGTAGCGGCGGCCGTTGCTCGAGACCTGCGTCTTCGTACCAGAAGCTGCTGCTGGTCATGCGCCGAGAAACACGCCGCAACCGCTTCTCGTTCCTAAGCCGCCGCCGGCCGAAATCCTTTCGATCGGCTAACCATATCCCTTTGACCAAGCTTAACACCGACTCGGTTAAACCCGGTTTCGCACCCAGCCTTACCCCCCGGGTGCTTGCACAAGACCGGTCCTGCCACTTCCGCTTGACCCAACTGGCAGGACCGGGATTGCCCTGAACGAGTGACCAGAGAATGCGTAAAGGGCCGCCGGATTGCTCCGGCGGCCCTCTCGTTTGTTCGTCCTGCGCGGGCTGGCTTAGCGCCGGTCGCCCATGAAGGTCAGCAGGAACTGGAACATGTTGATGAAGTCCAGATAGAGCGTCAGCGCGCCCATGATGACCGTCTTGCCGGCCATCTCGGTGCCCTGGACGTAGGCGTACATGCTCTTGATCCGCTGCGTGTCGTAGGCGGTCAGGCCCGCGAACAGCAGCACGCCGATCGCGCTGATCGCCAGCGCCATCGCGCTCGACTGGAGGAACATGTTGATCAGCATCGCGACCAGGATTCCGACCACGCCCATGATCAGGAACGTGCCCATGCCGGACAGATCGCGCTTGGTGGTGTAGCCGTAAAGGCTGAGGCCGAGGTAGGCGGCCGCGGTCGCGAAGAAGGTCTGCGCGATCGACACGCCGGTGAAGACCAGGAACAAGGTCGACATCGACAGGCCCATCAAGGCCGCAAACGCCCAGAACAGCAGCTGCAGCGTGGACGTGCGCATGCGCTGTGCGCCGAAGCTCATCGCGAACACGATTCCCAGCGGCGACAGCGTCACCACCCAACCGAGCAGGCTCATGCCGCGGCCGTCGGGTTGGATCAGCACCTGGCCCGCGTAAGGGGCGAACAGCATCGCGATGATGCCGGTGAGCAGCACGCCCGACGCCATGTAGTTGTAAACTGACAGCATGTATGACCGGAGGCCCACATCGCGGGCGGCGCGCGGGACGCCTACCGTCGCGGCGTTCACGCCGGTCGTTTGGGGGTCTTGCCAATTGGCCATTGTGACTCCTCTATGCGCGGGCGAAGGGCCCGTTCGCTGCACCAAATATCGTGGAAGCGTTAAGGGACTTCAAGCGAAACACGACAAATGGCGTGATAGCTGAACGGTTGTTCAGAAACCGGCCTGGAAACCGGCAAAGTTAACGGCATTGCCGACAGGCACAGGCAATGCGACAGTGAGGCCATGCCGGAGGGCTCGATCGCGGCCCGCCTCAAGCGGACGATCCGCGTCGCCGTCCAGGCGTTCGCGGCCTTTTTCCTTATGATCGCGTCGCCGTCAGCGGCTCAGCGCCCGCAACGAATCATTGCCGTCGGCGACCTTCACGGCGACCTCCAGGCGTGGCTGACCATTGCCAAGGCTTCCGGCGTCATGACGGCGGACGGCCATTGGAGCGGCGGTAAGACCACCCTCGTCCAGCTCGGCGACGTCGCCGACCGCGGGCCGGACACGCTGGCGATCATCCGCAGCCTCCAGCTTTTGCAAAGCGAGGCGCCCCGCACGGGCGGCAATGTCGTAGTGGTGCTCGGCAACCACGAAGCGATGAACCTCGTCGGCGATGATCGCTATACGACTCCCGGCGAATATGCGGCCTTCGCCGACAACCGGTCGCCGGCCCGGCGCGAGCGCGTCTATTTGGCGAACCGCAAGCAGCTCGAAGCCGCTGCCCATGCCGCCAAGCCCAAGGCCCTGCCCTCGCAGGTGCGCGAGCAGTGGCTGGCGCAAACGCCGCTCGGCTGGGTCGAGCACCGCCTCGCCTGGAGCCCGGTCGGCGAGCTCGGCAAATGGGCGACGCGCAACCCCGCGATCGCCAGGATCGGCACCACGTTGTTCGTCCACGGCGGCATCAGCGCGGAATATGCCGCCCAGCCGCTCGACGCCGTGAACAAGCGGATCGCGACCGCAATGAACGCTGGCGACGACAGCCCGACCTCGGTCCTCAGCGATCCCCTCGGCCCGTTGTGGTATCGCGGCCTCGTCATGGCCGATCCGGAAGCGCAGGCCGCGCGCGCCGCGCGCAATCAGCCCGCGCCTGCCCTGACTCAGGATCAGGAGCTCGACGCAGTGCTTGCCGCCTATGGGGCGCAGCGGATGGTCGTCGGCCACACGCCCAACCTCAAAGGCATCGTCATCACCGGCAACGGCCGGCTGGCGCGCATCGATACCGGCAATTCGCGCTACTACAACGGGGTGCTCAGCTGGCTGGAAATCATTGGCGACCGGATGATCCCGCACACGGTGCCGCGGTCGCCTTGAACGCGAGGAGGGGGCTCATGAAGGCAAGACATTTCGCATTTGCATTGGCGCTCGCGGGCTCGACGGCCTCGGCCGTAGCAGCCGCTCCGCCGACACCGCTCTTCGCCAGCGACGTTCCGCTCAGGATCACGCTTAAGGGCCCGTTTTCGGCAATGGCGTCGAACCGCGCCGAGGTCGCGCGCCCCGGGATGATGATCGCCGACGGAATCACCTATCCGATCACGCTCAGCCCGCGCGGAATCACCCGCAAGACGAGCGACATCTGCGATTTCCCGCCACTCCGCGTGCAACTCGCCAGCAAGGCCGCGGACGGCTCGCTGATGCAGGGCCAGCGCCGACTGAAACTAGTGACCCACTGCAAGCGGTCGGCCGATTTCCAGCAGAAGGTGCTGCTCGAATATGCCGCGTACCGGCTCTATAACCTCATGAGCCCGCTGAGCTTCCGCGCGCGCCTGCTGAACGTCGACTATGTCGATGACAGCGGCCGGCCCTATATCTCGCGCGTCGGCTTCTTCATCGAGGACTTCGACGATGTCGCGAGGCGCAACGGCATGGCCGATGCCCACCAGGGCTCGATGGTTCCGCTGCAGCAGATCGATCCCGCCGGCGCCGCGCGTTTCGCGGTGTTCGAATATATGATCAGCAATTACGACTGGTCGATGCGCGCCGCGCCGCGGGGCGAGGAATGCTGCCACAACGGCCGGCTGCTGGCGGGCGGATCGGGCGGGCTGTTCACGCCGGTCCCCTATGATTTCGATTATTCGGGGCTGGTCGACGCGCCTTATTCGACTCCGCCCGAAGGTTTCCCGATCGATAACGTTCGTCAGCGCAACTATCGGGGCTATTGCTCGCACATGGCGCAAGCCCGCGCCTTCGCAGCGCAACTCTCGCCGCGCCGCGCCGAGTTCCTCGGCCTGTTCGCGACCATTCCGGGCCTCGACCCACGCACCCAGACGCGGGCGGCGAGCTACATCCAGGGCTTCTTCAGCGACGTCGACAGCGGCAAGATCTTCAAGTCCTGCGTCAATTAGGATTATTTCTTCTTCTTCTCCGGCTCAGGCGGCGCTGCATGGTCGATACCGTCGTAGTCGGTCAGGAACCGCTTCATCCCCGCACGCTCGCCATATTCGCTGATCCACAGCATCACGAAGCAATAGTTGAACGCGATACTGATCACCGCCGCAAGCTCGATGGCGCCGATACCAGCAGCGAGCCCGGTTCCGACCGCGAGCAGGATGAACAAGGCGTCGCCCGAGCTTTTCAGCGAGTTCCTGAACCGCACCGCGCCGGCGATTCCGGCGAGGCTGAAGGCCAGGGCCAGCGAGTTCTGGACGATGATGACGATGCCGGTGACGACCATCGGCAGGACGATGATCGTGTTGACTAGCGACTGGTCATATTCGTCGCCGCCGCGCACCGCCATGTAGACCCAGCTCACCGGCAGCGACACCAGGATCGCGGCGATGATCGCGACCACCAGCCAGAACACGCTCTGCCCGAAGTTGGCGACATGCGCGGCGCGTACCGCCTCGCTCGCCTCGAGAGGATTCTTTGCCGGTTGGGTGATCAGCTGCTCGACGCCGCCGACCGGAAGGTAGCCGCGGAACTCCGGCCATATCTTGAGCGCGACGAAGATCACCAGCGCGATCACCAAATAATATGCGGTGATCTGCATCATCAGCCGTCCTGCACGCATCCGAGGCTCCCCCCTTTTTTTCCAGCGCCACGATGGCGCGTTCAACTAGGCCTTCCCGGCCCGCATGCTCGCAATGATGGTTGTCGGCGCCTCGGCCTCGTTCGCCTCGCGGGCCTGGAGCACCGAATAGGCGGGGATCGGTTGGAGCACGCCGTAGCGCTCCTTGAGCGGCTCATGACCGAGCGATGGCCACGGAATTTCGGCCATGGGCAATTCGGTGTCCGGTACCCGGTCGAGCAGGTCGCGAAGCAGCGTCAGCCGCCCGAGCGCCTGGTCGTTGAAATCCACCAGCGTCCAGGGCGCGAAATCGGTATGCGTGGCGGCCAGCATAAGCTCCCGCGCCTCGGTATAATCATCGTAGCGCGCGCGCGCCTTGATATCGATCGGCGACAATTTCCACCGCTTCACCGGGCTGTCGAGGCGATTCCTGAACCGGTCCTCTTGGACCGCCTGGTCGCAGCACAGCCAGTATTTGAACAGCAACAAGCCGTCATCAACCAGATGACGTTCGAACTCCGGCGCGGCATTGAGGAAGTCCTGCGTCTGGTCGGGCGTGCAGAACCCCATCACCTTCTCGACGCCGGCACGGTTGTACCAGCTGCGGTCGAACAGCACGATTTCGCCGCGCGCCGGCAAATGCTCGATGTAGCGCTGGAAATACCATTGGGTTTGCTCGCGCTCGCTCGGACTTGGAAGCGCGACGACCCGGCACTGGCGCGGGTTTAGCAGCCGCGCGAACATGTCGATCGAGCCGCCCTTGCCGGCGGTGTCGCGGCCTTCGAACACGATCACCATCCGCTGGCCCGTCTCGGACACCCAGCGCGCCATCGCGCTAAGCTCCTTGGCCAATGGCTTTAGAAGCTCGAGATAGTCCGCTTCGCTGAGCTTCCCGTCACCGCTCATCAGCGCCCCCTGCACGGTCTTTTCTGACAGGCTCCATCCGGCTCCGCAATGCCCGGGCTTGCCGATCCCATCCCTTCGGCGCAGACTCCCCATCTCTGGGGGATGCATGGCCAACTTGTTCTTGAGCTATGCGCGTGACGATACCGCCCGGCTTCGGCCGCTGGCGGCGGCGCTCGAAAGCAGCGGCCATTCGGTCTGGTGGGACAGCCATATCCCCGGTGGCGAACTATTCGCCGACGCTATCGAGCACGCCCTCGGCGAAGCCGACGCGATCATCGTCGCCTGGTCAACGGCATCGGTGCGCTCGCCCTGGGTGCGCGACGAAGCCGCGGTCGGTCGCGACAGAGGCCGCTTGATACCGGTCAGCCTCGATGGCTGCCCTCCACCGATCGGATTTCGGCAGTATCAGACCGTTGACCTGTCGAATTGGAACGGACGCGGCGGCGCATCGGCGCTGGCGCCGCTCCAGGCCGCGATTGCGGCGCGCATCGGTGGCAATGAAAGCCCCCCGGCCGATCGCCACGAACCAGGGCCGCTCAAGCGCTTGAGCCGGGGTCGCGCGCGCATTGGCGTAGTCGTCGCGGGTACGACACTGCTGATTGCGGCCGCGGCGCTGCTCTACCCGCATATTCCCCTCGGAACCTCCGGCGTGACACCGAAGGTCGCAATCGGCGATTTCGTCGCCGTCTCCGCCGACACTCCTCGCCAACTGTCGAGCAGCCTCAACGGGGAAATGCTCGCCGCGTTCGGGTCCGAGCACGAGGTTGCAGTGATCACTGCTGGTCTCGGCAAGGCGAGCGCTCCGTTCCTGCTCGATGGGACCATCGAAAAAGGCGCCGATGCGCTCCATTTCACGATCAATCTCAGGAATCGCCGCACGGGCGGGCTCGTCTGGTCGCAGGGCTACGACCGCGCCCTGATCGACACGCTTGCGCCCCGTCAGGTCGCCGTCTCCGCGACCCAGGTAGTACGATGCGGCCTATGGGGCGCGTCGGCGTACCGCAAGCCGATGAGCGACCAGGCGCTCAGCCTGTACCTCAAATGGTGCAACGAATATTGGGGCGGATCGCCTGACGAGGACCGGATCCTCGACGCCGCGAAGCGGGTGACGGCCACCATTCCCGACTTCTCGTTCGGCTGGTCGGCGCTGGCGCTGGCGGCGGTTCCGATCAGCCACCGCGCCGATGATTCCGGTGCGGCGCAGGCGCGCCAGCTGGGCTGGAACGCGGCGGAGAAGGCCACCGGCCTCGATCGCCGCAACCCGGAAGGCTATATGGCACAGGCTGGCCTGTTGCCGCTCACCCGCTTCGCCGATCGCGAGCGGCTGCTGACCAAGGCGATCAGCGTGCGCCCCACGGAATGCGGATGCGAGCGCCAGGTCTACGGCGATTTCCTGACGTCGGTCGGCCGCTTCGAGGAAGCGGCCCGCGAATATGACCGCGCGAGGGCGATGATGCCGCTCGCGCCGATGAGCAACGTGCGGCTTGCGCAGGCGCTGTATCTCGTGGGCCGCCAGCGCGAGGCCGACGACGTCATTGCCCGGATGCTCGAGCTTTGGCCCGACGCCGAGATCGTTCGCCAGCTGCAAGTCAAGGCCGCCCTCTGGACTCGCAAATATGATGCGGCGATCCCGCTGCTTCAGACCCCGGAGCTGCACTTTCCAGAGGAGGAGCGAAGCGCGCTTGCAAGCGCCTTTGCAGCGCTCAAATCGGAGCAGCCCGGCGCCATGCAGAGCGCGACCGCCGAGCTCGCCCGGCTCGCCGCCAACCCGCGGCGCAACGACCGGCTGATCGTCGCGACTTTGGCAGCGCTCGGCGCTGCGCCCGAGGCGCTCCGCGCGGCCGACGCACTTGTCCGGGAGCGCGGGCCGGCCTTGTCCGACGTGCTGTTCGATCCCAACCTCGCACCGGCCTGGTCGAGCCCCGCTTATGCCGCGCTGGTCCAGCGTCTTGGGCTGGTCTCCTATTGGCGCGCCGGCGGAAGCCGGCCGGATTACTGCCGCGCTGCTGAACCCCCGGCGATTTGCAGAGCATAGAAAGGTGCCTCCATGCGACTCTTGATGCTCGGATCAGCACTGCTGATGGCCGCCTGCGACCAACAAGAGCAGCGGCAAGCGGCGACGCCGGATGCGCCCGAAATCCCTGCTTTGGTTGCCGGCCAGTCGAAGGCCGCGCTGATGATCGCGATCCCCAAGGATCCTGAAGCACTCCGGAAGCTGGTCAAGATGGGTTACACGATGCACGAAGATCATCTGCACGCGCCGGGCGTCACCTCCTGCCCGAAGATGAGCGAGAATCCGGTTCGATAATCGCCAGATGCGATTGCTCGATCAGCTCCTGAGGCTGATCCTCACCGCCGCTCATCAGCTGCTGAAGGCCGGCTGGTTCTTGCGCCGTCCGCGGACGTTTGGCGCGCACGCTCTCGCACTGACGCCGGAACGCAAGCTGATCCTCGTCAAGCTGCGCTATGCGAGGGGCTGGCGGTTACCGGGCGGCGGCCGCGACGCAGCCGAGGACCCTTGCGAGGCCGTACTGCGCGAGCTTCGCGAGGAAATCGGCATGACGGATCATGGCCCGGTGCGCCTCGCGGCCGAGGTGGAGCAACGGCCGGGATACAAGCGCGACCTCGCGTCGCTGCTCATCGTCGAGGACGTGCGCTACGCAGCGCCGCGCTGGTCGTGGGAAGTCGAGCGCATCGTCGAGGCGCCGCTCGGCGACTTACCCGGCGACCTGGCGCCGATCGCGCGCCGCTGGATCGACGCGCTACGCGGCCATTTTTGAGCGCGAGCCCGCGTCTTCGCGCCAGTACCAGACGACAAGTCCGTCATTCACCGATGCGCCCGTGGCAAGGGCTGCCTATCAGGAAGCTCGCCGGTGGCCGTCCGGACCTAACCTTCGCTAGAGGGAAAAACATGCACCGGCTGTTCGTCGCAATTCGTCCCCCCGAACCGATCCGCGACCTGCTGATCGACGCGATGGACGACAGCGCCGACTTCCGCTGGCAGGACGATCAGCAGCTGCACTTGACTCTGCGCTTCATCGGCGAGGTCGACAGGCCTGTCGGCGAGGATCTGGCGGATGCGCTAGGGCGCATTCGCACCGACGGGTTCGATTTGCGGATTGCCGGAGTCGGCCGGTTCGAGCAGCGCAGCAGCGGCGCGCTATGGGCCGGCGTCGAGCCCAAGGCACCGGTCGCGGCGCTCGCCGCCAAGGTCGAGCGCGCCTGCTTGGCGGTCGGCCTCGAGCCCGAGCGTCGCGCCTTCCATCCGCACATCACGCTGGCCCGCTGGAAAGGTCGCCGCACCCGCGAAGTCGCCGATTTCCTGGAGCGGTCGCGCGGCCTCGGTTCCGAACCCTTCGAGGTGGCCGACTTCATCCTGTTCGAAAGCCGCCTGTCGCGCCACGGTGCCCATTACGAGCCAGTCGCAACCTATCCCCTAAGCTAGGCTATTTGTGCCGCCAGCCAGCGGTCGCCGACCTGTTGCAGGATGTCGAGCGGGACGCGCCCCGTTCCGAGCACGGCGTCGTGGAACGCCTTGAGGTCGAACTTGCCGCCCAGCTTCGCCTTCGCCTTGTCGCGCAGGGCGGTGAACACCGAATGGCCGAGCTTGTAGCTGCATGCCTGCCCGACCGACACGCAGTAGCGTTCGACCTCGCGCGCGGCGAAGCCCGGCGCTTCGCCTTCCTGCTCGACGAAATGGCGGATCGCTTGCTCGCGGCTCCACTTGAGCGTGTGGATGCCGGTGTCGACGACGCAACGGTTGGCGCGGAACAGCTGGAACTTGAGGTACCCGAGCCGCCCGAGCGGATCGTCGTCGTACATGCCGAGCTCGTCGGCGAGCTGCTCGGCGTACAGCGCCCAGCCCTCGCCATATCCGGAGAAGCCACCGGTCTTGCGGATCAGCGGCAAATTCCGGTTGGACAGCGCCAGCCCGCCTTCGAACTGATGGCCCGGAAGCCCCTCGTGATAGACCGTCGTCGCCAGGCAGAACTTGGGCCACTCGGCGCTGTCGCGGAGGTTGAAATAGACCAGGCCGGGCCGCTTGCCGTCGAGCGAGGGCGCTTGCGAGAAGGCGGACGCGGCGCCGGCCTCCGTCTGCGGCGGCACCCGGCGCACTTCGAACTGGTATTGCGGCATGCGGTTGAACGCGCGCGGCAGCTGCGTCCGGATCGCCGCCAGCCGTTCGTTGCAATAAGCGATCGCCTGCGCCTTGCCGGCATCGGTGTTCGGGTAAAGCTGCGCGGGATCCTTGTAGAGCGCGGCCATGCGTTCGCCGACACTGCCATTGGTCATCCCTTGTGCTTTAAGCAGCGCGTCCAGCCGCGCCGAGATCATCCGCGCCTGGTCGAGCCCGAACTTGTGCACTTCCGCGGGACTCAGCCGCGTGGTCGTCGTGTTGTGCAGCGCGACCGCGTAAAATTCGGGCCCGTCCTTGAACCGCCAGATTCCGGCATCGTGCGTGGCTCGCGCACGCAGCGCCTGCACTTCGGCAAGCTGGCGATCGAGCGACGGCCTGATCGCCTCCTCCTGGATTCTCGCCGCGTCGCGGGCATAGCCCTCGCCCAGCCCCTTGGCGGCCGCGCGGCGGGCGATCGATTTGACCACCACGGTCTCGGCCGCCGGCACCTGCAATGCTTTCATCTGAGCGCTGGTGAGGTCGAGGATGAAGTCGGGCGGGATCACGCCCAGCCCTGCGTCATGCTTCATCCGCGCGGTTTCGTCCTCGAGCCGCTTGGCGAAAGCCGTCATGCGCGCGAGGTAGGCGTCGGCATCCTCTTTGGTCTCGAGCGGATGCTTGGTGTCGAGGAAGTCGGGCACCGACTGGTAGGCGCCGGTCAGCTGCGACACGACGTACGGCGACGGCCCGAACGCATTGCCGCCGAAATTGAACTTCTGCACGTCCGCCGTGGAGCGGCGCGTGTAGGTGACGACGTCGAGGTTCAGCCGGTCGGTGTCGCTGAGGCCGGCGCGCGGGAAGGCCTGCAACCGCGCCAACTGGCTCTGCGTCAGCGCCCGCGCCGCCGACCGCGCGGCATCGTCGGCGCCCGACAGCTTGGCCCGAAGGTCGGCGTTCGCGGCCTTGTCGAGCCCGAGCAGGGTCGCGCTTTCCGGGTTCTGCCGCAGCTGCTCGTTGAACAGGCTGTCGAACAGGGTCGCGAGCTGGGGCGAACCGCTGGCGGCCGGCTGCCCGAACAACTGCGCCGGTATTGCGGCCGCTGCCGCCGCGCTGGTGGTGGTGAGCAGGAATTGGCGGCGGTCGAGCATCGGCAGAGACTCCGGAAGAGGAGTCGGCGACACTGGCCCCGACGCAAAACTTGTCAATCGTTAGGGTAGGAATCCAGCCGCGGGCATCCATATTGTGGGAGTCGCGTTGACCTGCCGCGGCGCCTCACGCTAGATTAGAACATAAACGGAACGAAGCCGACTCCGATGCTGACTCATATTTCCGTCCGGGGCGCCCGGGAGCACAACCTCAAGGGCATCGACGTGGACATCCCGCGCGAGAGCCTGACGGTGATCACTGGGCTCAGCGGATCGGGCAAGTCGTCCCTCGCCTTCGACACGATCTATGCGGAAGGCCAGCGCCGCTACGTCGAGAGCCTCTCCGCCTACGCGCGGCAATTCCTCGAGATGATGCAGAAGCCCGACGTGGAGCACATCGACGGCCTCTCGCCCGCCATCTCGATCGAGCAGAAGACGACCTCGCGCAATCCGCGCTCGACGGTCGCCACGGTCACCGAGATTTACGATTACATGCGCCTGCTCTGGGCGCGGGTCGGGGTGCCCTACAGCCCCGCCACCGGCCTCCCCATATCCGCCCAGACGGTCAGCCAGATGGTCGACCGGGTGATGGCCCTGCCCGAAGGCACGCGGCTCTATCTGCTCGCCCCGGTCGTGCGCGGCCG
>JAICVC010000148.1 GCA_025935515.1 Sphingomonas sp.
ACCAACGGGTTGTTGCCACCAAGTTCCAGCGCGAGGATCTTTTGCGGCGTCTCGGCGAACTGCCGGTGGAGTGACATGCCGGCCCGTGCAGAGCCGGTGAACAAGAGCCCGTCGATCCCGGGGTGACCGGCGAGCGCGCGGCCCTGGTCGGGGCCCCCTATCAGCAGTCGGACGACACCGTGAGGTATCTTCGCCTCATGGAAGCAGTCCACCAGGAATTCGCCGGTCGCCGGCGTCTTTTCCGAAGGTTTGAACACCACCGCATTGCCGGCGATCAGCGCCGGGACGATGTGGCCGTTGGGAAGGTGCGCCGGGAAGTTATAAGGTCCCAGCACGGCGAGGACGCCATGCGGCTTGTGCCGGACGGCGATGCGATTGCCGAGCGCAGCCTCCATCTTCCGCTGCGGGGTACGCTCCGCATAAGCCTCGACCGAGATGTCGACCTTGTTGACGACGGCTGCGACCTCGGTCCGCGTTTCCCAAACCGGCTTGCCGGTCTCGCGCGCGATCAGTTCGGCAAACTCGGCCTCTTTCTTGCGGACGACATTCGCGAAGCGACGGACAGCCTCGATCCGGTAAGCGACTGAATGGGCGGCCCAGGCTGGGAAAGCAGCGCGGGCCGCGGCGACCTCGGCAGCGGCATCCCCGATCTTGCCTGACCAGATTTCGACGCCGGTCGCCGGATCCGCCGAGACCAATGTCCCGGTGGGGGCGGACTTCTCTTCCAGGTCCGATTCTTCTTTAGCTTGCCGGTGCATCCTGCCCCATTGCTTCGCCCATCCCCCGCACCGCTCTAACCTTGTCATCGAACGGCTGCCAGTCATCCCGTTCGGCGATCGCCGACCAGATGGCCTCGACTTCGTCGATATGCATCGAACAGGGAACGGCTTCTGACCATTAAGCGTGGGTTTGCGGCACTTCCCGGCATTCCAGGAGTCGCGCGAGCTCGCGGAAAGGTTCGCCCGGATAGAGCTCCGCGCCGGGGTCGCGGCCGCCGCGCCAGTCGAAGAACACCCGATCGATCGGCTGCGCGCGGCTGGCGAGACCCTTGATCAGCGCTGCGACGATCGCGCGGTCGTTGTCACCGCGTGGGATGCCGAGCCGCCGAAGCATCGCGTCGACCAGCGCGTCGTCGAACCGGTCGCTCCAACCGGCGAGCAGCTCCGACAGCGCCGGTGCCTCCGCGACCAACGACAGACAGCCGGCGAGCTGGGCGAGGTCCCAGTGGATCGCCTCGGGCTGCCGGCCGAACGAGTAGAGACCGTAATGGTCGAAATAGGCCGCGGTGAAATTCGGGTCCCACTCAGGCGTGAACCGCCACGGCCCGTAGTCGAAGCTCTCGCCGGTAATGTTGATATTGTCGCTGTTGAGCACTCCGTGGACGAAGCCGGCAGCAAGGTAGGACGCCGCGAGCCTCGCCGTTGCACTGCTCACCAGGTTGAACAGCCGCAATGCATTCTCGGCATCGTTCTTCGCGGGTTGCTCCGAATAGAGTTTCTCGAGGCAATAGCGCGTCAGCTTGTTGATGTTGTCGACCTGGCCAAAGAAGGCGAGGCGCTGGAACGTCCCGATGCGGATGTGGCCGTGGCCTAGGCGCGTCAACACCGCCGAGCGGGTCGGGGAGGGCTCGTCGCCGCGCTCCAGGGCCTCGCCGGTCTCGAACAGCGCGAAGCTTTTCGACGTGTTGACGCCCAGGGCCTCGAGCATCTCCGTGGCGAGTACCTCTCTCACGCCTCCCTTGAGCGTCAGCCGCCCATCGGCATGGCGGCTGTAGGGCGTCTGGCCCGAGCCCTTGGTGCCGAGGTCGAGCAGACGGCCCTCGGTTCGTCCGGCATTCTCGCGAAGCTGGGCGAAGGTGAATCCGCGGCCGTCGCCGATGTCCGGGTTGTACACGCGGAACTGGTGGCCGTGGTACCGCAGCGCCAGCGGCTCGTGGAGGTTTCGCGGAAGTGGCTCGAAGCGGCAGAAGTGCCGCGCCCAGCCTTCGCCGTCGAGCTTCAGCCCGACCCGTTCTGCCCACCGGTCGTTGGTGAAGCGCTGGATGCATTTGGGAAAATCTGCCGGCTCGACCGGGTTGTAGAAGTCAGGCCCGAGGCCGAGGATTGCCGGGTCCGGCCGGTAGCGCGTCATTTCCCATGAAGTGGTGCGTGCATGCGCAGATTCCACCTACCAGGGAATGGAGGCCCGAGCCGGAATCGAACCGGCGTGCAAGGATTTGCAGTCCTCTGCGTAACCACTCCGCCATCGGGCCGGGGAGAGGCAAGCGCTTTGGCGCGAGCGTCCGCCGCCGGTCAACCCCCCGCTCGTCGCATCGTTCTTTCGATGAATGACGGTTGGCGGGGACCGCGCCTCCCGATAAAGCCGGCTTGAACTCCAGGTGTATTATTGGCATATAACAGCTATGACGATCCAACGCCCGATTCCCGATTTCGCCGCAGCCCGTGAAGCGATGGTCGAAAGTCAGCTGCGGCCGCAGGGCGTCACCGACCCGGCCGTGCTCGACGCAATGCGCCGCATCCCGCGCGAGAATTTCCTGCCGAGCCACACGCGCCCCCTCGCTTATGTCGACCGCGCGGTTGCTATCGGCTCGGGCCGTTTTCTCGTCGCGCCTGCGGTGCTTGGTCAGCTTCTCACGCAAATGATGCCCGAGCCCGGCCAGCGCGCGCTCGTCGTTGGAGCGGGCACCGGTTACTCGGCCGCGGTACTCATTGCCGCCGGGCTCCATGTCGTCGCGTTGGAATCTGATCGCGAGCTTGCGGAGGCGGCCCGCAAGCAGAAGCTCAAGGTGGTCGAAGGCCCTCTCGAGGAAGGTCATCCGGCCGGGGCGCCCTACGACCAGATCCTCATCGATGGCGCCGTCGAATTTATTCCGGACCCGCTCATCGCGCAGCTGGCGGACGGCGGACGTCTCGGCACTGCGATTCTCGATCGCGGCATCACTCGCCTGGCGGTCGGCCGCAAGGCCGGCGACGCATTCGGAACCCTCTCGGTCGGCGATGCGGGGGTTCCCCTGCTGCCCGGCTTGCAACGCCCGCGGGCCTTCACGTTCTGACAGTCGAAGGGACGGCAACTTGCTTTCGAAGATTTTGACCGGGTCGCTGATTGCGGCGCTCATGGCCGGCACTGCCGGCGCGGACACGCTGCGCGAGGCATTGGTCTCGACCTACGCCACCAACCCCACGCTGACCGGCCAGCGCGAGAGCCTGCGCGCGACCGACGCCACCGTGGCCATCGCCCGGGCCGCCGGCCGGCCTCAGGTCTTGGCAAGCGTCGGCTTGAACCGCAACCTGACGCGCAGCGGGATCATCGCGCAAACCCAGGGCAATGCTCATAACCTCAGCCTGAGCGGCGGCGTTGATCTTAGCGTTCCGCTGTTCGAGGGGGGCAGGGTGCGCAACTCCGTCCGGGCCGCGCAGACGCGCGTCGAAGCCGGGCGGGCAACGCTCCGCGCCGTTGAAGGCGATGTCTTCACGCTCGCGGTGTCCGCCTACATGGACGTGATCCGCGATCGCGCGATCGTCGAGCTTAATCAGAACAACGTGAAGGTCCTGTCGACCAATCTCGAGGCGACGAGCGATCGCTTCAAGATTGGCGACCTGACCCGCACCGATGTTGCCCAGTCCGAAGCGCGTTTGCAGCTCGGCCGCTCGCAGCTTGCAACGGCGGAGGGGCGTCTCGCGGCCAGCGAAGCCACCTACCGCCAGGTCATTGGCCATGCGCCGGGACCGCTGGCGCCGCCGCCGCCGCTTCCACCGCTCCCCAAGAGCGAGGACGAGGCGGTCAGGATCGCGCTCGCCAACAACCCTGACCTGATAGCGATCAGCCGCCAGGCGATCGCCGCCGGCTATGACGTGAACGTCGCCCGCGCGGGGCGCCTGCCGACCCTTTCGGGCATCGCATCCGCCGACTACCTCAATCAGGTGACCGGCAGCACGAATGGCCTCAGCCGCGCGGGAACCGCGACCTCGCTCGGGGTCGCGGCGACCGTTCCGATCTTCCAGGGCGGGCTTCCGGCGGCACGGATCCGCCAGGCCCAGGCGCAGCAGGGGCAGGTGCTGGAGCAGGTGGTGGGCACCGAGCGGGCCGTCGTGCAGGCTGCGCGGTCTGCCTTCGCGAGCTACGACGCCGCCCAGCGGGCCATCCAGGCCAATACCGTCGCCGTCCAGGCGAACGAGCTCGCGCTCGAAGGCAATCGCGCGGAGCAAAGCGTCGGCACCCGGACGATCATCGAAGTCCTGAACGCGGAGCAGGAACTGCTGCAGTCGCAGGTCGCACTGGTGACCG
>JAICVC010000070.1 GCA_025935515.1 Sphingomonas sp.
ATTTTCGCGGAGAGACAATTACCTCCCGCGGCCACGGCTTCATCGGCATCGGCCGCAAGCGCCTGCTCGAAATATTGCAGCACCGCGCCCGCGAGCTCGGCGTCATGCTGCACTTCAACGCCGAGTGCGATCCCGCCGATTCCAAGTGGCGCGATTACGATCTCGTCATCGCGTCGGACGGCGCCAATTCGCGCTTCCGCGATACCGACGCGCAGGCCTTCGGCGTCGACGTCGACGTCCGCGCCAACAAGTTCGTGTGGCTCGGCACGTCGAAGGTGTTCGACGCCTTCACCTTCGCATTCGAGGAGACGGAGCATGGCTGGATCTGGGCGCACGCCTACCGCTTCGCGCCCGACTGCTCGACCTTCATCGTCGAATGTTCCGAAGCGACCTGGCGCAGCTTCGGCTTCGACAAAATGTCGCAGGACGAGAGCATCGCGGCCTGCGAGAAACTGTTCGCCAAATATCTCGACGGCCATAAGCTGCAATCGAACGCGACGCACTTGGTCGGCAGCGCAGCCTGGCTCAACTTCCGCCGGATCAAGTGCGAGCGCTGGTCGAGCGGCAACGTCATTCTCCTCGGCGACGCCGCGCACACCGCCCATTTCTCGATCGGCAGCGGCACCAAGCTGGCGCTCGAAGACGCGATCAAGCTCGCCGATGTTTTGTCGCGCACGTCATCGTCATTGCGAGGCTCCGAAGAAGCCGCGGCAATCCAGAAATCTCACGCGGAGCCGCGGAGACGCAGAGTGGTTGGTGAACCCCCGGACTCCTCCGCGTCTCCGCGCCTCCGCGCGAACCAGGAAGCTGGATTGCTTCGCTCCGCTCGCAATGACGAACCACTGTCCCTCGAAGCCGCGCTCGACGAATATCAGGCCGAGCGGAACCTCGAGGTGCTGAAGCTCCAGAACAGCGCGCGCAACTCGACCGAATGGTTCGAGGCGCTGGAGCGCTACACCCATTTCGAGCCGCTGCAGTTCGCTTACTCGCTCCTCACCCGCTCGCAGCGCATCAGCCACGAAAACCTGCGCCTGCGCGACCGCGAATGGCTCGAAGGGGTCGAGCGCTGGTTCTGGAAGCGCGCGACGGAGGGCAAGTCTAACAAGACCGCGCCCCCGATGTTCGCGCCGTTCCGCTTGCGCGAAATGGAGGTGATGAACCGCGTCACGGTCTCGCCGATGGCGATGTATTCGGCGGTCGACGGCACGGCCAACGACTTCCACTTCGTCCATTACGGCGAGCGCGCGATCGGCGGCGCTGGTCTGATCTTCACCGAGATGACCTGCGTCTCGCCCGAGGGGCGGATCAGCCCCGGCTGCACCGGCATGTGGAACGAAACCCATGTCGCCGCGTGGAAGCGCATCGTCGATTTCGTCCACGCCCGTTCCAAGGCGAAGATCTGCCTCCAGCTCGGCCATTCGGGCGGCAAGGGTTCGACCAGGCTCGGCTGGGAGGGAAATGACGTACCCCTGGACGACGGAAACTGGCCGGTGATGGCGGCAAGCGACGTCCCCTGGTCGCCGGTCAACCAGGTGCCGCGAGCGATGACCCGCGCGGACATGGACAAGGTCCGCGACGAGTTCGTCGCCGCGGTGCGCATGGGGCTGGAAGCGGGTTTCGACATGGTCGAGCTTCACGCCGCGCACGGTTACCTGCTGTCGAGCTTCATCACGCCGCTGCAAAACCGGCGCAGCGACGAATATGGCGGCAGCCTTGAGAACCGCCTTCGCTACCCGCTCGAAGTCTTCGCGGCGATGCGCGCGGCCTGGCCGTCGGACCGCCCGATGTCAGTCCGAATTTCCGCGACCGACTGGGCGGGCGAGGACGGAATCACGCCCGACGAGGCGGTCGAGATCGGCGAAGCCTTCGCACGCGAAGGCACGGACCTGATCGACGTCTCGGCGGGCCAGACCTGGGCCGACCAGCAGCCGGTCTACGGCCGCATGTTCCAGACGCCGTTCAGCGACCGCATCCGCAACGAAGGGCGGCTCGCGACCATGGCCGTCGGCAACATCTACGAGCCCGACCACGCGAACTCGATCCTCGCCGCCGGCCGCGCCGACCTCGTCGCGCTGGCGCGGCCGCACCTGATCGACCCGTTCTGGACTCTGCGCGCCGCCGCGCAGCTCGACTACCGCGACGTCCCGGTCCCGCCGCAATATTTGAATGGAATGTCGCAGCTCGCCCGCAACCTCAAACGCGAGGCGGAAATGGCGGCGGCGCTGAGGGTGTGATGTTATCGGAATTCAACTGGATGCCCATCTTGGCGCTTGGGGCGCTAGCGATTCTTGGGTTCGAATCCTTCCAAGGCTGGCGGACAGGTCGGATTGAGTTTCGAGCACTGCAAGGAGATCGTGCAAAATCACCAACCATCTATTGGTTCATTATGGGCATGAACGGGCTGCTGATTGCAGGCGTCGTGCTGGCGTTCCTCGGAATTTACGGTGATCTGTAGTGCGGCGCATCGGCCGGTTACAGCGCCACCGGTTCCGCGAAGACGCCGCCGGATTCGAGCCCGCAGGCCCAGCAGATCACGGCCTTGACCGGATCGTGCTTGCCGGCCTTGAGCGTCACTTCCCAGCCCACCTGGAGCGGGCCTTCGGTGCGCAGGCGGAAGCCGTCGCTCGACAGGTTGAGCATCTGGGCGTCGATCTCGCCGGCGTCGCATTCGACGCTGACGTCGTAGGTCACGTCGATGCGCGGGTCCCTGGGGAGCCAGTCCTGCCCCTCCAGAATCGCTTGATGTTTCATGCCACGTCCACTTCATCCGGTGCACACGGCGTCCACTCCGCGCGCACGAGTTCCACACCAGCAATCTGACGCACAGGGTTGATCAAGGTCTGAAGGAAGTGAGTTGCGGATTCGTTAACCATACGAAACATTCCTCCCTGCGACGGAGCTCGTGGGAGGGGAACCATCCCGCAGGATGGTGGAGGGATCGATGTTGAAGAGCTCGTCAGGCGGGAAAGCCAGACTCCGCAGCTTCAGGCTCCGCTGACCGGCTCGGCCCATTCCTTGGCTTTTTCCACGGCGTTCAATTCGCGGATCAGGGCGTCGACGCTGCGTGTCAACTCGTTGAGGAAGGTGATCTCGTGGCGGGCGCCGCGATAGCTCTCGGCCATCAGGATCGCGTCGATCAGGATCGGCACCACCAGGCTCTCGGGATCGTCGATTTCTTCGAGGCCGCGGAGCTTGGCGAGCGCCTTTCGCCGCGCCCCCACCGGATCGTTCATCGCTTCGGTGCGGCCGATAACCCAGGCCATTTTCGCTCTCCCGCCTTCCGCTCCCAAGAATACGCTGATGACCGAAAGCGGGAAGTTCGGGCCGCCGCAGCCGAAGCGCGGCTCGGCGCAGGCCCAGGTAACTTACGGTTCAATCAGCCTCGAAGCGTGCGGAGGAACCTCGATCTTCGCGCCCCCCACTTCTACCGGCTCGGTCCGATCGCCGACGTTGAACAGGTTTACCATCCAGCTTCCATCGGGACGAGTTGCTCGCTGCACGATGACGGCCTGGCTCGAACCGAGTTCGGGAAACTCGCACCGAAGCTCGGTTCCGCGAAGGAGCGAGGCGAACAGTTCGGACCGCTCTTCGGAGAGCTCGTCGAGCTTGTCGCTGGTCATCAGCACGCCGCCGGACAGGCCGGCGAACATCAGTAGCGAACGCACCTCCTCGTCGCTGAGCTCATGGAAGCCGTCGCGCAGCAGCACGCAGTCCGGATCGGCCTGCCACAGGACGCCGGAGGCGTGGTTACGGGTCAGCTGGTCGCGCAGCAGGCTTTCGGCGGAATAGTCGCCGTGCCAGCTGACGCCGATGTCGCGGCCGATGCGGACCGCATCGACCAGGCCGACCGAGGCCCACAAGGGACAGCCGCACCCCAGCCACAACACGTCGCCGATTTCCTCGCGGATGATCGCCGCCATCCGCCGCCAGATGTCGACGCGGGAGAGTCCGGCCTCGTGCCAGCGCGCCTCGGCGGGGCCATATTCCATCCCGGCGTTCATGAAGTCGGTCTTGAAGTAGCGTGCGCCCCAGTCCCGCCGCCAGGTTCGGAAGACCGCGCGAATGTAGGCGGCGGCTTCGGGATTGGTGACGTCGAGGACGTAATATTCCTCGCTGCCCTTGTGCCAGCGGAACTCGCCGTAGAATTTCATGTGGACGAGCGGCCCGCCGCCATCCGCGCGCTGGACGACCCAGTCGGGATGCGCGGCGTAAAGCCGGCTGCGGTTGCCGACGAGGAACGGCGCGATCCACAAGCCCGGGGTGAACCCAGCCGCCGAAATGTCACCGAGCAGCGGCTTAATGCCGCGTTGGAATTGCGGCTTCACGTCGAGCCAGTCACCCATTTCGGGCGTGAATCCGTCGTCGATCTGGAACACTTCGAAAGGAACGTTCCGGTCATCGCGAAATTGCTTTGCGGCGGCGAGATTATCGAGGATGGAGCGCTCGTCGATCGCTGCATAGAGATTATACCAGGAGCACCAGCCGGTGATGCGCTTGTCCCGCAGTCGCGGTGGGGATGGGGATTCGGCGGCGACCAAATGCGACCACCGCCGCAGCGCCGGTTCGACTTCGTCATCGTCGAACATGACGAGCGGCTCGGCTTCAACGGTGCCGTCATGCGGCACGCCGTCGCGCAACGTCTCGACGTCGATCGTCGGCGCCGCAGCGTTTCCCCCAAAATGGAAGCGGCTCTGGAAACGATCGTGCCGTGTGAAGCCGAGCACGACCGCGCCGGGCTGTGCGCTCGGCAGCAGCGCGGTCATTGCGAAGCCGAGCGTCGGCGCCTTGGCCGGCGGCCCGTCGCCGACGGGCGTGCCGGGCTCGACGAAGAAACTGCCATCCCAGCTTTGATAGCCGTTGCGCAGGTATGAGCGGACGCCGCCCGCCGAACCAATCCGAAAACCGAGGCTGTCGACCCGCCGCTCGTTCGGAATGCCCTCGAGCCGGAAGCGGAGCCTCGTGCTTTCCCCCGCCTCGATCTCCAGCGCGGCCGTCCCGGAATCGAGCTCCCAGACGACGCGGCCGCCATTCACCTCCGGCGGCGCATGGGGCGGAACCTCGCCATCGATCAGCGGCTCGATATTGCGGAGCGTGATCCCGCGGCCGGTGAACGTCAGCGGCTCGCGTTCGACCTCAATCGGCAAGCCGCAGCTCCCGGCCTTCTTTCGCCGACTGCACCGCGGCGAGCGCGAGCCGCAGCGTGCGCGCACCCTCTCGCAGCGGAATGTACGGCTCGCGCTTTTCGGCGATTGCGTCGGCGACGTCGGTGAGCTGCGCAACGAAGGGGTCCGTATCGCCGGCGATCGTCTCGCTCGTGACTTCGCTGGCGGTTTGCGTCAGCACGGCCTCGTTCCAGCTGGTGAACCGGCCAGTCATGCGCTCGGCCATCACCGCCCATTCCTTGTGCCACACGTCCGGAATGGCGATGTTGCTGGCGCTGAGGGTCGCGAGCCGCCCGTCATCCCAGCCGAAGATCATCGCCGACACGTCCTCGACATCATAATCGGGAACGTCGCGGTGGAAGAGGTTGGCGTAGCGCGCGTAGACGCTGTCGGGCTCGCCGACGAGGTGACGGATGAGGTCGACCTGGTGGATCGCCTGCTCGAGGATCTGGCCGCCCGACAAGGCGCGCTTGCGCCACCAATGGGCGTGTAGCGCGTTGCAATAATAGCCGCCGACATACAGCCCGACCGGGCCCGTATCGAGCGAGCGCCAGCGGCGCACCGCGTCGCCGAAACGGTACATGAAGCCGATCGCCGCGACGACTCCGCTGGCCTCGACCGCGTCGACCATTCGAGTGGCGGCGTCCATGTCGAGCGCGATCGGCTTTTCGACCAGCAGGTGGACACCGCGCTGCGCCGCATGCTCGATCTCGCCGTGCCGATTGTACGGCGGCAGGGTCGCAATCATCAGGTCGATACCGTCATCGATCATTGTGTCGAGATCGACATAGGCGATGGCGCCATGCTGCCCGGCGAAGGCACGCGTGCGGTCGAGGTCACGGCCGCAGCAACCGGCCAGCTCCATCCGCTCGCCGAGCGCGGCAACTGCGCCGGCGTGCCGCGCGGCGATTCCGCCGCAGCCGAGCAGGCCGACGCGAAGCCTGGTCACTCGGCCTCGCCGAATTCGATCACGGATTGCAGCAACCCCGGCTCACCGCGATCGAGCTTCGCGAACAGCTCGGGCGCGTCGGCGAATGGCGCGCTGTGGGTGATCAGCGGCAGCAGGTTCAGCACGCCGGAATGCTGCAGTTCGACCGCGGTCCGCCACAGCCGCGGCTTGGACCAGCGGTAGCTCGCCTCGGGCGCGACCCCGCTGATTTGCGAACAGATGAGCTGGATGCGGTTGTGATGAAACTCCTCCCCGAGACGGAGCCCCGCGACCTCGCCCTGGAAAAAGCCCATGGCGATGACGCGCGCCGAATAAGCGACGGCGCGGATCGCTTCGGACAATGCGGGCGCCGCGCCCGACACTTCGATGCAGGCGTCGGCGCCACGCCCGCGGGTCCGCGCCTTGATTGCCTCGGCCGCGCCGGCCGCGTCGATCGCCTCGTGCGCTCCTAGACCTAGCGCGGTTTCGCGGCGTCCGGCGTCGGGATCGACCGCGATCACCGTCGCGCCCGACGCGCGCGCGGCCTGGGCGACGATCTGTCCCGGGACGCCGAGCCCGAACACGGCAACCACGTCGCCGATCCGCAGCTGCGCATCGTGCACTCCGTTCAACGCGACTGCGCCGATGTGCGAGAAGATTCCGATGCGCGGATCGGCGCCTTCGGGGAGCAAACGGTCGCGAGCAAAGTCGGCCGCGGCGACATGATGGGTGCGGTGGTTCCAGGTGCCATAGACGCGCCGACCGACCTCGAGACCCGATATGTCGCTTCCAGCCTCTACGATCTCTCCGACCTCCTCGTAGCCGAGGTTGCGGACTGGGTACGGCCAGCTCGGGTTGTCCGCGGCGACGAACAGGCGCGACGCCTCGTCCCACTGCCGGTGCATGAACGGGTTGGTGCCGCGATATTGCGACAGCTCCGTGCCCGCGCTGATCCCCGAATAGAGCGTGCGGATGCGCACCTCGTCCGGTGCGAGGGCGGGGTCGGGCGTTTCCTCGAACGCCAGCCGACCGGGTGCTTCGAGGATCAACGCCTTCATGCGGGCTGCGCGTTCGCGATCGCCGCACGCCGGGTCGGCCCGCGCATCGAGAGGATTATCGCGACCGCGACGAAATAGAGCGCGGCGAGGCTGACGATGCCGCCCGCCATGCCCATCGCCGCGCCGGCTTGCGCGACGAAGATCGGAGTGATGCCCGCGCCGATGAACCCGATCATGGTCATCATCCCCACCGCCGTGGCGCGAGCGTCGGGCGGG
Source organism: Sphingomonas sp. (assembly GCA_025935515.1). Lineage (GTDB taxonomy): Bacteria > Pseudomonadota > Alphaproteobacteria > Sphingomonadales > Sphingomonadaceae > Sphingomicrobium. Next base: position 7,365 of record JAICVC010000070.1, read on the forward strand.
ACGACATCCTGCATCGCGGCGTAGATACAGCCGTCGAACAGGCCCTTGGCGAGGCTGGTGGCGATCAGCACCAGCCCGATTTCGAGCGCCGTATCGGCAAGAAGCAGCGGCAGCAGCAGTAGTCCCGCCAGCCCGAGGCCGATGGCCAGCGTGTAGAACCGGCCAATCGGCGTGCGCTTGGCCAAAGTGTCGGCGAGCAGGCCGCCGACCGGAACCGAGAGGAACCCGGCGATGTTGATCGTCGCCGCGCCCCACAGCGCCGAGTTGGTTAGGTCAAGCCCGAGCGTGTCGTGGACATAAGTCGGCGCCCATACCGTAACCCCGGTCGAGGCGCCGGTGCCGAGCGCGAAGATGCCGCACAGCATGACCGCCGGCGGGATTCTCAACACGACGCCGATCGGCTCGCGGCCCTTGCCGGCCTCGGCTTTGGTGTGGACGATCGGCGCGTCGCGCAGGAAGCGCCAGATGAAGAAGGCGTAGAAAAGGCCGAACGTGCCGAACATCAGGAACGGCGCATGCCAGCTCAGCCGGTCGGCGATGAACCCTGCGCCGACCGATCCGAGCCCCGCGCCGGCGAACACCGCGGTCTGGTGGATCGACAGCGCCCGGCTGCGCATTTCCGGCTTGTGCCAGTCCCCGATCAGCGCGGTCGCGGTCGGATAATAAGCGGACTCGCCGACGGCCACGAGGCCACGCATTGCGAGCAGCAAGGCGAAGCCGGTGGCGAGCGAAGACGCGCCGGTGGCGATGCTCCAGAAGATCAGGCCGTAGAGCACCACCCGGGTTCGGCGTATCGAGTCCCCGGCGCGGCCGAGGAAAAACGCGCCGGCGGCATAAACCCAGAAAAACACCGAGCTTAGCAGCGCCAGCTCGGTATCGCTCAGCCCGAACTCCGTGCGCAGCTGTGGCATCACCGCGATCAGGATCGAGCGGTCCGCCGCGTTGAGGAAGGCGACCACCCACAGCAGCCCGATCAGAATCCACGGGTATCCCTGGCCCACCCGCGCCGGCGGCGCTGTCCCGATTGTCGCTTCAGCCATCACGCTCTCTCCTTGGCCAGGCTTTTGCGCAACTCAAGCCGACGAGGCGCCGCCGTTGATCAGGATCACCCGGAAATCGTTGACGTTGGTCCGCGTCGGCCCGGTCACCACCAGGTCGCCGAGCGCGGCGAAGAACGGATGTGCGTTGTTGGTGCGCAAATGCTCGACCGGATCGAGATCGAGCGCCTTGGCGCGCTGCAAGGTATCGGGAACCACGATGGCGCCCGCCGAATCCTCGGTGCCATCGATCCCGTCGGTGTCGCAGGCCAGCGCGGAGATCCCGGGCGCACCATCGAGCGCGATCGCCAGGCCGAGCAGATATTCGAGGTTGCGGCCGCCCTTGCCATGCGGGTTGTGAACCGCAACCGTCGTTTCGCCGCCGGAAATGATCGCGCGGGCCTTGCCGTCGACCGACAAACGCCGTGCGAGCGCGGCGTGGCTTGCGCCGAGATGCCGTGCTTCCGCCTGAAGCTGATCGCCGAGGTCCATCACCACATAGCCGGCCGCCGACGCTTCCCGCCCGGCGGCCGAAAGTGCGTCGCGTGCGCGGGCGACGATCGTGGTTTCGACCCCCGCCAGGCCGAGGCTGTCGGCGGGCGGGGTCTCGTTGGCGGGATCGTCGAGCGCGGCAAGCACCGCGGTGGGCGCGGCGATCCCGTATTTGCGCAGGATCTCGCGCGCCATTTCCAGCGTGGTCTGGTCCGGCACGGTCGGTCCCGACGACACGAAGGACGGATCGTCGCCCGGAACGTCAGAGATGATGAAGGTCGAAACGCGCGCCGGCCCGGCAGCCAGCGCGAGCCGGCCGCCCTTGATCCGCGACAGATGCTTCCGGACGCAATTGATCTCGGCGATGGTCGCGCCGGATTCGAGCAAGGCGCGCGTCGTCGCCTGCTTGTCGGCGAGGGTCAAACCGCGCGCCGGAGCGGCCAGCAGCGCCGACCCGCCGCCCGACAGCAGCACCAGCAAATGATCCTGCGCCTCGAGCCCGTGGGCGATCTCCAACGCCCGTTCGGCGGCGCGGATGCTCTGGGCGTCCGGATAGGGGTGGCCGGCCTCGATTCGCTCGATCTCGGCGCGGGCAAGCAGCCGGTCGGTCATATGGCCGTAGCGCGTGACGACCAGGGCCGCAGCCGGCGGCGGTAGTCGTTCGAGCGCCGCATCGGCCATTGCCGCCGCGGCCTTGCCGACCGCGATCAGCGCGACACGGCCATGCTGCGGCGCTGGAAGGTTGCGCGGCATGACCCGCGCCGCCGACACCGAATCGATCGCCGCGTCGAACAGGCGAAGCAGCATCGCCCGCTCGGCGATGTGCGAGTCCGTGCCGCCGACCAATGTCGAGATCGATCCCATTCGCTGCGGACTAGCCCCTCCAGTCCTTCAAAGGCTGCCCGTAACCCGTGCCGACTCCTAGTCACGATTTGGGGAACGCTGTGTTTCGTCAATCGCAACTTTAATGGATTTCCCACGACAGCTTGTGGCGGAACTGGTCGACCAGGAAGTCGATCAGGGTGCGGACCCGGACCGGGACCGCCTTCGGGTCCTCGAACAAGGCGAAGAAGCTCATGTCCTCGGTCCGCCACCCGGGGAGTACCTCGACCAGCCGTCCCTCCACCAGGTCGTGCTTGCACAGGAACGCGGGAAGATTGGCGATTCCGAGGCCACAGCTCACCGCGTGGTGCAGCAGGGTCAGGTCGTTGCAGACCAGCTTGGGATTGAACTCGACCGAGACCGAATCGTCGCCGCGGTGGAGCGTCCACTTGTGCGAGCGGTCGTGCGTCCCGGCCGCGAGCAGGTCGAA
>JAICVC010000068.1 GCA_025935515.1 Sphingomonas sp.
CCCTTCGGTCCAGCAGGTGCTCGAGGAAGCGTTGGAAAGAGTGACCGGCGAGGCCGCCCGGTTCACTGCCGCCGGGCGGACCGACGCGGGCGTCCACGCGCTGGCCATGTCGACGCATGTTGACGTCATGAAGGCACTGACCCCGCATCGGCTCCGCGAAGGGCTGAACGCGCTGGTGCGCCCTCACCCGATCTCGGTGCTGGACGTGGAGCCGGTAGCCGATGATTGGCACGCGCGCTTCTCGTGCATCGGGCGGCGTTACCTTTATCGCATCCTCAGCCGGCGAGCGCCGCCCGCGCTCGATGCCGGGCGTACGTGGCACATCGCCGTGCCGCTCGACCTCGACGCAATGCGCGAAAGCGCGGCGCACCTCATCGGCCGCCACGACTTCACGACCTTCCGCTCAGCGCAATGCCAGTCGGACAGTCCGGTGAAGACGCTCGACCGGCTCGACGTGACGCGGGTTGGCGAGGAGATCCACATTACCGCCGCCGCGCGCAGCTTTCTTCACCACCAGGTGCGTTCGATGGTCGGCTGCCTCGCGCTCGTCGGCCGCCGGCAATGGCTGCCCAATGACATGCGCGAGGCGCTGCAAGCGCGCGACCGCGCCGCGCTGGGTTTCAACGCGCCCCCGCACGGCCTCTATTTCGTCGAGGCGGTTTATCCCTAGACGAGCAGCTCGCGGGCGAGCGGGCGGCTTTCCCAGGCTTGCGGGCTCGCGCTCAGGCCGTAGGCGCCCGCGCAGAAGACCGCGATCAGGTCGCCTTCCTCCGCCCGCGGCAGGGCAACGTCGTCGCCCAGCACGTCGAACGGGGTGCAAAGGCAGCCGGTGACGGTCACGTCTTCCTCGGGCGGAGCACCAAACCGGTTCGCCACCGCGATCGGGAAATTGTTGATGCCGCGCTCGCCGAGGCTGCCGGTGGCGCCGATCAGGTGGTGGCCGCCGCCATCGGTCGTCAGGAAGGTCTGCCCGCAGCTCTCGGTGCGATCGAGGACTCGGGTGAGATAGACCCCAGCCTCGCCGACCAGCCAGCGGCCGAGCTCGATCGTGAAGCGCGTCGTCGCGAGGAGCGCGGGCGAATTGCACAAGGTGTGATTGAGCGCCTGAGCCACGCGGTCGATGTCCAGCGGCTCGTCGCCCGGGCGGCAAGCAACGTCGAAGCCGCTGCCGAGGTTGAGCTCCGGAATCGGCGCTCCGATCGCATCGGCGATCTCGCCGGCATGGGAGACCGTCACTCGGTGGACTTCCGCGAGCCCTTCGGCGTCAAGGCATTGCGAGCCGGCAAACATGTGCAGCCCGCGCCAGTCGACCCCAGCTTCGATCAGCCCCTGCACTACAAAAGGGACGCGGTCGGCGTCGATTCCGAACGGGCTGGCGCGGCTGCCCAGCGTGACCTGCCCAGTCTCGATGGTGAATGGCGGCGTGACCCGGACCGAGATCCTGGGCTGGATTCCGACCCGCTCGGCGGCGCGGATCGCCCGAACGGCCTCGCCTTCGCTTTCGACGCTGATCGTGGCGCCGGCCCTGACCGCTTCCTCCAGCTCGACGTCGAGCTTGCCGGGACCGGCGAAGTTCATCGGAATGCCGGCGAGCTGCGCCTCCTGCAGCCGCCTAAGCTCGCCCAGCGAAACCACCCGGAACCCGTCGACATACCTTCCAAGAAATTCCAGCAAAGGCTGGTAAGGGTTTGCAGTGACTGAATAATGCAGCCCGATTCCATCGGTCATCGCACCCTTGAAGCGGGCCACTTGAGCACCGACGATATTATTGTCGTAAACGAACAGCGGCGTTCCGCCGGCCTCGGCGACGAGCTCGTCGGGCGAATAGCCGCCGATTAGGAGCTGGCCGCTGTCGCCGGCGGCAAAATGGGACGGGATCGGTCCAGCCGGTTTCACTCGCGATGCCCTCCCCCTATGACTAGCCGCTACTCGGCCGCGATCGCTTCATATTCCTGAGCGGCGAGATATTTCTCTGCATCGAGCGCGGCCATGCAACCGGTCCCGGCCGCGGTCACCGCCTGGCGGTAGATCTTGTCCATCACGTCGCCGCAGGCGAACACCCCATCGACGTTGGTGCGGGTGGTCCCCTGCTCGACCTCGATATAGCCCTCCGAGTCGAGCTTGAGCTGTCCCCTAAACAACTCGGTCGCGGGCAGGTGTCCGATGGCCACGAATGCGCCTTCGACATCGATGCGGCTCACTTCGCCGCTGCGCTTGTTGCGAATGTCGAGGCCGACCAGCGCCTCGGGCTCACCGCCGCCGACGAACTCGACGACCTCGCTCTCCCAGATCACCTTGATGTTCGGGTTGGCGAACAGCCGGTCCTGGAGGATCTTCTCGGCCCGCAGGCTGTCGCGGCGATGGATCAGGGTGACGTCGTGGCTGTGGTTGGTGAGGTAGAGTGCTTCCTCGACCGCGGTATTGCCGCCGCCGATCACCGCCACCTTCTTGCCGCGGTAAAAGAAGCCGTCGCAGGTCGCACAGGCCGAGGCGCCGCGGCCCTTCATATGCTCTTCGGATGGCAGCCCCAGCCATCTGGCCTGGGCCCCGGTGGCAATGACCAGCGCGTCGGCATGATAATCGCTGCCGCCGTCGCCCTTGAGGACGAACGGCCGGCGTGACAGGTCGACGCTGCTGATATGATCCCAGATTATTTTCGTCCCGACATGCTCGGCCTGGGCCTGCATTTCCTCCATCAGCCAGGGACCCTGGATCACGTCGCGGAAGCCGGGATAATTTTCGACGTCGGTGGTGGTGGTCAGCTGGCCGCCCGGCTGAATGCCCTGAATCACGATCGGGCTAAGCCCGGCGCGCGCCGCGTAGATCGCGGCCGTCAGGCCCGCCGGTCCCGAGCCGAGGACGGCCACGCGTGTTGAAACGCTATTGGTCATCCGCCGCATTTAGGGGCGGTTCGAACGCCCCGCAACGGCGAGAAATCCACGCCTAGACGGTGCGACGGCCCGCCACGAAGTTCCAGATCAGCACGATGACGCCGATGACCAACAGGAGGTGAATCAGGCCGCCGCCAACGTGCAGAGCGAAAAAGCCCAGGGCCCAGAGAATCAAAATGATGATCGCGATGGTCAGCAGCATGCTCGAACCTCCCTGTTCATAGGTACGGGCGCGAAACCAACCGCGGGCAAGCCTGTTCCGTTAAAGCTTCTCCATGGAGCCATGGGTCACACGAGACGCGACTGCTTCAGTGCGGCCTCGATGAACCCGGCAAACAAGGGATGCGGTTCGAATGGGCGGCTCTTGAGCTCGGGGTGGAACTGGACTCCGATGAACCAGGGGTGGTCGGGGCGCTCCACGATCTCTGGCAGCTGGTCGTCCGGCGACATGCCCGAGAAGATCAGGCCCGCCCCTTCGAGCGCGTCGCGATAATGAACATTGACCTCGTAACGGTGACGGTGCCGCTCGCTGATCTCGTCGGAACCATAGATCGAGCGGACGACGCTGTTGCCATCGAGCTTGGCCGGATAGGCGCCGAGCCGCATCGTGCCGCCGAGGTCGCCGCCGGCGGCCCGCTTCTGTAGGCCCTCCTCGCTCATCCATTCGGTGATCATGCCGACGACGGGCTCGCTGGTTTCGCCGAACTCCGTGGTCGAGGCTTCGGCAATCCCGGCCTGGTTCCGGGCAGCCTCGATGCACGCCATCTGCATCCCGAGGCAGATGCCGAAAAAGGGAATTTCGCGCTCGCGGGCAAACCTGACGCTCGCGATCTTGCCCTCGCTCCCACGCTCGCCGAACCCGCCCGGGACGAGGATTCCATGCAGCGGCTCGAGCTCGGCCGCGATCTCGGCTTCCGGATGCTCGAAGATCTCGGCGTCGATCCATTCGATCCTGACCTTGGCACGATTGGCGATGCCGCCGTGCACCAGCGCTTCCCGCAAGCTCTTATAAGCGTCGGGCAGGCCGACATATTTGCCGACGACGCCGATCGTCACCTCGCTGTCGTAATGGTCGATCCGATCCATGATCTCATGCCAGCGGGTGAGATCGGGCTCGGCGGCGTCCTTGATCCCGAAGGCGTGCAGGACTTCGCCGTCGAGGCCGGCCTCGTGATACTGGAGCGGCACATCGTAGATGTTGCGGGCGTCGAGGGCCGGGATGACCGCGGATTTCCGGACGTTGCAGAACAACGCGATCTTTTCGCGCTCTGCCTCAGGCAGCGGCCGATCGCTGCGGCAGAGCAGCACTTCGGGCTGGACTCCGAGGCTCGACAGTTCGCGAACCGATTGCTGGGTCGGCTTGGTCTTGAGCTCGCCCGCCGCGGCGATCCACGGCACCAGCGTGGTGTGGACGCTCACCGTCTGGTCACGGCCGAGGTCATTCCTGAGCTGGCGGATCGATTCGATGAACGGAAGGCTCTCGATGTCGCCGACCGTCCCGCCGATCTCGCAGATGACGAAGTCGCAGCTGTCGGTATCAGCGAGCGCGAATTCCTTGATCGCGTTGGTGACGTGGGGGATGACCTGGACGGTCGCGCCAAGGTAATCGCCGCGCCGCTCCTTGGCGATGATGTCGCGGTAGATGCGCCCGGTGGTGATATTGTCCGACTGGCGCGACGAGACGCCGGTGAACCTTTCGTAGTGGCCGAGATCGAGATCGGTCTCCGCTCCGTCGTCGGTCACATAGACTTCGCCGTGCTGATAGGGCGACATCGTCCCTGGGTCGACGTTCAGGTAAGGATCGAATTTCCGGATCCGGACCTTGTAGCCGCGCGCCTGGAGGAGCGCCCCGAGGGACGCTGAAAGAAGACCTTTCCCAAGCGATGAAACCACGCCGCCGGTGACAAATATGAACCGCGCCATGGGAATCGAGGCTTAGGGGGACAAGCGCCGGGCACGCAAGCCACGGCGCGAAATAAATTGAATCCGCTTATCGGGCCAGCGGAACGGCCGGAGCCTGCTGGTTCTGGTTCGGGTTCGCCGCCGGAGCGGGCGAGGGCTGAACCGGCTGGCTCTGCTCCACGGGCGCCGCGGTCTTGCCGGCAAGCGAGGTATCGATCTTCACCGGCTGGCGCGACGCGCCCGCGATCGCCGCCATGAGGATCGACAGGACGATGAACATCCCACCGAGAACCGCTGTCGAGCGGGTCAGGAAGTCGGCCGCGCCGCGCGCGGTCATGAAACCGGACGAGCTGCCGCCAACGCCGAGGCCGCCGCCTTCCGACCGCTGCATCAGGATCACTGCGACCAGCGAGCCGGCGATGAGCGTTTGAACAATGAGGAGGAAGGCGAACATCTCGGGCTTTCTTGGAAGTGAACGTCGCGGCGACTTAGGCGATCGGCGCAGCGCCTTCAACCGCGGCGGCCGCCGCGACGATCGGAATGAAATCGCCGGCCTTGAGGCTCGCGCCGCCGACCAGCGCGCCATCGACGTTGGCGATCGAAAAGATTTCGCCGGCATTCATAGCCTTGACCGACCCGCCGTAAAGGATGCGCACCCGCGCTCCGTCCGCGCCGTACCGGTCGTGCAGCCTGGCCCGGATCGCCGCGTGCATTTCGGCGATTTCCGCTGTCGTCGGGATCTTGCCGGTTCCGATCGCCCAGATCGGCTCATAGGCAATCGCGAGCTCAGCTGCGCTGTGGAGATCGCCGGGGAGCGACCCATCCAGCTGCCCGGTCACCGTTTCCACGGCCTTGCCGCCTTCGCGCAGCTCGAGGCTTTCGCCAACGCACAGGATGACATTCAAGCCGACCGACAACCCAGACTCGGCTTTTGCCTTCACGTCCGCATCGCTTTCCCGCTGCGCGTCGCGCCGTTCGCTGTGACCGACGATCGTCAGCACGGCGCCCGCATCGAGCAGCATCAGCGCCGAGGTGCAGCCGGTATGCGCGCCCTTTTCGGCATGGTGGACGTCCTGCCCGCCGATTGCGAAGCCGGGAACCGCACGCGCCGCGCGCTCGATCAGGATCGACGGCACGCACAAAGCGACATCCACTTGCGGATAGCCACCCGCCTGCTCGGCGATCGTCCGGACCTCCGCGAGGTCGGACGACAGACCGTGCATCTTCCAATTGCCGGCGACCAGCTTCCTCAGACTCATCATTTCGCTTTGGCCACTCCCTGGTTTGCGGCCCGTTAGCGGCGCGGCTTGATGCGCGCCACCCCGGCACCTAAAGCACGGGGCAACTTCCATCCGCACCGGGAACCCGATGCTTTCCTTTTTCAGACGCGCTTCGAACTCGAAAATCGGCACATGGATCGTGGGCGCAATAGGCCTTGCCATCCTCGCCGGGTTCGCAATGGCGGACCTTTCCAACTTCGGCACCGGCAATATCGGCTTCGGCATGAGCAGCAGCACGCTGGCCGAGGTTGGCGACCAGAAAATCAGCGAGCGGGAGATGAGCGACGCCATGCAGCGGCGGCTGCAGCAGGCGAGAGAGCAGAAGCCCGACGCCGATTATGCGAGCATCATCGGCGATTTCGACGCGGTGCTCGGGGCGCTGATCGACCAGCGGACGCTGCTTGCCTTCGCCGACAAATATGGCTTCCCGCTGTCGAAAAGGCTCATCGACGCCGAGATCGCGCAAATTCCGCAAACCAAGGGGCTGAACGGGCAGTTCAACGAACAATCCTATCAGCAATTCCTCGCCGCGCAGCGGCTGAGCGACGGAGAAGTTCGGCAGATCCTCGCCGGCGGCCTGTTGCAGCGCCTGCTGCTGACGCCGATCGCAACCAACGCCCGCATTCCCGTCGGCATGGCGTCACCCTATGCCTCGATGCTGCTCGAGCAGCGGGAGGGGGAAGCGGCGATCGTCCCCATCGACAGCTTCAAGGCTGGGCTGCAACCCAACGATGCCCAGCTGCAGCAATTCTATACCGCCAGCCGCGCCCGCTACATGATCCCCGAGCAGCGCGTGCTGCGCATTGCGCGGGTCGGCCCCGAGCAGGTTGCCGGCATCAGCGCCTCGGACCAGGAAATCGCGGCCTATTACAACCAGAACAAGGCGACCTACGCGGCCAGCGACACCCGCTCGCTAAGCCAGGCCGTGGTCCAGGACCAGGCGACCGCCAATGGCATCGCGCAGCGGGCAAAGGCCGGCCAGCCGATGGCGAACGCCGCCGCTCCGGCGGGCGCCAATGCCGCGGTGACCGAGCTCACCGATCAGACCCGCGCGGCTTATGCGGGAGTGTCCGGCGACAAGGCCGCCGCGGCGGTTTTCTCCGCGGCATCGGGCGCGGTCGTCGGGCCGGTCCAATCGGATTTCGGCTGGGTCGTGGTGAAGGTGAATTCAATCAAGGCGGCCAGCGGCAAGACGCTCGACCAGGCCCGCGCCGAAATCGCGGCCAGGCTCAATGCCGACAAGCGCAAGGGTGCGATCGAGGATACCGTCGACAAGGTCCAGAACGCGCTCGACGAGGGCAGCAACTTCAGCGAGGCGGTCGGAGCGGCGAAGTTGCCGGTGATCACCACGCCGCTGGTCACGGCCAACGGCTCGTCGCGGATCGACGCGAGCTACAAGCTCACGCCCGAGCTCGCCCCGGCGCTCAAGACCGGGTTCGAGATCGCACCGAACGATCCGCCCGAAGTTGTGGCGCTGCCCGGCGAGGCCGGCTACGCGATCGTCTCGCCAGGCGAGGTTGTCCCGGCAGCGCCGGCACCGCTCGTGAGCATCCGGGCACAGGTCGCAGCCGACTGGATCAACGACCAGGCGACGCAGCGCGCCCAGGCCGCGGCGACCCAGATCGCTGCCAAAGCCACCGGCGACGTGTCGATCGCCAATGCGATCAAGAGCCTCGGCATCGCGATTCCGCCACCGCAGCCGATCTCCGCGCGGCGGATCCAGATCGCCGATGCCCAGGGCAATGTGCCGCCCGCGCTCAAGATTCTTTTCACGGCGGCCGCCGGCAAGAGCCGCATGGCCCCCAACCCGGCCGGGGGGGGCTACTTCGTCGTCAAGGTCAACAAGATCACCCCGGGCAATGCGTTGATGTCGCCCGGCTTGATCGGCCAGGTCCAGGGCGAGCTCAGCCAGGCCGCGGCGCAGGATTATGCGCAGCAGTTCGTCGCCGACATCAAGAAACAGCTCAAGGCTGAGCGCAACGAAAGCGCGATCCAAGGCTTCCGGGCGAGGCTGCTCAGCGGCGGCAGCTAAGCGCCGCTTGACCTCTTCCCGTTTGTTGCCTACACGTTCCCCGTTCGTTCTTTCGGGGGAGTGACTGCCCATGCTCACCGCCAAGCAGCACGAATTGCTGCTTTTCATCGACAACCGCCTGAAGGGCAGCGGCATCAGCCCCAGCTTCGACGAGATGCGGGAAGCGCTTGATCTGAAGTCCAAATCGGGCGTGCATCGCCTGATCTCCGCCCTCGAGGAGCGCGGGTTCATTCGCCGCCTACCCAATCGGGCGAGAGCGCTCGAGGTCCTCAAGCTTCCGGAAATTCGGTCCGCCGCGACGGTGAGTCCAATCCGTCCGGTCGCTCCGGCGGCGGCAAACGACACGCTGGAGATTCCGCTGCACGGGCGGATCGCCGCGGGCACGCCGATCGAGGCCCTGCAGGGCACCGAGGCATTTGCGGTGCCTGCCGCATTGCTCGGCTCGGGCGAACATTACGCGCTCGAAGTGTCGGGCGATTCAATGGTCGACGAGGGCATCCTCGATGGCGACTTCGCCCTGATCCGCAAGGTCGACACGGCGCGAGACGGGGAGATCGTCGTCGCGCTGATCGACAATGAGGAAGCGACCTTGAAGACCTACCGGCGCGAGGGGCGGATGATCCGGCTCGACCCGGCGAACAGCCGCTATGAAGCGCAGCGCTATGATGAAAGCCGGGTCCGGATCCAGGGACGGCTGGCGGGGCTCATCAGGCGCTACTGATCGGTCTCGGCCCACGGGTGGGCGCCGACGTGATCGGCGACGGTGTCGGCCCGGGGCGATCTGCCGAGATAGACTGATACGCCGCCGGTACGGCCGAGCGCCTCACGGTCGAGCTTGAGCCACAGGGGCCGGCACCCGCGCGGCAACCACCGGTCGGAAACCACGATCTCGGCGGACGCGCAGGCGGTCGTGATTCGGTCCCAATCGATCCGCGTCGCCGACCGCGTCGCAAGCAAGCGCCATTCCGCCCCGCCTTTGTGGAGCAACGCCACGCACGCATCGTGCGAGCAATCGCTCGACGCCTGTCCGTCGAGAATCTCCGGATCGCCATCGAACCCGGACGCCTCTGCGAGCAGGCTGCGCACATAATCCCCGGCCCGGTCGCGGAGGATCAGCGGCTTTCCATCGTCGACCACCGCGAGGTGCCGGCCGTCCCCGGTCACCAGCAAGTCCGGAGATGGCGCGAGGGCCGCGCCGACGGCGCCCGCGAAAATCGGCGCAAGGCCGGCAAGACGGACTCGCGTCATCCACAGGCATAGCCAGAGGCCCCCGGCGACCATCGCGGCAAAGGCCCAGGCCGGCATCGATGGCAATAGCGCCACCGCGCCCCGCGCCGACGATACGGAATGGGCCAGCCAGAGGAGACCATCGATCGCAGCGCCGCACAGGAACCACAGGGGTTTTCCCCAGCCAAGCGAGTCAAGCAACAACGCTGCAGCCTCGAGCGGCATGATCACGAACGTGGTCAGGGGAATCGCCACGATGTTCGCGGCGACCCCGTAGAGGCCAGAGCGGTGAAAGTGGAACAGGGCGAGCGGCATCAGCGCGACTTCGACCACTAGGCCGGTCGCGACAATCCCCAGCAAGGCGCGGCCGGTGCGAGCGACGATCCCTTCGTCGCGGCGCTGCAGATGACGGCGCGCCCAGCTCGTCGAATGAAGGGCGACGATCGCCGTCACCGCGGCAAAGCTCATCTGGAAGCTTGGGCCGGCCAGCGCCTCGGGGCGGAAGATCAGCACGATCAGGGCACCGGTTGCGATCAGCCGGATGCTGATGGCTTCGCGGCCGAGCGCGATACCAGCGAGGACCAGCAGCGCAGCAACGCAGCTCCTGACCGTCGGCACCTGCGCGCCGGTCAGCAAGGTGTAGCCGATCCCGGCCGCGGCGGCGGCAACAGCGGCGACCAGCACCAGGTTGAACCTCAGTGCCAGCCGTTCGCTCAGCGCCAGCAGCTTCAGGGTCAACAGCATTGCGAAAGCGACGACAGCGGCGATGTGGAGGCCGCTGACTGACAGCAGGTGCGTGAGGCCGCTCCGCCGCATGGCGTCAGCGTCATTTTCGTCGACCGCATTCTGATCGCCAGTCACCAGAGCGATGGCGATGCCCGCGGGATGTTGCGGCAGGCGCGACTCGACATGTTCGTGAAGACGCTGGCGGACGCGATCGAGACCCTGCGGCTGAGCCGCCTGCTCGACCGTCACCGGCCCAATCGCCTTGCCCACCGCGCCGTAGCCCTTGAACCAG
>JAICVC010000129.1 GCA_025935515.1 Sphingomonas sp.
CCGATCGCGTCGATCTTCGCCTGGACCGGCGGGCTCAAGTATCGCGGCAAGTTCGACGACACGCCGGAAGTCGTGAAGTTCGCCGAGACGCTCGAGCGGGTCTGCGTCGAGACCGTCGAGGGCGGTCAGATGACAAAGGACCTCGCGATCCTGGTCGGGCCCGAGCAGGCGTGGATGACCACCGAGCAATTCTTCGAGGCGATCGTCCACAACCTCGAAGCGGCTATGGCCGAAGGGGCGCCTCGGGAGAGCGAACCCGCTCGCGCCTGACGCCCAGACCCATCAGACGGCCGGGGATCACCCGAAGCGGCGCAAAGCGATCGAACAGCCGCGCTATCAGCGGCGGCCGTTCGATCCGGTCGCCCTGGCGAAGGATCGGCCAGATGATCCGATCCTGGATAATCCGCTGCGCGCCCTGAATGAACCGGGTCGGGAACAGCCTGCGGTGCCGAACCTGGTCGAGCATGGAATCGACTGTTTTGCCCTCAGCCAGCGGAGCCGCGAGGACGTTCGCAGCCGCGACCGCATCCTGGATGGCCAGATTGATGCCGACGCCGCCGATCGGCGACATGGCATGCGCGGAATCGCCGATCGCCAGCAGTCCGGGCTCCGACCAGCAGGTCATGCGGTCGAGCTGGACGCTGAGCAGTTTGAGGTCGGTTACCTCCTTGAGGTCGCTGAGATCGAGGTCGGGCGCCGCCGCTGCAAGGCGCTTCCGGATCGGCTCGATGCCGCCAGTCGTCAGTTTCTCGGCGTCGCCCTTGGGGATGACGAACGCACATTGCCAGTAAGTGGCGCGGTCCATCAGGACGATGATCGCGCCGCCGCCGATCATGAACCGAAGTCCCTCGTCGGAGCCACGCTCTTTGGCCACTTGGAACCACAGGACGTCGATCGGGGCCGCGAGCTTCTCGACCGGGAATATTCCTCGGGCAATCGACGTGCGCCCATCAGCGGCGATCGTCAGGCGTGACCGCACTTCGGTTCCATCCTTGAGCCTAACGCCGACGACCCGCCCCTGCTCCTCGAGGAAACGCTCGACTGGCATGCTCATGGCGAGGTTAAATCCGGAATAGATGCTGGCTTCGTCGCGCAGGAAATCGAGGAAATCCCATTGCGGCATCATCGCGATGAATGGCGCGACGGTCCTGAGCCGCGAGAAATCGGCGACCCGCCATCTTTTTCCTGCCAGTTGCAAATCCGCGGTGCGGATCTTGCTGTGAGGCCGGGCGAGGAATCGTTCGAGCAGCCCGAGCTGGTCGAGGATTTCCATCGTCGAGGGATGAACCGTGTCGCCGCGGAAATCGCGGAAGAAGTCGGCGTGTTTTTCGAACACCTGCACCTTGCAGCCAGCGCGGGCGAACAGCAGGCCCGCCATCATCCCCGCGGGGCCGCCCCCGACGATGATCAGGTCGAGTTCCGACGCCATGACGTCGCCCTATCAGCCGTGGCGGCTTCAGTGACAAGCTGGGTCGCGGCTGCTTAAAGAGTAAAATGGAAGGAGAATTCAGCACATCGGGGTTCAGCGATGCGCTGGTCATCCTCGGCGCTGCTGGGCTTGTCATCCCGGCGTTCGCGCGCATCCGGATCAGCCCGATCATCGGCTTCATCCTGATCGGCGTCCTGGTCGGACCTGCGGGCCTCGGTGCGCTGACGACATCGCAATCCTGGCTCCATTATCTGACCATCTCCGATCCGCACCGGATCGAGCCGTTCGCCGAGCTTGGTATCGTCCTGCTGCTTTTCTCGATCGGCCTCGAGCTGTCCTTGCGCAGGTTGTGGTCGATGCGGCGGCTCGTTTTCGGCATCGGCGCAGCCGAGCTGATTGGCGCCGCGGCGATCATCGGCGTCGGGCTGCATCTGATCGGCCAGGGTCCCGCCGGTGCAATCGGCCTCGGGCTCGCGCTCGCGCTCTCCTCGACAGCTATCGTCCTGCCGCTGGTCGGCACGCAGTCGGCGGTCGGCCGGGCGGCGCTCGGCATGCTCCTGTTCGAGGATGTGGCGCTGGTGCCGATCGTGTTCGCGCTCGGCGCCATGGCCCCGAACGCCGCCGGCGGAGTCGGCCCGTTGCTCGGGACCCTGCTGCTCGGAGGCGCCGTCGCGCTCGGGCTGTTGTTCGGCGGCCGGCTGCTGCTGCCGACATTGTTCGCCCAGGCGGCGCGGACCAAGAACCCCGAAGTGTTTCTCGCCGCCTGCCTGCTGGTGGTGATCGTCGCCAGCCTCGTCACGTCGGCGATCGGCTTTTCCGCCGTGCTCGGCGCGCTGATCGCCGGGATCGTGATCGCCGAGACCGAATATCGCGGCGAAGTCGAGGTGATCACCGCCCCGTTCCGCGGGCTCGGCCTCGGCATTTTCCTGATCACCGTCGGCATGAGCGTCGATCTGAAGCTGGTGCTCGGCAATTGGCAAAGCCTCCTCGCCGCGCTCGCCGCGGTCCTCGCGGTCAAGGCCGCGGTCACCGCCGTGCTTCTGCGGACGACGGGCAGCCGGATCGGCGTAGCGGCCGAAACTGGACTGCTCATGGCTTCGCCTTCGGAGACCACCCTCATCGTGCTCGCCTCTGCGGCGGCGGCCCAGCTCATCCGGCCCGAAACCGCGGCCTTCTGGCAAATCGTCACGGCGCTCGGTCTGACGATCACTCCGCTGCTGGGGAAGCTCGGGCGCCAGGCGGCCAAGCGCATGGACCGCAGCGGCGAGGCCGAGCTCGCGCAAGCGCTGCAGCAAGGCGGGCCGGGCAAGGTAATGATCGTGGGCCTCGGCCGCGTGGGGCGCATCGTCGCCGAGATGCTTCGCCGCCACCACCGCGACTATGTCGCGGTCGATGCCGATACCGACACGGTCCGCCACGGACGTGACAACGGCTTTACGGTGCTGTTCGGCGACGTCGCGCGCGGCACCTTGGTCGAGCGGCTCAAGGTCGCCAAACCCAGCGCCGTCGTTCTCACCATGGACGATCCCGTGCTGGTCGGCCGGCTGACCAGGCGCCTCAGGGCCGCCTTCCCCGAGATCCCAATCATCGCCCGTGCCCGCGACACCGCCCAGGCCGCCGCGCTGTACCGGGCGGGCGCGAGCCAGGCCGTGCCGGAGGCGGTCGAAGCCTCGCTCCAGATCGCGGAAGCCGCGCTGGTCGACCTTGGCATTGCAATGGGACCGGTGATCGCCTCGATCCACGAGAAGCGCGACGAGCTGCGGGCCAGGATCATGGCCGAAGCCGAGCTCGACCAGGAGCCGGCTTTCGGCCGGCGGTTACGGGATACTCAGCCCGCCGAAGGCTCGAACCGAAGCAAGCCTGCGGTGTAGGTCGCGTGCGTCGGGCTATCGCCCGACGGTGTCAATCAAGCCGCAACCTTCTCCAGCGCGTCCCTGACCGCATCGAGCGCTTGCTTGGCCTTGGAGCCGTCGGGACCACCGCCCTGCGCCATGTCCGGGCGTCCGCCGCCGCCTTGCCCGCCGAGCGTCGCGACCGCGGCCTTTACCAGGTCGACGGCGCTGACCTGGCCGGCAAGATCGTCGGTGACTCCCACCGCAACGCTCGCTCGGCCTTCATTGACAGCGACCAGCGCGCCGATCCCCGATCCAAGGCGCTTCTTCATCTCGTCAACGGCGGCCCGCAAGCCCTTGGGATCCAGGCCTTCGATGACCTCACCCAGGAATTTGTGACCGTTCACTTCTTCCGGCGCACCTGCCTCCGGCCGGGCGCCGCTAACGCCCATCGCGAGCTGTTTCCTGGCATCGGCGAGCTCGCGCTCGAGGCGCTTGCGGTCCTCCACCAAGGAGGCGATTCGGACCGGAACCTCGTCCGGTGCGCTTTTGAGCGCCGCCGCGGCTTCACGCAGCTTCGCCTCGCGCGCGCTCAGCCATAGCCGGGCCGCTTCGCCGGTGAGCGCCTCGATGCGACGAACGCCGGCCGAAACCGCGCTTTCGCCGACGACCTTGAACAGCTGGATATCGCCAAGCGCGCGAACATGCGTGCCGCCGCACAGCTCGACCGAATAGTCGCTTTCGTCGAGCTGCCCCATCGAGAGCACGCGCACCTCGTCGCCGTATTTCTCGCCGAACAGCGCCATCGCGCCGGCGGAAATCGCCTCGTCAGGCGTCATCAGCCGGGTCGTGACCGGCTCGTTCGAGCGGATCTGGGCATTGACCTCGGCCTCGACGGTCTCGATCTCCTCGCGCGTCAGCGCCTTCGGGTGCGAGAAATCGAAGCGGAAATAGTCGGGCGCCACCAGGCTGCCCTTCTGGGTCACGTGGTTGCCGAGGTGACGGCGCAGCGCCGCATGCAGCAGGTGCGTTGCGCTGTGGTTGGCACGGACGCGGTTCCGCCGCTCGGCATCGACCTTCTGGTTGACCGTCTCGCCGACCGTCAGCTCGCCGGCAACGATCTTGGTACGAAGGACATAGAGCTTGCCAAGGGGCTTCGATGTATCCTCAACCTCGCCAACGAAGCCTTTGAGCGTGGTCAGTTTTCCAGTGTCACCGATTTGCCCGCCGCTTTCCCCGTAGAAGGGCGTCTGGTTGGGCAGGATTTCGACCGTCTGACCGATTTCGGCCTTCTCGACCGGCTTGCCGTCGCGAACCAGGGCCAGGACCACGCCCTCCCCTTCGTCACCCGAATAGCCGGTGAATTCGGTCGCGCCATATTCCTCGGCAAGGTCGAACCAGATGTCCTCGCTCGCCTTGGCGCCCGAGCCCTTCCAGGCCGCGCGCGCCTTCGCCTTCTGCTCGGCCATGGCCGCGTCGAAGCCGGCCCGATCGACTTGCAATCCCTGCGATCGGAGCGCGTCCTCGGTGAGGTCGTAGGGGAAGCCGTAGGTGTCGTAGAGCTTGAACGCCGTTTCGCCCGACAGCGTCCCGCCTTCGCAGAGCTTCGACGTCGCCTCGTCGAGCAACTTGAGCCCGTTGACCAGCGTCTGCCGGAAGCGCGTTTCCTCCTGCTGCAGCGTCGCTTCGATCAGAGGCTGCGCGCGGACCAGCTCGGGATAGGCAGCGCCCATCTCGGCGACGAGCGCCGGCACCAGCCGGTACATCAATGGCTCGCTCGCGCCGAGCAAATGAGCGTGGCGCATCGCCCGGCGCATGATCCGGCGGAGCACGTAGCCCCTGCCCTCGTTCGCCGGCAGGACGCCATCGGCCACCAGGAAGCCCGATGTCCGTAGATGGTCGGCGATGATCCGGTGGCTCGCTGCCATGTCCGGCGCATTGTTACTGGTCAGCGCCGTCGAGGCCTCGATCAGCGCCTTGAAGGTGTCGGTCTCGTAATTGTCGGTCGTGCCCTGAAGCACTGCGGCGATGCGCTCAAGCCCCATGCCCGTATCGATCGACTTCTTCGGCAGCTCGGAGACGATTTCGCTCGCCGTCTGCTCATATTGCATGAAGACCAGGTTCCATACCTCGACGAAGCGGTCGCCATCCTCGTCCGGGCTTCCCGGCGGGCCGCCGGGGATATGCTCGCCATGGTCGTAGAAAATCTCCGAGCAAGGGCCACACGGACCGTCGTCGCCCATCGACCAGAAATTGTCCTTGGTCGGAATGCGGACGATGCGGCTTTCGGGAAGGCCGCTGATCTTCTTCCACAGATCGAACGCCTCGTCGTCGGTATGATAGACGGTCGCGGTCAGCCGGTCCGGGCTGAGCCCCCACTCCCTGGTCAGCAGGTTCCAGGCAAGCTCGATGGCGCGATCCTTGAAGTAATCGCCGAACGAGAAATTCCCGAGCATTTCGAAGAAAGTATGATGCCTCGCCGTATAGCCGACATTGTCGAGGTCGTTGTGCTTGCCGCCCGCGCGGACG
>JAICVC010000168.1 GCA_025935515.1 Sphingomonas sp.
TTCCTTGCTCAGGGCACGCTCTATCCGGACGTGATCGAAAGCGTCAGCTTCACCGGCGGCCCATCGGTCACCATCAAGAGCCATCATAATGTCGGCGGCTTGCCTGAGCGAATGAACATGAAGCTGGTCGAGCCGCTGCGCGAATTGTTCAAGGACGAGGTGCGCGCGCTCGGCCGCGAGCTCGGGCTGCCGGAGGCCTTCGTCGGCCGCCATCCGTTTCCCGGTCCGGGTTTGGCGATCCGCATCCCCGGCGAAGTGACGCGCGAACAGTGCGACATCCTGAGGAAGGCCGACGCCATCTACCTCGACGAGATCCGCAATGCCGGCCTCTACGACGCGATCTGGCAGGCTTTCGCGGTGTTGCTGCCCGTGCGCACCGTCGGCGTGATGGGCGACTATCGCACCTACGATTATGTCTGTGGCCTGCGCGCGGTGACCTCGCTCGATGGCATGACCGCCGACGTCTATCCGTTCGATGCCGCGTTCCTCAGCCGGGTCGCGACCCGCATCGTCAATGAGGTGCAAGGCATCAATCGCGTGGTCTACGATTACACCTCGAAACCGCCCGGCACGATCGAGTGGGAGTGATTTGTCCGCGTTAACAGCAAGTTGGCGTTAAACGATAGGTTGACTCTTGGCGGCTAGTCTTGCTGTTCAGGCGACCAGCAACGGACGGATGGCACTGTGGGAACAAGTCACAAACTGCTGATTGCGGCGGCGATGGCGCTGCTTGCCGGATGCGAAACCGCCCCTGGGCCGAAGCTGGCCGCAGGTAAGTCGCCCACGCCCGTCTCGAACGAGGTTCCCTATCGCTGGACGCTCGGCAATGCGCCGCAGGCGCATAAGGACATGGTGACCGAGTTCGGCAAGCTGGGCCTCAAGCCGGGCGAATATGTCTGGGCGACCGCCGCTCCCAGGGAGGGTGAGCCGCGCATCGTGGTCGATTTGCTGACGCAGATGACCTACATTTACCGCGGCGACAAGCTGCTGGGCGCCTCATCCATGTCGAGCGCCAAGACCGGGCACATCACGCCCTACGGCAATTGGACGATCCTCGAGAAGCGGCCGTTCTACCGCTCGAAGAAGTACGACAATGCGCCGATGCCGTTCATGCAGCGGATCGACGAATATGGGATCGCCTTCCATGGCGGCGTGAACCCGGGCTACCCGGCCAGCCACGGCTGCATCCGCCTGCCGATGAAGTTCGCCGAAAAGCTCTACGGCGTCACGAAAGTCGGCACCAAGGTCATCATCGAGGGCTGATCCAGGCGCAGCCCGGCGGGGGCTAAAGCCGCGCCTCTGCAGGGTGGACCGCCTCAGCGCCGGTTGCGGCTCGAGGACGTGCCAAGCGTGGCGTCGGCCATTGGATCCGGCTGACTCTGCCCCTGGCTCTGCTCGTTGGTCAGCTCGAGCGTGCCTTCCGGATCCTTCGACGTTCCGGGTTGCGTCATCCCCGCCTGGAGCGGCTGCGGGTTGCCGTGCCGCTGATTGCGCCACGCGTCGAAATCCTGATGAAATTGCTGCTCGCGCTCGCGGCAATAGTCCGCATAGTCGGCGTCGAGCGCAGCCATTTGCCGTTCGCGCCAGCTCAGATAATGATCGTCCTGGCCGCTGCCGGCGTGGCTGCGTTCCCGGCCTCGATCCTGATCGCCAAGCATGAAGTTGAGGTTGCGCTCGTTACGGTCACGGTCGCGGTCGCTGCCGCGCCAGCCGCGTTGGCGATCCTCATCGCGCCAGCGGTCGCGTTCGCCGCCGCGGTCTTCGTCATATTCGCGCATATAGTCATGTCCCATCCGGACCTCTCCCTGGTCATGATCTCGCGGGCGGATTGCCCTGCCGATAAAACGAACGAGTGCGGGCGGAGATGCGCAGCCTGACGAAGCGGTTCTGTTTTTGTCGCAGCTCTGCGTCGGCCTAGGCCGCGCGCGCCTCGGCGTGGACCGGAAGCTCGAGAATGGTCAGAAGGCCCGGCCGATTGTCGGTCAGCCGGAGCTCCCCTTCGTGCAGGTGGGCGATCGCTTCGGCCAGTGCCAGGCCAAGACCGGCGCCCTCGTCGGACCGGCTGGAGTCGAGGCGTCCAAACCGTCGCCGCGCCTCGTCGCGCCGTTCGGCCGGGATTCCGGGCCCACGGTCGCCGACCTCCACTCGGATCCGGCGCTCGCCGGGCTGGACCCGAACCCGGATTTCGCCACCGGCGGAGCCGTAGCGGATGGCGTTCTCGACGAGGTTGCTGACCGCCTGCGCCAGCAATTGCCGGTGCCCGAATAGCGGCACTGGCCGCGCCGGCCGTTCATATTCGAGACTGGCCCCGCGCTCGTCGGCGAGCGGATCGTACATTTCGGCCAGTTCCGACGCGAGTTCGCCGACGTCGAACCAGTTGAATTGCTTGCGTCCAGTGAGCGCCTCCGACCGGCTGATTTCGAGGACGGCGGTGAGGATGCGCATCAGCGCGTCGGCTTGGCGAATGACGCTGCCGAGCAATTCTTCCTGCTCCGCGGGGTCGCCCGATTCGGCGGCCGCGTGCGCGGCCGAGCGCAGCCGGCTGACCGGTGAGCGCAGATCGTGCGCGAGGCTGTCGGTGAGCAGGCGAAGCTCTTCCATCAACGCGCTGATGCGGTCGAGCATGGCATTGATCTGCGCCGCCAGCCGGTCGAAGGCATCGCCCGCACGCGACACCGGCACGCGTTGCGACAGGTCGCGCGGGCTGAACCGATTGGCAACTCGCGCGAAGTCGCTGATCCGGCGACCGACGTAGCGGGCCGTCAGCACCCCGCACAGCAAGCCGAGCAGGCCCGCGACGACCAGGGCAA
>JAICVC010000077.1 GCA_025935515.1 Sphingomonas sp.
GGACGAGGGCTACCAGCGCGCCGTCACCCACACCTTCGTCGAGCTGTACAAGCGCGGCCTCATCTACCGCGCCAAGCGGCTGGTGAACTGGGACCCCAAGTTCCAGACCGCGATCAGCGATCTCGAGGTCGAGACGCGCGAGGTTCAGGGCAAATTCTGGACCCTGCGCTATCCGCTCGCCGACGGCGACGGCGCGATCGAGGTCGCGACCACCCGGCCTGAGACGATGCTCGCCGACATGGCGGTCGCGGTTCATCCGGATGACGACCGCTACAAGGCGCTGATCGGTCAGCAGATCCACCACCCGATCACCCGGCGGATGATCCCGATCGTCGCCGACGAGCATGCCGACCCCGAGCTCGGCTCCGGTGCGGTCAAGATCACGCCCGGCCACGACTTCAACGATTTCGAAGTCGGCAAGCGGGCAGGGTTCAAGCCCGGCGACATGATCAACATGTTCGATGCGCAGGCGAACGTCGTCCAGACGCAGGATGGCCTAATCCCGCAGGACCTGCTCGGCCTGTCGCGCGACGATGCCCGCAAGGCCGTGATCGCGAAGCTCGAGGACGAAGGCGCGCTCGTGCGGGTCGAGGACCGCGTGATCCCGACGCCCTACGGCGACCGCTCCGGCGTCGTCATCGAGCCGTGGCTCACCGACCAAGGGTATGTCGATGCGGGCAAGCTGGTCGGGCCGGTGCTCGAAGCGACGCGCAAGGGCGACATCCGCATCGTCCCGGAGACGTGGAAGAAGACCTGGTTCAACTGGCTCGAAAACATCCAGCCCTGGTGTGTCTCGCGCCAGCTCTGGTGGGGCCACCGGATTCCCGCCTGGTACGACAACGACGGCAATGTCTATGTCGCGGAGAGCGAGGATGAGGCGGAAATCGCGGCCGGCGGCGAACCCCTTCGCCAGGACGAGGACGTGCTCGACACCTGGTTCTCTTCCGCCCTGTGGCCGTTCGCGACGCTGGGCTGGCCCGAGGAAACCGAGGACCTCAAGCGCCACTACCCGAACGACGTGCTCATCTCGGGCTTCGACATCCTGTTCTTCTGGGATGCGCGGATGGCGATGCAGGGCCTCGAATTCATGGGCGAGGTGCCGTGGAAGAGGCTCTACCTCCACGGTCTGGTCCGCGACGCGCACGGACAGAAAATGTCCAAGTCGAAAGGCAACACCGTCGACCCGCTGGGGCTGATCGACAAATACGGCGCCGACGCGCTGCGCTTCACGCTCGCGGCGATGGAAAGCCAGGGCCGCGACATCAAGCTCGATGAGAAGCGGGTCGAGGGCTACCGCAACTTCGCGACCAAGCTATGGAACGCCGCGCGCTTCCTCCAGATGAACGGCGTCGGCGCGAGCGGCAGCATCGCCGCGCCCGAGGCCGAGCTTCCGGTGAACCGCTGGATCATCGGCGAGGTGGTCGAAACGCTCGCCAAGCTCGATCGCGCGTTCGACGAGCTCCGGTACGACGAGATGGCCGACGCCATCTATCACTTCGTCTGGGGCACTTTCTGCGACTGGTACGTCGAGCTGGTGAAGGGCGCGTTCGACGAGGAAACCAGGCGCGTCGCCGCCTGGGCCTTCGACCAGATCCTGGTGATGCTCCACCCGCTGATGCCATTCATCACCGAGGAATTGTGGAATGCGATGGGCGAGCGCCCATACGAGCTGATCGTCGCCAAATGGCCGGAGCCGCAGGCGCAGGTCGATCTGCATGCAAAGACCGAGCTTGATTGGCTGGTGCGGCTGGTCAGCGAAGTTCGTTCCGCCCGCACCGAGCTGAATGTGCCGCCGTCGGCCAAGCTCAGCCTGTTTGCTGCCGATGCTTCGGACGAGACCGCCGCGCGGCTCGACCGCAATCACGCAATGCTGACGCGGCTGGCCCGGTTGGAATCGATCCAAATGTCGTCATTCCCCGGGACCGGCGCCGCGCAAGTCGTGGTCGATGAGGCGACGTTCGCTCTTCCGCTTGAAGGCGTCATCGACCTCGCATCCGAGCGAGAGCGCCTTTCCAAGAGCGCGGCCGCCGCGGAGAAAGAGCGAAACAGTCTCGCTGCGCGTCTCGCCAACTCGAACTTCACCGAGCGCGCCAAGCCAGAGGCCGTCGAAAAAGCCCGTGCCGACCATGATGCCAAGGCGGCTGAGGCCGAACGCCTGCGTGCCGCCTTGGAGCGGCTCGGTTAGCTGCTCCCCCGGCGCAGGCCGGGGGTCCAAACCCGTCATTGCGAGCGTAGCGAAGCAATCCAGCCGCTTTTCTGGATTGCTTCGTCGCTTTGCTCCTCGCAATGACGAAGCCATGTCCGCTTCCTTCCCCTACCTGCGCATGCGCCGCGGCCGGTCGAGCGCATGGATGCGCGCGATGCTCGCCGAGCACCGGCTGCATCCGAGCGATTTCATCTGGCCACTGTTCATCTGCGATGGCCGCGATTGCGAGGAGCCGATCGGTTCGCTCCCCGGCGTCAGCCGCTGGAGCATCGACCGGATCGGCGCCAAGGCGCGCGAGGCGGCCGATCTCGGCATCCCGTGCGTCGCCTTGTTCCCGAACACGCCCGAGCAACTGCGCACCGAGCGCGCCGAGGAAGCGCTCAACAAGGACAATCTGATCTGCCGCGCGATCAAGACGATCAAGGATGCCGCGCCGGAGATCGGCGTCCTGACCGACGTCGCGCTCGATCCCTACACCGCGCACGGCCACGACGGGCTCGTCGACGCTCAAGGCAATGTCATCAACGACGACACCGTCCCGATCCTCGTCGAGCAGGCGCTGGTCCAGGCCGAAGCCGGCGCCGATATCGTCGCTCCGTCGGACATGATGGACGGCCGCGTCGCAGCGATCCGCGAGGCGCTGGAATCGGGGGGACACCAGAATGTCGCGATCATGGCCTATGCCGCGAAATATGCCTCCGCCTTCTACGGGCCGTTCCGCGACGCGGTCGGCTCGCGCGGGCGGCTGAAGGGCGACAAGCGCGGCTACCAGATGGACCCGGCCAACAGCGAGGAGGCGCTGCGCGAGGTCGAGCTCGACCTCGCGGAAGGGGCCGACTTCGTGATGGTAAAGCCGGGGCTGCCCTATCTCGACATTGTCCGCCAAGTGAAGGACGCGTTCGGCGTCCCGACCTTCGTGTACCAGGTGAGCGGGGAATATGCGATGATCGAGCATGCCGCTGCGGCCGGCGCCGGCGAGCGGGACGCGCTGATCCTCGAGACCCTGCTCGCATTCAAGCGCGCCGGCGCGACCGGCGTGCTCACTTACCATGCGGTCGATGCCGCGCGCCTGATCGCGTGATCGACCAGCTTCGCGCCGATGTCGAGCGGCTGCGCCAGGGCGCGGCGCGGCTCGAGCCCGACAGCGCCGAACGGCGCGCGATTGGCGGGCAGGCGCTCGATCATGCGCTTGGCTATTGGGACGAGGTCGAGACGGCCTCCAGCAACCGGCCGTGGTCGGAGGTCTTCAGCCAGCGCCTCGAGCCGGAGTTCGCCGAAGAGGGCAGGGACCCGGCGGCGGTGCTCGACTATGTCGGCGCCTGCATCGATGCGCCGGGCTTTGCCACCACCAGCCCGCGCTTCATGGCGTACATCCCGGGCGGCGGCGTGCCTTACTCGGCGTTCGGCGACTTGCTCGCCGCGGCCTCGAACAAATATTCGGGCTTCGCCTCGGCCAGTCCTGGCGCGGTGCGGATCGAGAACGCCTGCGCCGCCTGGCTGGCGAGCGTCATCGGCTTCCCGCACGACGCGGCCGGCACGCTCACCTCGGGCGGCAGCATCGCCAATCTGACCGCAGTGGTTGCTGCGCGCGAGGCGAGCGATCCCGATGGCGGCGGCGCGATCTACGTCACCCGCTTCGCCCATTATTGCATCGACAAGGCGTTCCACATCGCGGGACGGGGACGTGCGCCAAAGCGGCTAATCGCCACCGACGAGAGCTACCGGATGTCCGTTGAGGCACTGGAACAGGCGCTCGAGGACGACAGACGAAGCGGCGTTCGCCCGTGGCTGGTGGTCGCTTCGGCCGGCACCGTCGATACCGGCGCGATCGATCCGCTGCCGGAGATCGCCGAGCTTTGCCGCAAGTACGGCGCCTGGCTCCACGTCGACGGCGCTTATGGCGGCCTGTTCGCCTTGTGCGACGAGGGTAAAGCGCTGCTGCGCGGCATCGAGCAAGCCGACAGCGTGGCGCTCGACCCGCACAAGACCTTGTTCCTGCCCTACGGCACGGGCGCGGCGCTGGTGCGCGACGGCCGGCTTCTGCAGGAAGCGTTCAGCGCCAGCGGCGAGTATATCCGCCCGCTCGGCGAGTCCGAGGTGGGTCCGTCGCCCGCCGACCTTTCGCCCGAGCTGACGCGCCACTTCCGCGCGCTCAGGCTATGGCTGCCGCTGCAGATCGCCGGAATCGCCGCCTTCCGCGCCGCGCAGGCCGAGAAGCTCGCCCTCGCCCGCTACTTCCACGCGCGGCTGTCCGAAATCGAGGGCTTCGACGCGGGCCCAGAGCCGCAGCTCTCCGTCGTCGCCTTCCGGTACATCCCGAAATCGGGCGACGTCGACGACTTCAACGAGCGGCTGATGCGCCACATCCAGCAGGAAGGCCGCGTGATGATGAGCGGAACGCGCATCGACGGCAGCTATCGCCTCCGCTGCGCGATCCTCTGCTTCCGCACCCACCTCGACCATGTCGACGACGCCATCGACGCGATCGTTCGCGGCGTGAAGGCGCTGAGCTAGAGCCCGAGCCGGTTCTGGATCGCGTCGATGCGCGCGGCTTGGCGGCTGTCCAGTACCGCCACTTCGCCGGCAGCGCCCTGGATCGCGGCGAGATCGTTGGGGGCAATTCCGCGCTGGTTCTGGAGCGACGTCGCCGCGATTTCGTCGATGTCGCCCAGCGCCTGCGCGGTCGCCTGCCGCGCCGCGATCGCCGCGGTCAGCGCCTCCTGCGCAGCGATCCAGCTCTCGCTTTGCGGCGCTCCGGCGCCCGCCGCGAGCCGCTCGGCCGCCGATGCCGCGCTGTCGAACGCGGAATTGCCGTTGCGGGCCTGGTCGACCAGGGCCGACAATCTCGCCATCAGCCCTGCCGTGACGGGCCGGTCGTTCATCGGCCGGACCACCGGGGTGCGCGGATCGATCGCTTCGGCAGCCCGCGGCTGGAGCGATGGATAGGGGCCGCCGGGAGCAGCGCAGGCGGTCAACACCATCATCGGAATCAGAGCGGTGCGGCGCATCCAACGGGCTCTAAAAGGAAAATGGCGCGCCCGAAAGGATTCGAACCCCAGCGGCCGAACGGCCGCAGCACGAACGGAAGACTCAGAGGTTCGATTGCAGAGCGATTTTAAGAAATGGCGCGCCCGAAAGGATTCGAACCTCTGACCCCCAGATTCGTAGTCTGGTGCTCTATCCAGCTGAGCTACGGGCGCGCGGTGCCGGGAAACGGCAGGGGCGCGACATAAGGGGCGGATGAAGCGCGCGCAACCCTTGGCGTGCGGACGCTGGAACTAGTGGATCGGGGTGAACGAAAAGCCGGCGGGGGCGCGGAAATCGGCGCCGCCTGGAAGAGGTAGGATCAGCCGTTGAGCGCGGCGACGTTGCAGATCGGGCCGGTGCAGGCGCCCGCGCGCTCCGCGAAATCCTGGGCCAACTTGCTGTGCCAGGCGCGCGCCGTCTCGGTCACCGCACGCTGGGCCGCCATTCGCTCTTCAACCGCACGCCGACGGTAATAACGCTCGTTGGACTCCACTTGCCCCTCCAGTCCGTCCCGCCGACCATCGCCCGCGAATGGCTAAACAATGGTTAATATCCACAGGGTGTTTGTGGCGGTCGTCGCGCAGGCGAAACGGTTCCCCGCGCTTTGTCCCAGCCTGAAACAGGGGTGTGTGGCCAGAGTGACACCAATCGGTCATTCACGGATTGTCGATGAAACCTAACGATTCGCCGCTCGTTGGTTGGATCAAATGGTTTCGAAGGAAAGCAATATGCTGAGTTCGATCGAGTCCCGCCGCGAAGCGTTCAACCCGAGTACGCGGGGGTATCACGCCGTCTATCACGACGGCGAAGTCAACCACTGCCCGGGTTGCGGGCGTACGCACTGGATCATTGGCCGGATGTCGGCCGAGTGCGCATTCTGTTCGACGGCGATGCCGCTCAAGGAAGCGCTGACCAATGGTCCTGCGCCGGCTCCGGTATTCTGGAGCGGCACCCGACCGAGCTATCACGACCTCGCGGCTTAGTTTCCAGCAGATTCAATATTCTCCCTTCATGCGCGCGGGGTTAGGCTCGCGCGCATGAAGCGACTCGTGGTCCTCGCCGCGTTGGCGGCAATTGCTTCGCCGGCAATCGCCGGCGGCGCGTCGAACTTCACCTTGGTCAACGGAACAGGGACAGCCCTTGCCGAGCTGTCGATCCGGCGCGCCGGGACGCAGGATTGGAAACCGCTCGGGACTCCGCCGTCGGCGGGAGCCCGAAGCGCGATGGCATTCAGCGATCCGGATTGCGCGTTCGACATCCGCGCCACGGTGAAAGGGGCCGGGCCGACAACCTGGGCCGGGGTCAATCTGTGCGGCGCGAAGTCCGTGACTCTGAACCGCGACGGCTCGGCAGGCGCGTGGGTCGATTACGACCAGTGACGATGTGCCGCCGCACGGGCGTCCGGTAAGGCGCCGCCGCGAAGGCCGGCTGTGCCGGCCTTACCGAATCCAGCAGCTTCCCGCCGGCGAGGAACACCACGCCGGTGCAGGCGAGCGCGAGCAGCCATCCGCCCCAGCCCGGATAGATATCGAGATAGTGGCGGCCCCGTTCGACCGCGCCCAGCGCGATCGCGTAGATCACCAGCCACGCCTCCAGGCGCGTCTTGATCGTGAACAGGCGGCCGATCTTCTTCAGCATAACCATCGTTAACGTTTGAACGTCCCGACGGCTGTTTTGAGCCGTAAATTCCTTAAAGAACAGCGTTAAAATGTTCGCCACCAGAATCCCGTTCTGGGACAATCGGGCTAGGCCAGTTCGGCGAGATCCAGGGCCGCGAGCAGCTTCGCTCGCGCACCCTCGATAGCTGCGATCAAGGCCGGTTCCTGCAAGTCGTCATGATCAATCTGCTCGGGCCATTCGCGCGCGATGACCTCGGCGACACTGTCGAGCTTTGCCTCGTCGACCAGGAACCGCGGATCGACCGTCGCTGGATCCGCGACGACGCGAAGCCTCAGGCACGCCGGGCCGCCGCCATTGGCCATCGATTCGCGAACGTCGACGACCTCGACCCGGCGGATCGGGCCGTTCGATGCGAGGTGGCGCTGGATCCAGCTCCATACCGTCGCGGTCTCCCGCGCCTCGCTCGGCAGGATCAGCGTCGGCTGGCCGTCGGGCGGGGTCACCAGCTGTCCATTGAACAGATAGGAGCGAACCGCGTCCGCGAGTGGCACTTCGGACGCCGGAACTTCGACATATTCGAAGCCGGGCACCCTGGCTTCAAGGGCGATGAGGAGCGCTTCCCTGTCCGCGAAGGCCTGCTCGTGCGCGAACAGCACCCGCTCGTTGGCAACGGCGACCACGTCATTGTGGAAAGCGCCCGCCGCGATCGCCTGCTCGGACTGCTGGACGAAGATCACCCGTTCCGGATTGAGCCGGTGCAGCCGCGCAATGGCTTTCGAGGCTTCGATATGCTGGCGCGCGGGGAAGGCGCCGCCGGCGACGCCATAGACGAAGACCTCGACTCCAGTTTCGCCATGCGTGCCGGCAAGCCGCATGTGGTTGGCCGCGCCCTCGTCACCGAACGCCGGCGGAATCGGACCATGCACCGCGAACGCATCGCCGCGGAAGGCGAACTCGAGCTGCGCCAGTGTCGAGCCCCATTCGTGACTGCGATGCGGCATCGTCTTGAGATTGGCGACGGTTAGGTGGCACTTGCCATCGGCGGTGTCGGGGCCGGGCGAAACGGTCGCGGCATTGGCCGCCCACATCGCCGACGCCGACATGGCATTGGCGGCAAGCGCCGGGTCGGCGTCCTCGATGGTCGTGCCGAGTGCGGCGAGCCATGCACGGTCGGGCCGGGGGTGCGGAAGGAAGATGCCTTGCGCCAGCCCGAGTGCAAGGTTGGCGCGCATCTTGTCGACACCCTGCAAGGCGGCGGCCCGAGGCTGCGAAACGTGGCCCGCATTGTGGGTCGACGCGAGATTGCCGAGGCTCAGGCCCGCGTAATTGTGGCTGGGACCGATGATGCCGTCGAAGTTGATCTCGCGAATGCTCACTTGGCGGCCACGACCACCGTGTCACCGACGCCGACCTCGAGCAGGTCTGCGGCCTCGCGGTCGATGCAAATGCCTTTTTTCGGCAGCCTTTTCGTCGAGGCGCAGCAGGCGCGGAAATCTTTCAGGCGGCCGCTCGCGATGAGCGTCTTCATCGGTCCGCCATCGCGGATTTCGGCGATCGTTTCGGAACGCGCTTCGCGGATCGTACGGATCTGGTCGGTCGGCGCGGTGACCGTCGGGCCGCCATCGAAAATGTCGATGTAACGGTCGAAGGTGAAGCCTTCCTGCTCCAGCATCCGCAGCGCGGCTCGGCCGCTCGGGTGCGGCTGGCCCATCACGGCCTTCGCGCTGTCGGTGAGGAGGTCGACGTAAATCGGGGTCTTGGGCATCAGGTCGGCGATGAAGCGCGTGCCGTGCACCGCATTGAACTCATCCGCCTCCGGGAAGGTCAGCCCGAAAAAGCGGCCCGCAAGGCCGTCCCAGAAGGGCGCGTTGCCGACTTCGTCCATCACTCCGCGAAGCTCGGCCAGCGTATGCTCGCCGAACCGCGCGCGGTGTAATTTCATGAACAAATAGCGGCTGCGCGCGAGCAGCGACCCGAACCCGCCCGCGCGCATTTCTGGATGAAGGAACAGGCCGCCCACCTCGGATGACCCTTCGAGGTCGGTGGTGAGGCTCAGCATGTGGTTGCGGAAGGTCTTGCCGAGCTCGGGGCTGGTCTGGGTCAGCGTGCTGACGTGGTAGCTGTAAAAGGGCTGGACCACCCCGACTTGACCGAACACCTGGCAGGTGCCGCGGATTTTGCCCGACTTCGGGTCTTCGAGTACGAAGACGTAGAGGTCGCTGGCCTGGCAGTCTTCCGCGCGGGAAAAGGATTGCTCGGAGCGTTCGAGCTTGGCGACCAGCGTGGCGCGGTCGGCGGGCAGGTTGGTGAAGCCGCCGCCGGTCAGCTTGGCCATCTGGTAGATCGCGCGGAAATCCTCGCCGGTCGCCGGGCGGACCCGAAAGCTCATGCCGCCTCCGCCGCCAGCCGCAACATGGTGAGCGCGCTCAAGGCCGCGCGTTCGGCCAGGCTGTCGACGATCAGATATTCCTCCATGCTGTGGATCTTGCCGCCGCGCACGCCCATCGTATCGACGACCGGGACCCCGCA
>JAICVC010000147.1 GCA_025935515.1 Sphingomonas sp.
ACCGAAGCCGTTGCCGAGCTACTGTTGCCCGCCTAGGGAGCCATCATGGCCGGGCGTTTCTTCGACGAGTGGCAAGTCGGCGACAAGGTCGCCCACGCGATCACGCGCACGGTGACCGAGACTGATAACGTCCTGATCACCACCCTCACCCACAATCCGCAACCGCTTCACCTCGATTATGAGGCAGCAGCCAAAACCGAGTTCGGAAAGCCGCTGGTCAACAGCTGCTTCACATTCAGCCTGATGGTCGGCGTCAGCGTCCACGATACGACGCTTGGCACCCTCGTCGCCAATCTCGGCTACGACAAGCTCACCTTCCCCAACCCCGTCTTCGCAGGCGACACGCTCCGGTCGACAAGCGAGTGCATCGCAGTGCGCGAGAGCAAGTCGCGGCCGAACGCGGGCATCGTCACCTGGGCGCACCGCAGCTTCAACCAGCGCGATGAGCTGGTCTGCGAATGCACCCGCACCGCGCTGCTCCAGAAACGGCCGCAGTGACCGAGCCACGCTCCTGGCTGTTCGTCCCGGCCGACAGCGAGCGGAAGATCGCCAGGGCACTGGAAAGCGAGGCCGACGCGGTCATCTTCGATCTCGAGGACAGCGTCGCGCCCGGGCAGAAAGCCGCCGCGCGCGACATCCTGAAGGGCCTGCCGAAACGCTCCAACGGCCCCGAATGGTGGGTCCGCGTCAACCCGCTCGGAAGCGAATTCCACAAGGACGATTTGACTCTGATCGGCAGCGCCTACGTCCACGGCATCGTGCTTCCGAAAGCCGAGAGCGGCGCCGACGTCACCGAGCTCGCGCACCGCACCGGCAACATCCCGATCCACGCGATCGTCACCGAGACCGCCGCGAGCCTGTTCGGCCTCCTCTCCTACGGCGACCCCAAGTCGCCGCTCGCCGCGATGAGCTGGGGCGCGGAGGATTTGTCGGCCGCGCTCGGTGCGTCCTCAAAATATGACGCGGGCGGCAGCCTCAGCTTCACCTATCGGCTTGCGCGTTCGCTCTGCCTCGCCGGCGCGGTTGCCGCCGGTGCCCAGCCGGTTGACGGGGTGTTTGCCGACTTCAAGGACGAAGACGGCCTGCGCGCCGAAGCCGAGGCGGCGCGGCGCGAAGGCTTCACCGGAAAGCTCGCAATCCATCCGGCGCAAGTGCCGATCATCAATTTCGCCTTCACGCCCTCGCCGGGCGAAATCCGCCACGCCGAGGAGATCGTCGCCGCGTTCGAGGCCCATCCCGAGGCCGGCGTGTTGTCGGTCGGCGGCAAAATGGTCGATCGCCCGCACCTCCTGCAGGCCAGGCGCGTTCTTGAAAGGTCCAGTCAGGGAGCCGCCTAATGGAGGATGTCGTTCATCCCGTCCCTTCCGACTTCAACGCGCGCATTGGGCCGCGCGAGCTGGCCGAGCTGAACGAGCTTGCCGAGGCCGACCCCAAGCGCTTCTGGCTCGACCAGGCGCGGCGGCTGACCTGGAACAGATTCCCGGCGGAGGCCGGAGACTGGTCGTTCGGGGAGGATGATTTTCACATCCGCTGGTACACCGACGGCGAGCTCAACCTCTCGGTCAATTGCCTCGATCGGCACCTCGCCGAGCATGGCGACCGCATTGCGCTGATTTTCGAGGCCGACGAGCCCGGCGAAGGGCGGAAGGTGTCCTACCGCGAACTATACGAAGAAACCTGCCGCTTCGCGAACCTGTTGAAGCAACGCGGGATCAAGCGCGGCGACCGCGTGATGATCTACTTGCCGATGATCCCCGAGGCCGCCGCCGCGATGCTCGCCTGCGCGCGGATCGGCGCGATCCACTCGGTCGTGTTCGGCGGCTTCTCGCCCGAGAGCCTCGCCGGCCGGATCGCCGACTGCGGCGCCAGCGCGGTCATCACCGCCGACGAAGGCATGCGCGGCGGCAAGAAGATTCCCCTGAAGCGCAATGTCGAGACCGCGCTCGACCAGGGCGACGTACCCACGGTGATCGTCGTCGAGCGGACCGGTGCCGAAGTGCCGATGAAGCAAGGCCGCGACATCGACTATTCTGATGTCCGCGACGGGCTTCCGACCGACTGCGAGCCCGAGATCATGAACGCGGAAGATCCGCTGTTCATCCTCTATACCTCGGGTTCAACCGGGCAGCCCAAGGGCGTCGTCCACACCATTGGCGGCTATGCCGTCTGGGCTGCCACCACCTTCGACTGGGTGTTCGATTACCGCGAGGACGACATCTTCTGGTGCACCGCCGACGTCGGCTGGATCACCGGCCACAGCTACGTCGTCTACGGCCCGCTGGCGATGCGCGCGACCAGCGTGATGTTCGACGGAGTCCCCAACTACCCCGACTTCGGCCGCTTCTGGGAAACCGTCGACCGGCTCGGCGTGACCATTTTCTACACCGCGCCGACGGCGATCCGGGCGCTCGAGCGCGAGGGCGACGAATGGGTGCAGAAATATTCGCGCAAGTCGATCCGCCTGCTCGGGACGGTCGGCGAGCCGATCAACCCGCATGCGTGGGAATGGTACTGGCGCGTGGTCGGCGACGAGCGCTGCCCCGTGGTCGACACCTGGTGGCAGACCGAAACCGGCGCCGCGCTCATCACGCCGGTTCCGGGAGCAATCGCCATGAAACCCGGCTCCGCGACGAAGCCGCTGCCGGGCATCCACGTGGAGCTGGTCGATGCCGAGGGGCGGGCACTCGAGGGGGCGGTCAGCGGCAACCTTTGCCTGACTGCGTCATGGCCGGGGCAGATGCGTACCGTCTGGGGCGACCACAAGCGGTTCTTCGAGACGTATTTCACCACCTACCCCGGCAGATATTTCACCGGCGACGGCTGCCGTCGCGACGCCGACGGCTATTACTGGATCACCGGCCGCGTCGACGATGTGATCAACGTCTCGGGCCACCGTATTGGCACCGCCGAAGTCGAAAGCTCGCTCGTGTCCCACGACAAGGTCGCGGAGGCGGCGGTCGTCGCCTACCCCCACGACATCAAGGGCCAGGCGATCTATGCCTTCGTCACGCTGAATGCCGGCGAGGACGGCGACGACGCGCTCCGCAAGGCGCTCGTCCAGGAGGTCCGCCACGACATCGGCGCGCTTGCCGCGCCGGAGAAAATCCAGTTCACCCCCGCCCTGCCGAAGACCCGTTCGGGCAAGATCATGCGCCGCATCCTGCGCAAGATCGCCGAGGGCGCGAAAAGCGGGTTCGGCGACACCTCGACCCTCGCCGACCCAACGATCGTCGACGCGCTCGTCGCCGGGCGCCAGTGAAGGCAGCCGTCGCTTTCCTGCTGTTGTTCGCCGCCAGCAGCGCAAGTGCGGCGGCCTTCAACCCGGTGGAATTCTTCCGCGGCAGGACCCACGGCGAGGGCACGCTCAAGATCCTCTTCCAGTCGAGCAAGAAGATGTCGGTCGACAGCGAAGGACGCATCGACAAGGACGGCACGCTGGTTCTCGAGCAGATCGTCCACGAGCCGCGCAAGCCCCAGCGCACGCGCTTCTGGCGGCTGCGGCAGACCGGCCCAAACCAATATGAGGGGACGCTGACCGACGCCGCCGGACCGGTCCGGGTCGATGTCGACGCGAACCGCATCCGCATCCGTTACAAGGGCAAGGATCATCTCGACTTCGACCAGTGGCTGACCCCCGCCGGCCCGAAGCAGGTCAACAACCGGATGCGGGTCAAACGGTTCGGCATCATCGTCGCCCGTTACGACGAGGTTATCCGCAAGCTGGACTGAAACCGGCGCGCTGCTAATCCTCCGCCTAGGGGGAGAGGACATGGCAAGCGCCGCCGGACATCACGAGCACAAGCCCTGGTCGATGGCGCGGGTCATCATCGCGTCGTCCGCGGGCACGGCGTTCGAGTGGTACGACTTCTTCATCTTCGGCAGCCTCGCGCCGGTCATCTCGAAAGTCTTCTTCGCCGGGCTCGATCCGACGCAGGCGCTGATCGCCGCGCTCGCTCTGTTCGCCGCAGGCTTCGCCTTCCGCCCGCTCGGCGCGCTGATCTTCGGCGTGGTCGGGGACCGGCTCGGCCGCAAGGGCGCCTTCCTCGTCACGGTCAGCCTGATGGGCACCGCCACCTTCCTGATCGGCCTGCTGCCGACCTATGCACAGGCCGGGACCACGGCCGCCGTGCTGCTCATCATCCTTCGAATCCTCCAGGGCATCGCGCTCGGCGGCGAATATGGCGGCGCCGCAATTTACGTCGCCGAGCATGCGCCCAATGACAAGCGCGGCGCGTCGACCGGCTGGATCCAGTCGTCGGCGTCGTTCGGCCTGCTCGCCGCCTTGCTGGTGATTGTCGCGACCCGCACCGCGATTGGCGAAGAAGCGTTCGCCGCCTGGGGCTGGCGGATTCCGTTCCTCGTCTCGGCGGTGCTGCTCGCGATCTCGGTCTGGATGCGCGCCA
>JAICVC010000126.1 GCA_025935515.1 Sphingomonas sp.
CGCATGCTTGGCGCCACCGCGCTTTCTTCAGCGTGAACCGCCGTCCAAGTGCCGCCTGACGTCTGCAGCGACCGCCGGCGTCACGAACTTATCGATCGACCCACCGAAGCGCGCGATTTCCTTCACCAGCTTCGAGGCGATCGGCTGCAGCGAGACGTCGGCCATCAGGAAGACCGTCTCGATATCGTCATTGAGCTGCTGGTTCATGCCGGCCATCTGAAACTCATATTCGAAGTCGGCGACCGCCCGCAGCCCACGCAGGATCGCGGTGGCACCCTGCTGTTCCGCGAAATCCATGAGCAGCGAACCGAACTCGACCACGTCGATATTGCCCGGAATGTCCTCCACCTCGCGACGGACCATCGCCAGCCGCTCCGCGACGGTGAACATCGGCTCCTTGGACGGATTGGTGGTGACTCCGATCACCAGCTTGTCGACCAGGTGCGCGCCGCGCCGGATGATATCGAGATGCCCAAGCGTGATTGGGTCGAACGTGCCCGGATAGACTGCGACCTTCATGCGTCCCCCTTAATGGTCCCGCTCGATGGCGAAGCGCGCGATTGCACGCAACAGGTCTGCTTCGCGGCCGTGCCCCGACAGATGCTCGACCGCCTGGCTTACGAGGAATCCGGCCTGCTGGCGGGCTCGCTCCTCCCCCAGCAGCGATACGAAGGTCGCCTTGCCGGCGTTCGCGTCCCTGCCGGTCGGCTTGCCGGCAGCGGCCTCGTCGCCGCTATAGTCGATCAGGTCGTCGGCGATCTGGAACGCCAGCCCGATGTTGCGCGCGTATCCGCGATACGGAGTCCGCGCCTCGACCGGCATTTTGTTCATGATGCAGGCCGCCTCGACCGAATATTCGATCAACGCACCGGTCTTCAGCTGCTGAAGCCGGGTGATGGCCGGCAAATCGAGCTCCTGTCCTTCCGCGGCGAGGTCCATCATCTGGCCGCCGGCCATCCCCGCGGGCCCCGCGGCGCGCGCCAGCTCGATCACAAGATCCGATCGCACCCACGGGTCTTCGTGCGTCGCCGGATCGGCAAGGATTTCGAACGCCAGGGCATGGAGGCTGTCGCCCGCCAGGACTGCCGCGGCCTCGTCGAACGCCTTGTGGACGGTCGACTTGCCGCGCCGCAGATCGGCGTCGTCCATGCAGGGCAAATCATCGTGAATCAGCGAATAGACATGGATCGCCTCGATCGCGCAACCGACCCGAAGCGCGCGGCCGCGGTCGATCGCGAACAGCCGCGAGGCGGCGATCGTGAGCAATGGACGAAGCCGCTTGCCGCCGCCGAGGGCGGCATGACTCATCGCTTCGTAGAGGCGCTGGCGGCCGTCGCCGGTCGGTGTGAGCAGCTGTGCAAAAAAGCGGTCGACGTCGGTCCGGACACGCGCCGCCTCGGCGTTCAGCTCCTGCGAGAGGCGGTCGACGGTTTCAACCGGCATCGAACGGCTTGAGCCCCGCCGGCTTGCCGTCGCTGCCGAAGGCGATCTGCTCGATCCGCGCCTGTGCGTCCTTGAGCCGCGCCTCGCAATGGCGCTTCAGCCGGTCGCCCTCCTGGTAGAGCTCGATCGACCGGTCGAGCGGAGCCTCTCCCTTCTCGAGCGTGCGCACGATTTCTTCGAGGCGTTGAAGCGCCGCTTCGAAGCTCAACTGGCTGACGTCGGTTTCGCCGTTGGTGGCCATCGCGGGCTTTGTGGTCTCCGCGCCGGTTCAAATCAAGCGAGCGGCTATTCGACCGGCGTGTTCTTGAACGGGTCGCGGATACCCGGGACGATCTCGTCGCGAAGCGCTTCGTCGCCGGCCTCGGCAAGCGCCGCTTCCGCCTCGCGCGCGTGGCGCTCGCGCTCGTGCCGCAATTCTTCGATCAGGGCTTCGCGGTCGCTGTCGAAACGGGTGTCGGTCGGCGCCTGGATTCCGGCGGCCTTGGCCGCCTTGGCGACCGCCGCGTCGAGCTCGCGCTGGCTCGTCAGGCCGAGCGTCACCGGATCCTTCGGCGTGATGTTCGCCATGTTCCAGTGGGTCCGCTCGCGGATCGCGGCAATCGTCGTGCGGGTAGTCCCGATCAGCTTGCTGATCTGGCCATCGGTGACCTCCGGATGATTCTTGATGATCCAGTAAATCCCGTCGGGCTTGTCCTGCCGCTTGGAGACGGGCGTGTAGCGCGGGCCCCGGGTGCGGCGCACCGCTTCGGGCGCCTTGTGCATCTGCAGCGTATATTCGGGATCCTTCTGACCCTTCTCGATCTCCTCGTGGGTCAGCTCGCCGGCGCGGATCGGGTCGCGTCCGGTCAGCTTGGTCGCGGCGGTATCGTCCGCGATCGCCTGCACCTCGAGGATGTGGAGACCGCAGAATTCGGCGATCTGGTCGAAAGTCAGCGAGCTGTTGTCGACGAGCCAGGCGGCGGTCGCGTGGGGCATCAGGGGCTGGGCCACTGGCAATCTCCGGGCTTTAGAAATGAATAGGGCCGCCCCTTGCGGAGCGGCCGGCTTGGCGTGCGATGTAGCCTTCGACTGGTTCCGGGGCAAGGGCGGTCTAGGTCTCGATCGCCAAGAAACGCGGATGGCCCTTCATCCGCTCGATCCAGCCAATCACATTGGGGTAGCGCTGCAGGTCGAAGTCGGCCTCGCCGGCGACATGCGTGTAAGCGAACAGGCAGATGTCCGCGAGACTGGCCGCATCGCGTACGAACCACTGGCTGCCGGCTAGATGGTCGTCCATCAACTGCAACGCGGCATTGCCGGCGGTCCGCTTGCCGGGCATCTGGGGCCGCTGCAGGTCGGAGAGATTGTCGACCCCGACCCAGCGCATCCAGAAGCGAAGCGTCGCGATGTTCGGCTCATGATTATATTGCTCCCAGAACATCCAGCGCAACATGTCGGCGTGGTCGAACGGGTCGGTCGGGATCAGGCTCGACCCTTCGGCCACGAAATAACAGGCCGCATTGCTTTCCGGAATGAAGCGGTCGCCGACCTGGAGCACCGGGATTCGGCCGTTGGCATTCACCTTGGCGAGGAACTCGGGCGTCCGCGTCTCGCCCGTCATGATGTCATATTCGCGCCGCTCGAGCCGAACGCCGGCGATCGCCGCGGTCAACCGCACCTTGTAGCAATTGCCCGAGGCGGCATATTCGTGGAGCAGCAGCCGTTCCGTCATCGACATTCCCCGTCCGGACTCAGCTGCGGACCTCGAGCACGATCTTGCCGACATGCTCGCCCGATTCCATCCGCTCGTGCGCCGCGGCGGCCTCGGCGAGCGGGAAGATCATGTCGATCACCGGTCTTAGCCGGCCGCCTTCGACATAGGGCCAAACGGTCTTTGCGATCTCGTCCGCAACCATGGCTTTGAACTCGATCGGCCGCGGACGGAGCGTCGATCCGGTCAGCGTGAGCCGCCGCCGCATGATGTCGAAGATCGGAATCTCCGCATTCGCGCCGCGCTGGACGGCGATCGAGACGTGCCGCCCTTCCTCCGCCAGGCAAGCGAGGTTGCGCGGCACATAATCGCCACCAACCATGTCGATGATGACATTGACTCCGGTGCGTCCAGTCACTCGGTGCACCTCCTCGACGAAGTCCTGCTCGCGATAATTGATCGCGGCGTCGGCGCCGAGCTCCACCGCCCGCGCGCACTTCGCATCGCTTCCGCAGGTGACGATGATCTTCAGACCGAACAGCTGGGCAAGGGCAATCGCCATCGTGCCGATGCCGCTGGTGCCGCCGTGAACCAGAACAACATCGCCATCAGCGGCGAAGCCGCGCTCGAACAGGTTGACCCAGACGGTGAACAGGGTCTCGGGCATCGCCGCGGCCTCGACCAGGGACAGGCCCTTAGGAACGGTCAGGCAGGTGCCGGCCGGCGCGACGCAATATTCGGCGTAACCGCCGCCCGCGACCAGCGCACAGACCTTCTGCCGCATCAGCTGTTCGGCGCCCGCCCCGGCGCCGACGACTTCGCCGGCGATCTCCAGTCCCAGCACATCCGGAGCATTGGGCGGCGGCGGATGAAGCCCCTTGCGCTGAAGGACATCGGGACGGTTGACCCCGGCCGCGGCCACCTTGACCAGGACCTCGGCCTGCGCCGGCTGGGGAACAGGTCGCTCAACGATTGCAAGACCGCCGGCACCGTCGGCGACCGCCGCTTGCATCGAAGGCGGAAGGCTGGTCACTGGCGGGCTTATTGACTTGGGGGGCTTACCGGTCAACGATTCGGCTCGTGGATCTGGAAGACCTCTTCCCGAGCAAGCCCGGCGACCCGCTCGTCGAGCGTGCCAGGCAGGACCTCGACCCGATGTCGATCGAGGAGCTGCAGGCACGCATCGCGGCCCTGAAAGCCGAGATCGCCCGTGTCGAAACCCACATGCAGCGCGCCCAAACGCACCGCTCCGCGGCTGAAGAATTGTTCAAGAAGCCATGACCGGCCAGAGCGTTCAGCGACCGACAATCTCGCCAAGCGATAATCTGTTGAAAAGCGGGGACGCAGGACTTGATTGCCGCGTCGCAGCGTATGACATTCTTTGTAAAGCCCGCGGGCTCCCTCCGCGGGTGCGGGAGTAACAACCTAAATGCCCAGTTTTGCGCGTGAGCTCGAACAGACCCTGCACAATGCGCTGGGCGAGGCCAGCCGTCGGCGGCACGAATATGCGACGCTCGAGCATCTACTGATCGCGCTCATCGATGATGAGCACGCCTCCAAGGTGATGACCGCGTGCGGGGTCAGCCGCGATGAGCTTCGCGCCTCGGTGAAGCAATATCTCGACAACGAGCTTGGCGCGTTGGTGGCCGACAGCGCGACCGACCCGACGCCCACCAGCGGCTTCCAGCGGGTGGTCCAGCGGGCGATCCTTCACGTCCAGTCGTCCGGCCGAGACGAGGTGACCGGCGCTAACGTGCTGGTCGCGCTCTTCTCCGAGCGCGAGAGCTACGCCGTCTATTTCCTCCAGCAGCAGGACATGAGCCGGCTCGATGCCGTGACCTACATCAGTCACGGTGTCGGCAAGGGAGACACTCCCGCCGAGACCCGCGAGGTCTCTGCCACCGAGGAGAAGAGCGAAAAGGAGGGCGGCAAGAAGGAATCAGCGCTCAAGCAATTCACCGTCGACCTCAACGAGAAAGCCAAGGCGGGCAAGGTCGACCCGCTGATCGGCCGCATGCCGGAGGTGGACCGCACGGTGCAGATCCTGTGCCGCCGCTCGAAGAACAACCCGCTCTACGTCGGCGATCCCGGCGTCGGCAAAACGGCTATCGCCGAAGGGCTCGCGCGCAAGATCATTGAGGGCGACGTGCCCGAGGTGCTCAAGGGCGCGGTCATCTACGCGCTCGACATGGGCGCGCTGCTCGCCGGCACGCGCTATCGCGGCGATTTCGAAGAGCGCTTGAAGTCGGTCGTAGGGGAGCTCGAGAAGCTGCCGAACGCGATCCTGTTCATCGATGAAATCCACACGGTGATCGGCGCCGGCGCGACCTCAGGCGGCGCGATGGACGCGTCGAACCTGCTCAAGCCCGCTCTCTCCAGCGGCGCGATCCGCTGCATCGGTTCGACCACCTACAAGGAATTCCGCAACCATTTCGAGAAGGACCGGGCATTGCTGCGCCGGTTTCAGAAGATTGACGTCAACGAGCCGACGATCGAGGACACGATCAAGATCATCGCCGGGCTTCGCTCATCGTTCGAGCAGCACCATAACGTCCGCTACACGCCCGACGCGGTGAAGAGCGCGGTCGAGCTTTCGGCCCGCTACATCCACGACCGCAAGCTGCCCGACAAGGCGATCGACGTCATCGACGAGGTCGGCGCGATGCAGATGCTGGTGCCGCCGTCTCGCCGCAAGAAAGTGATCACCCCCAAGGAGATCGAGGCGGTGGTCGCGACCATGGCTCGCATCCCGCCGAAGTCGGTCAGCGCCGACGACAAGCAGGTGCTCGAGCACCTTGAAGCCGACCTGAAGCG
This sequence comes from Sphingomonas sp., assembly GCA_025935515.1. Lineage (GTDB taxonomy): Bacteria > Pseudomonadota > Alphaproteobacteria > Sphingomonadales > Sphingomonadaceae > Sphingomicrobium. Next base: position 5,948 of record JAICVC010000126.1, read on the forward strand.
GGTCGTCTTCGGTCAGGACCTCGCGATCGAGAAGCTCGCCTCGGCGATCAAGCTCAGCCGCGCCGGCCTTCGCGATC
>JAICVC010000041.1 GCA_025935515.1 Sphingomonas sp.
AGCAGGCCGGCCACCACCAGGGCGATGAGCAGCGATCGCTCAAGCGTGTCGCGGATGGCGAGACCTTCGCCGGCGATTCGCCCGCTGATGAGCCATTGCCGGTTGGGCAGACGAACCACGGCCAGCGCCGCCTCGCGGGGCGTGGTTTGTCCCCGCAGGCGGACGAGCGCGGTCCGGTAGCCTTCCGGCGGCGCGAGCACGGCGGCGCGCACCGTTTCCAGATTGCCTTTGATTTCCCGCCGATCAGGGCTGACCAGGGCGATGACGGTTTGCGGGTCGGCATAGGTCATGGTGTCGTCGATCGCGTCGTCGAGCGCGCTCGCCCCGCCGGATCGGTAGACGTCCGCCAGCACCTTGCCTTGCTCGATCACCTGCCGGTGCACGGTCGCCACCGCCTCGTCGTGGGTACGCAGGTAGATGAAACCGATGACCGCGAGGTTCGAAAGCAGGGCGAGCAGGCCCGCCAACAGGGCAATGCGCAGGGTCGTCGGCATTGGCGGCGGCCGCGGCGCTAGGCGGCGAGCATGTAGCCCGCGCCCCTCACCGTGTGCAGCAGCGGCTTCTCATACCCTTCGTCGAGCTTGCGGCGAAGCCGGCTGACGTGGACATCGATGACGTTGGTGCCCGGGTCGAAGTGGTAATCCCACACCTGCTCGAGCAGCATAGTGCGGGTGACGACGCGTCCTTCGTTGCGCGCGAAATATTCGAGCAGGAGATATTCGCGCGGCTTGAGGTCAAGCTTCCGGCCGCCGCGTTTTACGCTTCGCGACAAAGGATCGATTTCGAGGTCGCCGACCGTCAGCCGGTGCTCGGCGGGATCGACCCGAGCTTCGCGGCGGCGCAGCAGCGCGTTCACGCGCGCCAGCAACTCGGCGAAGGAAAAGGGCTTCACCAGATAATCGTCGGATCCGCATTCGAGGCCTTCGATCCGGTCGCCGACCGAGGCGAGTGCTGACAGGATCAAGACTGGCGTGTCGATGCGCGCGGCGCGCAGTGCCTTCAGCACCGACACTCCATCGAGCACCGGCAGCATGCGGTCGAGGATGATGAGGTCGAAGGTGCCGTCGGTGGCGCGGAAAAGCCCGTCCTGGCCATTGGTGGCCTGCTCGACGCTGTGGCCTTCCTGGCCGAGGCCCTTGGCCAGGTATGAGGCGGTCTCGCGGTCATCCTCGATCAACAGGATCTTGCGGCCCATCGGTGCGCGAATCTCCGGAAATGAGGGGCCGTACGGCGCTGCGGCGGGGAGCCGGCGAAGCAGCGCCGTACGGAGGCTCAATCAGCCCTTGGTGGTGGTATTGGCGGGCTTCTTCGAAGGCTTGGACTTGGACGCCATCTTGTGAGTCTTGGCCCGCTTTTTCGAAGCATGCGTCCTGCTCTTCTTCGGCGTGACCTTGGTGGTAACGGTGGTTGTCGCCTTCGCCTCGGGCGTGTTGGTCGTCACGGTCTTGGTGCTGCTCGCGGTCTTCGGCGCGGCGATGGCCGGGGACGCGATCAGGGCAACCGCGGCGACGGACCCAATCAACGTTTTCATTGCTTCCTCCAGTCTCCGGCAAGAAAGCGCCGGCGAAGGCCCAATTAGGATCGGCTGCATCTCATCGCGGTGGCTGCAACGTTAAATGGCGTTCATTGACGGCTGAGGCCGCCGGGTACGGGCTCGCGCCAGCACTCGACGGCCTCGCTGCGGCGGATGAGCTTACTTGGACTTGCGGGCCGTCTTCGCCGCAGTCTTCTGGCCCTTGGCCGCGACCTTGGCGGAGTTCTTTTGCGACTTGCTGATCTTGGCGGGAGCCGGCGCCGCGGTTGCGGCAACCGCCGGTGCGGCAACGAGACCCAGGGCGGCGATGGAAGCGATCAGTGCATGTTTCATGGGAAGTGGTTCTCCGTAGGTTGTAGCTCCAATGAGCTGCCGGGCCGACTAGTGACCCCCTGATCTCAGCCCGGTGTCATCGCGATTAAGTTGTGTTCATTGCCTGCAGGGCGAAGCCTTTGCGCGCGGTCGGAGACGAGGCTAGGCTCGGCTCGACCCGGATGATCGCCCAGAAGACCCGTTATGCGCTGCGCTCCTTGCTGTTCCTCGCCGAGGAGCAAGGGGGCGCGCCTGTTCAACTGAGCCGCATCGCCGAGACGCAGCGCGTCCCGCCCAAATATCTCGAACTGATCATGCTCGATTTGAAGAAGTCGGGGCTGGTGAAAAGCGCGCGCGGGCCCAAGGGCGGATATCAGCTCACGCGGGCCGCGAGCGATATTTCGTTCGGTGAGGTCGTCCGCACCATGGAAGGGCCGATTGCGCTGGTGTCCTGCGCCAGCGTCAATTTCTACGCGCCGTGCGGGGACTGCCAGGACGAGGCGACCTGCGCGATCCGACGCGCTTTCGCGATTCTGCGCGACCAGAGTACCGCGGTGCTGGATTCGATATCGCTGGCCCAGGGCGCCGGCTGGGAAGAGCGCCTTGAAGCACAGGAATAGGCTGCGGGTTCAAGGGGAGGGCAGGGTGAATCAAGTTCGTGCGGATAGGCCGGTTGCAGGCTGGTACATGCCGGCGGCGATCGGCTCGCTGCTGTTCATGCTGGTTGGCTGTGCACTGCTGGCGATGCACGCAATGACGAACCCGGCAACGCTCCCGATCGATCAGCGCGCAATATTCGAGGCGGAGCCTCGGTGGGTGTTCGCTGCTTCGGCCTTCGGATTCGTCGCGGGTGCGCTCGGATCGCTGTTGTTGCTGCTCCGACACAAGGCCGCGGAGCCGGCGATGCTCGCCTCGCTGATCGGCATGGTCATTTGGCTTGCGGGAATGTTCGCGACACCCGGCTTCCGCGACCTGCTGACGGCCGACCAGATTGCGGTGCTGCTGGTCGTGGTTGCGCTGACCTGGACGATCTTCTCGTTCGCGCGGCATTCGCGCCAGCGCGGCTGGCTGCGCCAGCCTAGCTGAAAAGACCGATGCGCCCGGCGGTCGGCACCCGATCCGCGGACGCAAGGTTCACTGCGGCGGGGGCGGCGGTTTTGTGAACGACTGGCTGGGGCCTCGCCAGCGCCAGGAGCGGCAGCGCAAGCAGCACCGCAAGGCTGAGGTCGCCAAGCCACTGGCGATCGGTCATGTCATTCTCCAACGCTTTCACGCGGGCTGACCCGCGCACCTGCACGCCCGACGATGCTTGCGCGTTAAAGTTCCCCGCTTCTCGGCAAGTCGTGGGCATGCCGCGCCCTGGTGCGGCTGAAGATCGCTTCACCGGCGCCGGGGCGGGTTTTGCCGTGCCGCCCGGCTGTCGCTAGAAGCCGGCCGATGTCGACCTTCACCATCGATACCGGCACCAGCCGCGCGACCCCTTCGCCAGTGCCCGGCAAGCGCATGACGGCGCCGTCGATCCGGGCCCGCAAGGTTGACGGCAAGACCGAGCAGCCGATCGTGATGCTGACCGCTTACACGATGCGGATGGCGCAGCTGCTCGATCCGCATTGCGACATGCTGCTGGTCGGCGACAGCCTGGGCCAGGTCATCTACGGCCTGCCCTCGACCATTCCAGTGACGATGGACATGATGTGCGCGCATGGCGCCGCCGTGGTCCGTGGCAGCTGGCATGCGCTGGTGGCCGTCGACATGCCGTTCGGCAGCTATGAAGCCTCGCCCCGGCAGGCATTCGAGAGTGCGTCGCGGATCATGAAGGAGACGGGGTGCGCTGCGGTCAAGCTCGAAGGCGGCGAGGCGATGGCGCCCACGATCGAGTTCCTGACGCATCGCGGCATTCCGGTGATCGGCCACGTTGGCCTCACGCCGCAGGCCGTCAACATCCTCGGCGGTTACGGCGCGCGCGGGCGCGAGAAGCGCGAAGCCGGGAAGATCATTGCCGATGCCAAGGCGGTCGACGAGGCGGGGGCCTTCTGCATCGTCGTCGAGGGCGTGCTCGAAGGCATCGCCGACGACATTGTCGGCGAGGTCGCGACGCCAGTCATCGGCATCGGCGCGTCGGCGCGCTGCGATGGCCAGGTGCTGGTCATCGACGACATGCTTGGGATGTTCGAGCGCACGCCGCGCTTCGTGAAGCGGTACGACGATCTCGCCACGCGGATCGGCGAGGCCGCGCGGACCTATGCCGAAGAAGTGCGCGCGCGGAGCTTCCCGACGGCCGACCAGACTTACCGACCCAAGCCGTGATGTCACCAGCTCCGCCCAGTCGCGGACTTCGGGACAAGCGGGCCCGCTGAACGGCCTTTGCGTTTGCCGCGACAGTCGCTAGACGGAGCGGCGCCAGCTTCCATTCATCATGGGTGGGGAAGGGAAGCGACCGGCATGTGGACCCCTGAGCGAGCGGACTGAGGAACGTCTTTGGCGCAGCCCCCGGACATCAATGAGACGTTTCTTCGCGAGGTCGACGAGAATCTCCGCCGCGATCAGATGCAGGATTTTTTCAAGGCCTACGGCGGCTGGCTCATCGCCGGCGTCGTCTTGTTCCTGGCCGCCAGCGGCGGCTTCATCTGGTGGCGGCAGCACCAGGTCCAGCAGCATCAGGCGCAGGTCGAACAGCTGGCGCAAGTCTACAAGGACATCGGCAGCGGCAACATCGCGAAGGCGCCGCAACAGCTCGATGAATTGTCGAACAGTGGTAGCAAGGCCGTTGCCGCCTCCGCGCTGTTTGCGCGCGCCGCGCTCGCGTTGCAGCAGAACGACCTGAAGCTCGCCACTGCGACATACAAGTCCATCGCCGAAGACAGTGGCGCGCCCGACGCTTATCGCCACGTCGCGCTTATTCGCCAGACGGCGCTCGAATTCGACACCCTCAAGCCCGAGCAGGTTACTGCTCGCCTTCAATCGCTGGCAAAACCCGGCGAGCCATGGTTCGGGAGCGCCGGCGAGATGACCGCGCTCGCCATGATCAAGCAGGGCAAGCGGCAGGAAGCCGGCCAGCTCTACGCTGCGATCGCCAAGGATCCGGGCGTTCCCGACACCATCCGCGCCCGCGCCGTCCAGGTTGCCGGGTCACTCGGAGTCGACGCGAGCACCGCGTTCGTACCCCAGGCCCAATAGGACCCAGAATGACAAGATCCCAGTTTCTCCGCGTTTCCCTCCTTATCGCAATGACGCTCGGAGCGAGCGGCTGTGGCGTGTTCAAGAAGGGCAAGGGCCCCTCGACCCCGGTGCTCGGCCAGCGCATCGCGGTACTGACCGGCGAAGGCGACGTCGCCGTCGACCCCGCCACGACCGCTCTTCCGATGACTCTGCCGGCGCCGGTCGCAAACGCCGACTGGACTCAGTCTGGCGGCAATCCCACCAAGTCGATGGGGCAGCTGGCGCTCGGCAATGCGCTCGGCCGGGCTTTCAGCGTCCAGGCTGGCCGCGGCAATTCGCTGACCGCGCGGCTCGGCGCGGCTCCGATCGTGGCCGGCGGCCGAGTCTACACGATCGACACGCTTGGCACGGTGCGCGCTTTTGACGGCAGCAGCGGGGCGCAGATCTGGGCGAGCCAGACGCCGAGCGAGAAGGGCAATACCGGCTCGATCTACGGCGGCGGGATCGCCTATGACGACGGCCGCATCTACGCCACCAACGGGCTTGGCTTCGTTGCTGCGCTGGACGCTCGCAACGGCGGCATCATCTGGCAGGTTCGGCCTACCGGCCCACTGCGCGGCGCGCCCACGGTCGCCAATGACGCCGTCTATGTGATCAGCCAGGACAATCAGATCTATTCGCTCAAGGAAACGGACGGCTCGACCAACTGGTCGCAGGCGGCCTCGCTCGAGGTCGCCGGAGTGTTCGGTTCGGCATCGCCGGCCGTCGGACAGGGCACGGTCGTCGCCGGCTTCTCGTCGGGCGAGCTCAACGCCTATCGCTACGAGAACGGCCGCCAGGTGTGGCAGGACGCGCTTCAGCGCACCAGCATCCGCACCAGCGTCTCATCGCTCAGCGACATCGATGCCGATCCGGTCATCGACAACAGCCAGGTCATCGCGGTCGGGCAGGGCGGCCGGATGGTCGCCTTGGATCTGGTGACTGGCCAGCGGCAATGGGAACTCAATATCGCCGGCATTGCGACCCCTTGGGTGGTCGGCGACTGGATCTTCGTCGTCACCGACGATGCCAAGCTGATCTGCGTCTACCGGCAGAACGGACACATCCGCTGGATCAACCAGCTTCCGCAGTTCGTGAAGGCGAAGTCCAAGAAGGGCGAGATCGATTATTCCGGACCGGTGCTGGCCGGCGGGCGGTTGATCGTGGTCGGCTCCAACGGCGCGCTCATCTACGTCGACCCGGCGACTGGCTCCTTCCAGAGCCAGACGAGCGTCGGGGCGGGGATCAGCCTGCCGCCGGTGGTTGCGAATTCGACCCTTTACATCCTCGACGACCGCGGCCGCCTGACCGCCTTCAGGTAAAGCCCTCGCGGCGCCTCGGTGGCGCTGCTATCGGCCCGAAATGTCCATCCCGACCGTCGCCATCGTCGGCCGTCCGAACGTCGGCAAATCCACGCTGTTCAACCGGCTGGTCGGCAAGCGCCTCGCGCTGGTCGATGACCGGCCCGGGGTCACCCGCGACCGCCGCGAAGGCGAGGCCAGGCTGCTCGGCCTCGAATTTCGGGTCATCGACACCGCCGGCTTCGAAGAGGAAGACCCGCAAACGCTGCCCGGTCGTATGCGGCAGCAGACCGAGGCTGCGGTTCGGGAGGCCGACGCCGCCGTCTTCTTGATCGACGCGCGGCAAGGCGTAACTCCGCTCGACGAGGAAATCGGCCGCTGGCTCCGTGTCGAGACGACTCCGGTCGTGGTGGTCGCGAACAAGGCCGAAGGCAGTGCCGGCGAGGCCGGGACGCTCGATGCTTATCGTCTCGGTCTTGGCGACCCGATTGCGATCAGCGCCGAACATGGCGAGGGAATCGCCGATCTGTTTCAAGCGCTCCAGCCGCACGTCGAACACGAGCATTTGGACACGGCCGGCGACGCGCTCGACCATGAACAGCCGCTCCACCTGGCGATCGTGGGCCGTCCCAACGCCGGGAAGTCCACCCTGGTCAACCGGATGCTCGGCGAGGAGCGGATGATCACCGGCCCGGAAGCGGGCATCACGCGCGACTCCATCAGCCTCGATTGGGAGTGGGAAGGCCGGCCGATTCGGCTGGTCGACACGGCCGGCCTGCGCAAGCGGGCGAAGGTCGAGGACAAGCTGGAGCGCCTGTCCGCCGCCGATACACGCCGCGCGATCGATTATGCCGAAGTCGTGGTCGTGCTCCTGGACGCCACGCGCGGCCTCGAAGCCCAGGACCTCAAGATCGCTGCGCAAGTGATCGAGGAAGGCCGCGCGCTGATCATCGCACTCAACAAATGGGATGTGGCGGAACATGCATCGTCGCTGTTCAACGGCGTCAAGGCGGCGCTAGGCGAGGGGCTCGCGCAGCTGCGCGACGTCCCGCTGCTCACCGTCTCGGCCAAAACCGGCAAGGGCGCCGACACGATCCTGAAGGTTGCCTTCGAGCTGCGCGAGGCCTGGAGCCGGCGAGTTCCGACCGGCGAGCTCAACCGTTGGTTCGAGGCCGCGGTCGAGGCCAACCCTCCGCCCGCGCCCAAGGGCCAGCGCATCAAGCTTCGCTACATCACGCAGGTGAAGAGCCGCCCGCCGACTTTCGTGGTTTTCGGCAACCGCACCGACGAGCTGCCCGAGAGCTACCGCCGCTATCTCCTCAATGCGATGCGCCGCGACCTCGACCTCGGCCCAGTGCCCGTTCGGCTCGAGTTTCGGGGCCGAGCCAATCCGTTCGATCGCGGGCGCCGCTAAGGCAAATTTTACCCTTTTGCGTCTATCGCCGACCGCTGGAGATTAGGAGCGAAGTGGTGACCGACGAAGCTCGGAACATCGTCGACTGGGCCTTTTTCGAGAAGAGCCGGACCGAGCTTGGGCCCGGCTTCATCCGCATCCTCACCTATTTCAAGGAGGATGGGGCGAAATCAGTCGCGCAGATCGAGCAGGCGATGCGCGACGAGAACACCGCCCAGCTCGTCCTGCCGGCGCACACGCTGAAGGGCGAATCGCGCCAGCTCGGCGCCGAGCCGCTGGCCAAGATCGCCGAGCTGATCGAGACCACCGCGCGCTTTTGCGTCGAGACCCACCGCTTCCCCGATGAGCTGGTGCCAGAAGTCGTTCAGCTCCGGGCCCTGTTTAACGAGACGATCGAATTGTTCGAAAAAGCGACCAACCCGCTCGTACAGCGCGCGCCCCCAACGACCGGCTTCGGGCGCAAGGTCAGCAACCAGGGTTTCGGTCGAATCTAGTCCTTGGCCGGCTCCGACTGGAGCTGGACGTAATTCTGCAATCCCATCCGCTGGATCATCTCGAACTGCTGCTCGAGTGTGTCGACGTGGCTTTCCTCATTGTCGAGGATTTCAGAGAAGAGGTCGCGGCTGCCGTAGTCGCGCACCTTCTCGCAATGCTGGATCGCGCCGCGCAGTTGGGTGAGCGCCTCCATCTCCAGTTCGAGGTCGGCCTTGAGGATCTCCTCGACATTTTCGCCGATGTGCAGCCGCCCGAGCAGCTGGAAATTGGGCAGGCCGTCGAGGAACAGGATGCGCTCCGCCAGCTTGTCGGCGTGCTTCATCTCGTCGATCGATTCGGAGCGCTCGAACGCGGCGAGCTTGTGGACGCCCCAGTTGTCGAGCAGCCGGTAGTGCAGCCAGTACTGGTTGGTGGCGGTGAGCTCGTTCTTCAGGGCTTCGTTGAGCAGCTCGAGGACCTTGGGATCGCCCTTCATTCTTCGCCTCCGCGTCGCGCGAGGGCGATGCGCTGTCAGGCGGCGGCGGTCAAGTCAGGCGACGAGCCGGAGGCGGGGGCGCTTGCCTTGCTCTTCGTCGATCACGTCCTGCGCAAAGTCGAGACAGCAGCCGCACTGCACATCGCAGCCGACGCAGGCGTAGGCTGCTTCGGGCGTCGCGTAGCCCGAGCGGGCGGCCTTGCGGACCTCGGCCTCGGTGATGCGGTTGCAGACGCAGACGATCATGGAGATCGGTATAATCGATAATGCGAACTATTCGCAAGTATATTCTAGCCGCGCAACTGACGCCGTGTGATGAAAGCCGTCGGCCAGCCGACCAGCGCGATATGGGCGAACAGCTGGGTGGTGATCGAGAGCGCCGAAGGCGGCCAGGCGGCCGGGAAGCGCATCGGCACCACGATGAGATCGAGCACGGCGTAAGTGATCAGGCCATAGACCAAGCCCGAGACCCAGGGTCGATCGAGCAGCATTGGGACCGCGCGCGCCGCGAACACAAACACCGCGACCATGATCGCCATCAGGGTGAAGTGGACCGCGAGGCCAAGCAAGGATCCCGCTGCGCCCATTTCCGTCGCTGCTGGGAAGGGTCCGGAGGCAACGAAGCGCAGCATCCCGCCGATCTCGCGCCCCCGCCAGATCGTGAGGATGACCGCCAGCAGGATGTCGAGGGTCCCGCAGACGAGCGTGGCGAGGAGAATCGGTTTCAGGATCGAGCGCTGCATGTGTCCCCGGCTCTCATCGATGCTCTTTTCTGATCATCAGCTTCAGCCCTGACCAGACCTCATCGACAGCGCACACTTTCACGTCGACCAACCCCATCGGCAGCGCGATGTCACGGATTACGTCTTCGCTGATGTCCGTCGGTACGCGCGAGGCCTTCTTCGGCCAACTGACCCAGATCATGCCCGCGCGGTCGATCAGCGGAACGAGCCAATCCAGCTTGGCTTTGAGATCGGCTCGCTCTGTAACGAAGATATGGGCCGCGTCGATCGGCGCGGAGGGTGCATCGAGTAACTGAAGCTGCAACCCTTCGGCCGCGATCTCCGCGCGCACGCTATCCGGCAGCCCCTCCCAATACACGCGCATGCCGTCCTTGAGCGACAGCTTGTTCGCCAGCGGCGTCCCCGAATATCCGGAAGTCATCGGAACTCCGGCGTCAGCTCGCTGCCCATCAGCCTGGGGAAGAAGCTTTCGTGCGCGGCGCGGAGGTCGGCGAGCGAGACCTGCCCCCAATATGCGGAATCGCCCGGGCGATATCCGCCGAATTCGAGCTTGTCGCCGAAGACGGTCCCGAGGATCGCGAAGCGCAGTCCCTGAGCTTCAACAATGGAACGCACGCGCCCCGCACTTTGATCGTCCACCGCCGTGCAGACATATCGGCCCTGATGTTCTCCGAACAGGAAATCAGTCACTTGAGCGGCGAGGCCGAGCGGCAATTCATCGTCGATGACCGCGCCGATGTCGCCAGCGAGGGCCATCTCCGCGACTGCGACGGCGATGCCGCCATCGGAGCAGTCGTGAACGGCCGTCAGCAGCCCATCCTGGATCAATCCGCGAATGCATTCGCCGACCCGACGCTCCGCACCGAGATCGACGGGGGGCGAATTGCCCTCACGCCGACCGTGGCACACGTCGAGCCAGGACGATTGGCCTAGGTGCGGATCACCGCCGCCGATCAGGACCACTTTTTCCATGGGGGCCTTGAAACCGATCGTCGCGCTCGTTTCCCAATCCTCGAGCAACCCAACCCCGCCGATCGCGGGCGTGGGGAGGATCGCGAGGCTGGTGCCGTCCTCGTTCTTGGTCTCGTTGTAGAGGCTGACGTTGCCGCTCACGACCGGGAAGTCGAGTGCGCGGCATGCCTCGGCCATGCCTTCGACGCAGCCAACGAACTGGCCCATGATCTCGGGTCGCTGCGGGTTGCCGAAGTTGAGGCAGTTGGTGATCGCGAGCGGCTTCGCGCCGACCGCGCAGAGGTTGCGAAAGGCCTCGGCCACCGCCTGTTTCCCGCCCTCGTAGGGGTCGGCGTAGCAATAGCGCGGCGTGCAATCGGTGGTGATCGCCAGCGCCTTCTTCGAGCCGTGGACGCGGACGACGGCCGCGTCGCCGCCCGGACGCTGCACCGTGTCGGCTCCAACCGACTGGTCATACTGCTCCCAAACCCAGCGCCGCGAGGCGAGAATGGGCGAGCCCATGAGCTTGAGCAGGTCGGTAGCAATGTCGGTGCTCGCGGGAATGTCGGTCAGCGGCTGCGGCGCTTTGGGAATCGCATAGGGACGCTCGTACAGCGGCGCCTCGTCTGCGAGCGGGCCGAGCGGGATATCGGCGACGGTTTCGCCGTTCCACACGAGCTCCATCCGCCCGGTATTGGTAACCTCGCCGATCACCGCGAAGTCGAGCTCCCACTTGCGGAAGATCGCCTCGGCCTCGCCTTCGCGGCCCGGCTTCAGCACCATCAGCATCCGCTCCTGGCTCTCCGACAGCATCATTTCGTAGGGCGTCATACCGGTCTCGCGGCACGGGACCTTGTTCATGTCGAGGCGGATGCCGGCGCCACCCTTCGACGCCATTTCAACCGACGAGCTAGTGAGGCCCGCTGCGCCCATGTCCTGGATGGCGACGATGGCGTCGGTCGCCATCAGCTCGAGGCAGGCTTCGATCAGCAACTTCTCGGTGAAGGGATCGCCGACCTGGACGGTTGGGCGCTTCTCCTCGCTGTCCTCGCCGAAGTCGGCGGATGCCATGGTGGCGCCGTGGATTCCGTCGCGGCCGGTCTTGGACCCGACATAGACGATCGGGTTCCCGATGCCGGTGGCGGCCGAGTAGAAGATCTTGTCGGTCTTCGCGACGCCGACGGTCATCGCGTTGACCAGGATGTTGCCGTCGTAGGCAGCGTCGAAATTGACCTCGCCGCCCACGGTCGGGACTCCCACGCAATTTCCGTAGCCCCCAATGCCAGCGACCACGCCCGCGACCAGGTGGCGGGTCTTCGGATGGTCGGGCCGCCCGAACCGCAGCGCGTTCAGGTTCGCGACCGGCCGCGCACCCATCGTGAACACGTCACGCAATATCCCGCCGACTCCCGTCGCGGCGCCCTGATAGGGTTCGATGTAGGACGGGTGGTTGTGGCTCTCCATCTTGAAGATCGCCGCGTCGCCGTCGCCGATGTCGATCACCCCCGCATTCTCGCCCGGACCGCAGATCACCCACGGCGCCCCGGTCGGCAGCTTCTTCAGGTGGATGCGCGAGCTCTTGTAGCTGCAATGCTCGGACCACATGACCGAGAAGATGCCGAGCTCGAGCAGGTTCGGCTCGCGGCCGAGCGCGTGCAAAACGCGGTCATATTCTTCGGGCGACAGCCCATGTTCGGCGACGACCTCGGGCGTGATGCAGGGCGCGTCCAACACTTCCATGCGCGGGCTCCTAGCCGCCCGTCAGCTGCAAGCCTAGACGTCGTGGCGGCGGAACCTCTCGCCCGACCAGATCAGCGTCTGCGGGCGCCCATCGATGAAATTGGCGAAGGAGGCACGCTCGGGCGACCAGGCCTCCTTGCCGACCCGCCAGAGATTGTCGCCGATCCTGGTCATCGCGGTCTCGGTGCCGATCCACAGCTTGCCCGCGCGTTCGACCACCGGCGCCGCTCCGAACCAGGGGTTGTCGTTGATGTAGCGGCCGGCGAGCTTCGATAGCGCCGGGTCGGAGGGGGGCACTTTCGCCCCCGAGCCTGCCCGAACGTAGGAATCGGGCCCCCAGCCCGCGAGCCCGCTGCGTTCGAGCTTGACGCTGTATTGGCGGAACAGGGGATGGGTGGTGCGGAACACCTCGTCGGCGACCAGCTCCAGCGGCGCGGACTGGCCGCCGGCGACGATCGTGAGCGGTGCGCCCGCCCTCACTTCGAACGAGCCTGCCGGGCCCGCATAGCGGCCGAGGTACGAGGCGGCGTTAGCCAACGGCGCCGTCAGTGGCGGCTGAGTCGGAAACGGCCGACCACTCAGGGCATTGGTAATCGCGTCGACAGCAAAGCGCGTGAGCAGTCGCGGCCGGTACTCGGCGAAGGCGTTGATCGTCGAGCTGGCGAAGGCGCCGACCCCGCTCGCGACATCGACGTGGAAGGACGAGGAGAAGCTCAGCATCCCGCCGGTGTGGTGGAGATAGGAACGGCCGCCTTCGCCGACGTGCATCAGGCCGTTGCCGTAGGTCATTCCGGGAGTCGTGCTGGGCACGGAGTGCGCGGCGAAGAACCGTGCCTGCGGTGGCGACAGGGTGAGCATGCCGCGGCCTTGGACGGCATCGGCCAGGGCACGGAGGAACGGCAGCATGTCGTCGGCAGTCGAGGCGACGCTTCCGGCGCCGAAGCTCACGTCGACCCAGGGCGCCGGCGCCAGCGCCACGCCGCGCGCATAGGCCGCGACCTGGTCCGCGGCCTCATAGCCTTGCGCGTAGAGCAAGCGGTCGGCGTCGACGATCGCGCCGCGCGACCGCTTCATTGCGAGTGGCGCGAAGATCCGTTCCTGCAGCAGCCGGGCCAAGGGCCTTTGCCCGAAATGCTCGGCAAGCTTGCCGAGGATTTCGTACGCCGTGTTCGAATAATGCCAGTGCGCGCCGGGGGCATAGGCTGTCCACAGCCCGCCCTCGGGGAACATCGGCGCATCGCCCGGAAGCCCGGCGACATGATCGAGCATATGCTGGACACGGATTTGGTTGCCCGCCGGGAACGGAACTGCGGGCAAGATGTCGCTCAGCCGGTCGCTCAGCCGGAATCGCCCTTCGGCGGCAAACTGGTGCAGCACCAGCGCGACCATGACCTTGCTGATCGAGCCGATCTGGAACAAGGTCTCGGGCGTGATCGGCGTCCGCGCTTCGCGATTGGCGTAGCCGAAGTCGAGGACGGTGCGAGCGCCGTCCGGAGCGGTC
>JAICVC010000096.1 GCA_025935515.1 Sphingomonas sp.
AAGGTCTTGCGCGCCGCGACGACCGCCTGCGCCTGCTGGCGACGAAGCATCGCACCGGCGATCTCCTGCGCATAAGCAAGGTGCGTGAAGCCGCACTCGTCGACCGTGATCCCGGCGACGGCAAGCCGCGCCTGGAGCTCCTTGCGGAGTTCGACCCCGACCACGTCATGATTGCCGCGAAGCGTGATCTCCTGATGCTCGAAATCGTCATAAGGGTAGCGCGACCCGATGGTCCGGATCGCCGCCTCGACCTGCACCCTGACGAAATTGCGATAATCGTCGACGTCGAACAGCGCCTGCGCGGTGTCGACCACGCGCCACACGATCTGCGCCGCCATCTCGATCGGGTTGCCGCGCAGGTCGTTGACCTTGATCTTGTCGGAAATGAAGTTGTTGGCGCGGACCGAAAGCTTCTTCTTGGCGAGCCACGGCCACGTCCAGCGAAGCCCGGTCGACCGGTCGGTGCCGCGATATTCGCCGAACAAGGTGATCGCCGCGGCCTGGTTCGGCTGCAGCATGAAAAAGCCGGGCATGACGAGGATGAAGACGATTGTCGCGGCGACGACGATCGTCAGCCCAAGCACGCGGCCGCCGTAGGTACCCAATTGCTGAATTCCGTAAGCGTCTGCCAGAACCGCGAGCAGCAGCACGATCAGTATCGCGTAGCCGCTCGATGTCGACGCCGGCCGCTCGCTGGTCGCGGTCAATGCAATGACTTTGTCGTTGGCCACTTTTGCCTCCCTGTAAAGTGATATCATAATAATATGATGACGCGGGTCTCGTCAACTGGCGCGCCGGGGTCGCCCTCGCTAAGGCCGCGTCCATGACGGAGACAAAGTGGCGGTTGGTGATTCACGGCGGCGCGGGATCGGAGCGAATCGCGCACGACAATGCCGACCATGAAGCGTCGGCCCGAGCGGGCCTCGGCGAAGCGCTCGATGCCGGGTCGACGATCCTCGCGAACGGCGGCACGGCAGTCGATGCGGTCGAGGCGGCAGCCCGAACGCTGGAAGAGAACCCCTGCTTCAACGCAGGGCGCGGGAGCGTGCTGACCGAGCAAGGCAAAGTGGAGCTCGACGCCGCGATCATGGACGGGCGGGACCGCAGCGCTGGGGCGGTCTCGGGAATCAAGACGACCCGCGCGCCGATCAGCCTCGCCCGCCGTCTGATGGAGCATGGACCGCACGTCTTCCTCGCTGGAACGGCCGCCGACCGCTTTGCTGCGGGCGCCGGGATCGAGCAGGTGCCGAACGACTTCTTCATCCTCCCCGAACGGCGCCGACAGCTCGAAGAAGCCCTCGCCGCGGGGCAGGAAGCGGACCCGATCAAGTACGGCACGGTGGGCGCGGTCGCCGTCGACGTTCAGGGTAACGTCGCCGCCGCGACCTCGACCGGCGGGATCACCGCCAAGCGCTGGGGCCGGGTCGGCGACTCACCGCTGATCGGCGCCGGGACTTACGCCGACAACCGCGCGGCCGCGATTTCCGCGACTGGTTCGGGCGAATATTTCATCCGGGCCGTGGCCGCGCACCAGCTTGCCGAGCGCATGCGGCTCGGCGGCGAGACGCTGCAGCAGGCGATCGACAATGTGCTCGCTGACATCGAGTCGATCGGCGGCAGGGGCGGGCTGATCGCGGTCGCTCCGACCGGCGATGCCGCCTGGGGCTTCACCACGCCGGCGATGTATCGCGGCATGGCCGACGCAGCCGGACGGACGGTCGCCATCTATTCGGGCGACGACGCCCGATAGGGGAGCTCGCGCCGCAGCCATTCGACCTCCGCGGCGACACCCTCCCGTTCAGCCTGGAGGAATTCGGCGATCGCGTTCCTGAAGCTGCGGTTGGGAATGAAGTGCGCACTCGTGGTGATGACCGGCTCATAGCCGCGGGCGACCTTGTGTTCGCCCTGCGCGCCGGCCTGGACGGATGCGAGGCCGTGCTCGATCGCCCACTCGACCGCGCGGTAATAGCAGAGCTCGAAGTGAAGGAAGGGCACTTCCTCCGTGCAACCCCAGTAGCGGCCGTAGAGCGTGTCCGGCCCGATGAAGTTGAGGGCGCCCGCGATGGGATGGTCGTCGCGGCAGGCGAGGAACAGCAGGACCGCATCCCCCATCCGCTCGCCGACCAGGTCGAAGAATTCCCGCGTCAGGTAAGGCCGACCCCACTTGCGAGATCCCGTGTCCTGATAAAATCCCCACATCGCGTCCCATTCGGCCGGGCCGATCTCAGGGCCGCGAAGCGCCAAGATATCGAGCCCTCGGCACGCCTCCGCGCGCTCCTTGCGGATGGTCTTTCGCTTCGAGTGCCGCAACTCGCCCAGGAATCCATCGAAGCTTCGATAGCCGCGGTTGAACCAGTGATACTGCACGCCGTGGCGGATCAGCCAGCCGCGCCGGTCGCACTCGGCCGCGCCCGCATCGTCGAGGAAGGTGATGTGCGCCGACGACATGTCGTGCTCGACGGTCACCGCCTCGATCGCGGTCAACAGCTGTTGCCGCCGATGGCCCAGCAGCCGCGGTCCCGGCACTGGCGTGAACGGCACGGACACCTGCAGCTTGGGATAATATTCCCCGCCGGCTCGGCTCCAGGCATCGGCCCAGCCGTGGTCGAACACATATTCGCCCTGGCTGTGGGTCTTGAGATAGGCCGGGGCCGCCGCGATCAGCCGGTCTTCGCCGTCCTCGACCAGGATCGGGGCCGGCGTCCAGCCGGTGCCCGGTCCAACGCTATGTGAATCTTCCAGCGCGGACAGGAAGGCATGGGTGACGAACGGGTCGTCCCCCGCGAGCCGGTCCCACGCTCGGGCGTTGAGACCCGAAACCCCGGACGCGATCATGGCGATGATCTCGGATTCGCGGTCGGCCATTCCAGCTACGTGGGTAGCGGCCGCAGGATGAACTAGGCCTTCACCGCAACGATCGCGTCCACCTCGACCGCGACTCCGAGCGGCAGCACGGCCACTCCGACGGCGCTGCGCGCGTGGCGGCCGGCCTCGCCGAACACGTCCTGCATCAGCTCGGACGCGCCGTTGGCGACCTTGGGCTGATCGGTGAACGATGGAGCGCTGTTCACGAACACGCCAAGCTTCACGACCTTTTCGACGCGCTCGAGCGACCCGAGCGCGGCCTTCATCTGCGCGAGCAGCATCACCCCGCAGCGGCGGGCCGCGGCGATTCCGCCGTCGAGGTCGGTGTCATCGCCGAGGCGGCCTTTGATCAGGCTGCCATCCTCGGCGAAGCTGATCTGGCCCGAGATGTGAAGCAGCCGGTCCTGCTCGACGGCGGGAACGTAGGCGGCCACCGGGGCGGCTGGCTGGGGCAGGGTGATTCCGAGTTCGGATAGGCGCTGGTCGATGCTCATGGGCCGGCCTCAACACCGGGCTCTCATCAACGTCAACCCGTCATTGCGAGCGCAGCGAAGCAATCCAGAGCTCGGGCTGGATTGCCGCGGCTCCTGCGAAGCCTCGCAATGACGGTTATTCGCGGTTGATGCTGAAGCCCGCCCAGCTCTGGCTGACCGGCATCAATTCGATGCTGTTGATGTTGAGGTGTGGCGGCAGGTTGGCAAGCCACCAGAAAAGGTCGGCGTGATCCTGCGGAGTCATCGGGTTCATGCCGGCATAAAGCTTGTCCGAGGCCCGCTTGTCGCCGCCCGTGCGGACGAGCGTGAACTCGGTCTCGGCCATTCCCGGCTCGACCGACGTGACGCGGACGCCGGTGCCGGCAAGGTCGCAGCGAAGGTCGAGCGAGAATTGCCGGACGAATGCCTTGGTCCCCGCGTAAACCGCGCCGCCCTTGTAGGGATAGGTGGCCGCCACCGACGACAGGTTGATGATCTGGCCCTTGCGCTCGATCAGCCTGGGCAGGAGGGCGCGGGTGAGCGCGACGAGGCCCGTGATGTTGGTATCGATCACGGTCTCGACGCGCTGCCAATCCGTCTCGGGCAGCGGATCGGTCGGCGGCGCAAGGCCGGCGTTGTTCAAGAGCAAGTCGATGTCGCCCCACGGCGCTTCGAGCCGCGCCAGGCTTTCGACCGCCGGCCGATCCTGCATGTCGATCTCGAGCGGCAGGAAATTGCCGCCGAGCTCATCCTGTAGCTTCTTCAGCCGGTCGCCTCTTCGCCCGGTCCCGACCGCCCGCCACCCGCCGGCAACGAACTTGCGCGCGGCTGCTTCGCCGAAGCCCGCGGTTGCGCCGGTGATCAGGATGGTCTTCATGTGCGTCCTTGTTCGAACTGGGCCCTGGCCTCTACGAGTTCGTCCGGCTTCACGCCAACCGCCTTGGCCACATCGAGGAGATCGGGCTCGTGCGCCTCGAGGAAGCGGAGCAGCGCCGCGAGCAGCACCGGATCCGCCGCTCGCGCCCGCAGCTCGTCCGTCCCGATTCCGGTCAGGTCGATGAACCGCTGCGCCCGACGTTCGCACCCAAGCGTTGCCGCCAACGCGGCGAGGGCAATTGTGATCGGGTCCCGTGCGGGATCACTGTCGCTTGTGCGCGGCAACGCCTACAACTGCCGTCGGGGGTTCAAAGGAAGCGACTTGGCCAAGATCCTGATCGTCGAGGACAACGCCCTCAACATCAAGCTGTTCTGCGATTTGCTCGCGGCGCATGGCCACAAGCCCGAGGCGGTGACCGACAGCCGCAACGCGCTCGATGCCGCGCGCGCGTTCGAGCCCGACCTGGTGATCACCGACATCCAGCTTCCGCACGTCAGCGGGCTCGACCTCATCCGGATGATCCGCAACGACGACAACCTCGGAGCGGTGCCGATCATGGCCGTGACCGCTTATTCGGCGCAAGGTGACGAGGAGCGCATCCGTGCCGCGGGCGCTCAGGCCTATGTCTCCAAGCCGATTTCGGTGGTGCGCTTCGCGGAGACCGTGGACGAGCTGTTGAAGGACGGCCACGACCGGGCGGCGGCGGCGGTGCTCGACGACCAACCGGAAATCGACGATCCAGAGAGCCGTGCCAACCAGTCCGATGATGGCCCCGGCCCGGGCGAAGCGGGCGGCGAAGGCGACTGATTCGTTGCGGGATCCCGGATCAAGTCCGGGATGACTCCGCGGTGGCTAGGCCGCCGGGGTCACTTGATCTTGGCTTCCTTGAACTCGACGTGCTTGCGCACCTTGGGGTCGTACTTCTTGAAGCTCAGCTTCTCGGTCTGGGTCCGCGGGTTCTTCTTGGTCACATAGAAGAAGCCGGTGTCGGCGCTGCTGACGAGCTTGATCTTGACGGTTGCCGGCTTGGCCATTGCATCGATCCCAATTGGAAAAAAGAAAGCGGCCGCGGCCGCTCAAGTCGCGGGGTCCAATGACGAACGGACGTGATTCTGTCAACCGAACCGCGGGATTTGTCTCGCTGCCGTAACGGCCCGTTAACCGATTTGGCAGAACCTGCGTTCATTCGAGGAGGCTCCTGATGGCCGTAGACCCGCTCAAGACCATCCGCAACGAGGTCGGTCTGCGCCTTGCCGAAATCCGCCAGCGCGGCGCCCGGCTCTCGCCACTCGACCTTTATGCCCGGATGGACGCGATCCGCCAGCTTGCCGCGGCCCACGGTCTCGCCGCGCTCGAGGGCCTGGCCCGCAACACCGCCCAGCGGGCGCTGCTGCCCGGCCATCGGGTGACGATGCTGTCCTGCTTCGAACATGTCGACGAAGCGCTCGACAGCCACAGCGAGAACGATCGCACGACCATCCTAGCCGCCCTCGCCGTCCGCCTGCACTGACACCATGAGGCCATTGGTGCATTAAAGGCGCGATGCGCGCCTTTTCGCAGCTGCTCGACGATCTCGTCTACACGCGCTCGCGCAACACCAAGCTGCAGCTGATCGGCGATTATCTCAGGGAAACCCCCGACCCGGATCGCGGCTACGGCCTCGCCGCGCTGACCGGCACGCTCGACATTCCGCACGTGAAACCGGCCGCGGTGCGCGGCCTGGTCGAAGAGCGGATCGACCCCGTCTTGTTCTACATGAGCCGGGATTATGTTGGGGATACCGCCGAGACGGTCGCCTTGCTATGGCCCAAGCGCACCGGCGAGCCGGCGGAGATCGACGACGCCACCATCCGTATTTCCGACGCGATCGAGCGATTGCGCCTCGCGTCGAAGGCCGACGCGCCCCAGGTGCTGGCCGCAATGCTCGATCATCTCGATGCCTCGGGGCGCTACGCGATGCTCAAGCTCGCGCTGGGTGAATTGCGCGTCGGGATCAATGCGCGGCTGGCCAAGCAGGGGCTTGCCAATGCCTTTGGCCTGGATGTCGATGCGGTCGAGGAGGTGTGGCACGGGCTGCGGCCGCCGTTCGCCGAATTGTTCGACTGGGCCGAGGGTCGCGCGCAGCAGCCGACGGTGCATGACGTGCCGGTGTTCCGGCCGTTCATGCTCGCCCATCCGCTCGAAGAGACCAAGGTCTCGCTCGACGATTATGCCGCCGAGTGGAAGTGGGACGGAATCCGCGTTCAGCTGGTCCACGCCGGCGGCCAGACCCGGCTCTACAGCCGCACCGGCGACGACATTTCGGGCAGCTTCCCCGATATCGCGGATGCCTTTCAAACGCCCGGCGTGCTCGATGGGGAATTGCTCGTGCGCGGTTCGGACCAGGGCGTCGCCGACGTCCACGGCGGGGCCGCGGCGAGCTTCAACGCGCTGCAACAGCGGCTCGGACGCAAGAATGTCAGCCAGAAGATGCTCGGCGCCTATCCGGCATTCGTCCGGCTCTACGATGTCCTGTTCGACCGCGATGAGGATTTGCGTGAGCTTCGCTGGGAGCAGCGACGCAGGCGGCTCGAGGCCTTTGCGAGCGCGCTCGACCTCGAACGCTTCGACGTCTCCCAGTTGATCGATGCGGGCAGCTTCGAGGAGCTCGAGAATCTCCGCGCAAACGCGCGCGACACGAGCATCGAGGGCATCATGCTGAAGCGCCGCGACAGCCCCTATGTCGCGGGGCGGCGCACCGGCCTGTGGTACAAATGGAAGCGCGATCCGCTGGTGGCCGACTGCGTGCTGATGTACGCGCAGCGCGGATCGGGGAAGCGGTCGAGCTATTACAGCGACTATACCTTCGGTTGCTGGACGGAAGGCGACGAGCTGCTGCCGGTCGGAAAGGCCTATTTCGGCTTCACCGACGACGAATTGAAATGGATCGACCGCTGGGTCCGCGGCCATACGGTCGAGCGCTTCGGCCCGGTCCGCGAGGTCGAGAAGAGCCTGGTGCTCGAGGTCGCGTTCGATTCGATCCACTTGAGCACGCGGCACAAATCGGGGCTCGCCATGCGCTTCCCCCGGATCAGCCGCATCCGCACCGACAAGCCGGCGCATGAGGCCGACCGCATCGCGACACTTAAATCAATGGTAACTTGAAGCGCCCGCTTCAGCCGTTAAGCCTACGCCCCGCTCAAAAGGGGAACCCAATGCTGAAAGCCTTGCTCGCCGGTGCGGCCGCGCTGTCCATCGCGACCGTCGCGCACACCGAAACCTACGCGATCCAGGCCGGACGTCTGATCGTCGATGCCGCCCAGCCGGCGCGCGGCAATTCGACGGTCATCGTCGAGAATGGGCGGATCGCGCGCGTCGAACCCGGCTTCACCGCGCCGGCTGGAGCGACCGTGGTCGATGAGCGCACACGCACCGTGATGCCGGGCATGACCGACGTCCATGTCCACCTCACCGGCACCAGCGGCGAGCCCTGGTACGCTGAGTTCACCAAGAAATATTCGGTTCCTTACAAGACTACGGTCGGACTGACCCACGCGCTCGACATGGCGCGCGCGGGGTTCACCACCGTTCGCGATCTCGGCGGCAATACCGGGGCGGTCATTGCCGTCCGCGACGCCGTTGCCGAGGGCCGCTTTCCTGGGCCTCGGATCAAGGTTTCGGGCTCGCCCTTGTCGATCGTCGGCGGCCATGCCGACGCCGCCACCGGCCTCCCGCCCGAGCTCGCCGCGGCGGTCAACGACGCGCATCTAA
>JAICVC010000154.1 GCA_025935515.1 Sphingomonas sp.
GACGCCTTCGACGCGCGCCTGGCCGCCAAGCTTTCCTTCCGTGCCGACTTCGCGGGCGACGCGCGTCACCTCCGATGCGAAGCCGTTCAGCTGATCGACCATCGTGTTGATGGTGTTCTTCAGCGCGAGGATCTCGCCCTTCACCTCGACGGTGATCTTCATGGAAAGGTCGCCGCGCGCGACGGCAGTCGTCACCTCCGCGATGTTGCGGACCTGGCCCGTGAGGTTGGTCGCCATCGCGTTGACGTTGTCGGTGAGGTCCTTCCACGTGCCGGCGACGCCTTTGACCTTGGCTTGGCCCCCCAGCTTTCCTTCGGTGCCGACTTCGCGAGCGACGCGAGTCACCTCCGACGCGAACGAGCCCAATTGCTCGACCATCGTGTTGACGACCTTGCCGATGCGCAGGAACTCGCCGCGCAGCGGCCGGCCGTCGATCTCGACGGTCATCGATTGCGAAAGATCGCCCTTGGCGACGGCGCCGATCACGCGCGAGACTTCGGCGGTCGGCTGGACCATGTCTTCGATGAGCTCGTTGACTGAGCGAACCGCGGTTTCCCAGCCGCCCCGGGCATTCTTGATGCGCCCGCGCTGGGTGATCTTGCCTTCCTTGCCGACGACCTTGGAAAGACGCTCGAACTCCTGCGTCATTTCCTCGTTGAGGCACACCACTTCGTTGAAAAGGCCGGCGATTTCGCCGTCGACGCCGTCGACCTCTTCCGGCAGGCGAACAGAAAAGTCGCCGCGGCGCAGCGCTCGCAAGGCGCTGACGAGCTGGCGGCGATCAATGAAGTCGCGCGGGGCCTGGATGTTCACTCAACTCTCCGTGTGGCTTTTACTCCCCCACCCGGTTGATCCAGCGCAGCCCCCCGGCTGCGAACGCCATATTAGCAAAGGATTGGGTTTATGCTGCCTTAAAATGCATGCAACGGCTCAAATTCCCGAGTGATTGTTTCGTTCCCGAACCGACTGGCCATTCACGAGGGAATTAGCTTGCCCGGATTCATGATTCCAAGCGGGTCGAGCGCCTGCTTGATCGCGCGTAGCGCATCGATTCGGCCCGGTGGCGCGAGGCGGCCAAATTCTTCGCGCTTCAGCTGGCCGATGCCGTGCTCGGCCGAGATCGACCCGCCGGCGGCGGTGACGAGGTCGTCGACCAGCCGGCTGATCTTCGCCCCCTCAGCCTCGTACCAGTCCGGGCGGGCATGGCTTCCCGCGCGGACGTGGAAATGGATGTTGCCGTCGCCCAAATGCCCGAACCCGCTGGCGACGACGCCGGGAAACGATTCTTCCACCTTTGCGGTCGCATCGAGCATGAATGCCGGCATGTCGGCGACCGCCACCGAGATGTCGTGGGCTAGCGTCTGACCCTCCGCCCGCTCGGCTTCGGAGATGGAATCGCGGAGCTTCCACAAGGCCTCGGCCTGGCCCTCGTTCGCGGCCAGGACAGCGTCGCTGACGATGCCCTGCCCGAGCGCGTCGCTAAGCAGCCGCTCGAGCTCGCCGGAGACATCGGTATCGGCGCTCTCGGTCGTCGCCTCGACGAGCACATGCCACGGATGGATCGAAGACAGCGGCGCCCGCGTGTCGGGCACGTGCCTCAGCACGAGGTCGAGCGAGTCCTGCGGCACCAGCTCGAAGCCCTCGATGCTGTTAGTGCGCGTCTCGAGGAAGCGCAGCAGCCCGAGCGCCTTCGCCGGGCTTTCCACGCCCGCCCAGGCGACGGCGCGCCCGGCGATCGCCCGCACGAGCCGCAGCGCCACCGCGGTGATCACGCCGAGTGTTCCCTCGGCACCGATCAGCAGCTGATCGAGGCTGTAGCCGCGATTGTCCTTCTTGAGGCCCGACAGGCCGTTATGGACCGAGCCGTCCGGCAGCACCGCCTCGATCCCGGCCACCAGCGCGCGCATGGTCCCGAACTTCAGCACCTGAGTGCCGCCGGCGTTGGTCGAGGCGAGGCCGCCGATCGTGCAGCTGCCGCGCGCGCCAAGGGTCAGCGGGAAGCGCATCCCGACCTCCGTGGCCGCATGGTGCAGCGTTTCGAGAATGACCCCGGCTTCGGCTACCGCGCACCGGTTTTCGGCGCTGATCGAGCGGATCCGGTTCATCCGCCGCATCGACAGCAACACCGCCGAGCCGTCGGCCGGCGGAGTCGCCCCCGCCGCCATCCCGGTGTTCCCGCCCTGCGGTACCAGCGGCACGCGATGCTCGGCGGCGAGCCTGACGATCTCGACCACCTCCGCCGTGGAAGACGGCGCCAGGATCGCCAGCGCCTTGCCATGGACCCTGCCGCGCCAGTCGGTCGCCCACGGTTCTATCTCTTTTGGGTCAGTGATGACGCCTTTGGGCCCGAGTTTCTGCTGAGCCTCGGAGATCAACGTCGCGACTGCGTCCATTTCGAGGCCGGCTTGGCATGGGCTGCGGTGCGCGTCAAAGCAGCGCGATGGATAGGCCGCGCATCACCATCGTCATCGCCCGCGCGCAGAACGGCGTGATCGGTCGCGACGGCCGGCTGCCGTGGCACCTTCCCGCCGATCTCAAGCGGTTCAAGGCGCTGACCATGGGCAGTGCGATGGTCATGGGCCGCAAGACCTTCGAGAGCCTCCCGGGTCTCCTTCCCGGGCGGCGGCACATCGTCCTGACCCGCGACCCCGGCTGGGCCGCCCAAGGCGCCGAAGTCGCCCACGACGTCGATCAGGCGCTGCGGCTTGGCGGCGGCGAACCGGTATCGGTCATCGGCGGCGCCGACATCTTCCGCCTCTTCCTGCCGCTCGCCGACCGCATCGAGCTGACCGAAGTCCTCGAAGAGGTCCAGGGTGACACTTGCATCACTGACCCGCGCGAGCGCGGCCGCTGGCGCGAGACCTTCAACGAGGATCATGCGGCAGCTGACGGCCGGCCCGCGTTCAGCTTCGTGACGCTGGAAAGGGCTTAACGAGTCAGCGAGGCTCCGAGGCGCTTGACCTGTTCCGAAAGGACCGAGTCGACCACCGGCGCAATCTTGTCGGCCCCGCCATTGAAGAAACCGGCAGCGCGATAGTCGACGGTGATTTGCGAGCCCTTGGGTGTCCGTTTGAACTGCACGTCCATGACCCCGGCCGTCGCGAGGTAGAGCAAGGGTCCAAGGCTGCCGCTCATCACCAATCGCTTGCCACGATCGACATAGATCACCTGCATATGCTGGACGCCGCCACCGGGCGTGCGCTCGCACCAGCAGCCGCCCGGCGAAAGCGCGAGGCTGAGATTGGACGCCTGGCCGCTATAGGTATGCTCCCCGCTCCACCAGCTGCCGACGTCCTGAAACTTCGCGAAGGCTGCGCCCGGAGGGACCGCTGCGTCGATCGTCTGGCGCACCTCGAAGCCGTTCGCCGACGCGGCGACCACTTCCGCGCCGGCAGGCGAAGGGAGCAGGGCCAGGCCCAGGGCCAATGCGCAGGGTTTCATGATCATCCTCCCGCTTTCAGAGCGAGGATGGCTCGTTCAGGCTGATGCGTCCAGAATCGCGTCGATCTGTGCAGCCACCTGTTCGACGGACGCCATGCCGTCGACCCGGCGCACCAGGCCCTTCGCCTCGTAGAAGGGCAGGATCGGCGCGGTCTTGGCGCGATATTCCTCCAGCCGCGTCCGCACCGTCTGCTCATTGTCGTCCGGGCGGCGCTTGAACTCGGTCGAGCCGCACGCGTCGCAGACTCCCGGCACCGCGGTCGGCCGGAAGCTGTCGTGATAACCGGCGCCGCACTTCGCGCAGGTGAACCGGCCCGTGATCCGTGTCACCAGCGCCTCCTCGTCGACGGCAAGCTCGATGACATGGTCGAGGCTCCGGCCGCGTTCGGCGAGAAGCAAATCGAGAGCCTC
>JAICVC010000025.1 GCA_025935515.1 Sphingomonas sp.
GCTGACTCTTAATCAGCGGGTCCTAGGTTCGAGCCCTAGTGCGTCCACCACTTTCTTCCGTAAACTTGCGGTACGTTGTATGTCGCGACGCTCCCTTAGATCCCCGTGAGATCGGCAGGGGCCCTGACCATCCGTTCTCTTTCGGCGCCCCGGGTGCCGCGTTTGCCTTCCAGGACGGAAACTTCGCGATGGATGTCGATCACATACATGTCGATCGGTCCCGCTGGATGGTTGGCGTGCCAGGCCGTCTCGAAGGCCCTTCTCCCGGGCACATCCTTGTCCGGGGAAAAGCGCGCCGGCTTGGTGATGGTGCTAAGGACACCTTCCTCGCCATAAAAGTCTTCGTCGAACGGATGCGTATGCATCGTTGCAACCAGCCTTGCTCCGCGGGGCAGCGTGGGGACCGGCGCCATCGTCCCACCCTGAGGTTCGGAGCTCTTCTTCAGCGGGACGTCATAAACAAACTTGGAACCAATCTGAAAAATGTATCCGCCATATTCCCACTTGTCCTCGATCGACTTCGGCAGCGCGCGAGTTAGCGCATCAACAGCGGCTTGATCAGCGCTTGCGAACGGGAGACTATTGCTCATCGGACGCTCCTCAGCAGATTGAGGTTTTGTCGGTGCCCTCGTCATGCGGTGGGCAAGTTAAACGTCAGTTGCTGCAATATACTCTGACCGCGCCCGTGTGAACCTTTGGCGGTCTAGCGAGTGTCCGCTTTCCGCCCATTTCCTGCCGCCAGCATTCAGTCGTGGTAGCGGGTGTAGGACGCGACGGGCTCGCCCTCGACGAAACGGCCCTCGTTCTCCCGGCAGCAGGTCCGGATCGGGCTTTGGGAACACAGCCGCCAGGGCATCGTTGTCAGGGCGGAATCAAGCGAGAGGGAGAGGCAAATGAAACGGCTTGCGCTTATTATCGTGGCTACGGTCGCTGTTTCGGCATGTGCAACCACGCCCAAGACCCAGACCTGTCCGGATGGGTCGGTGATCGACATAGCCGTGCCTTGTCCGCCGCCACCGCCTCCACCGCCACCACCGCCGCCGCCGATGGTGAACTGCCCGGATGGGTCGACGGTCCCGGCTGGCGCGACCTGTCCTGTTCCACCGCCGCCGCCGCCACCACCACCCGTGCGCCGCTCCGGCGAACGCGGCTGATCTTCAAGGCCGGCGCGGAAGCGCCGGCCTCCCCCACGGCCGGCTTCACCGGCTCCGGCCCGCGCCGCGCTGGCAACCATGCTGGCGCGGCTGGGTAAGCCTTGCTTAATGCCCTTCTGCGAAAAGTTTCGCTTCCGGATCGACCGAAGATGAGGTCGAATGGCGTACCGAGTCGCGCGCGGTCCGGGGTCGAAGTGGGCGTTTGAGCGTTGTGCTCCCGAAATGGAGACATGAAGTGACGAACACTGAAGCCGGTCCGAGCCTTCGCGCGCTTGTCGCGGCGGCGATCGGACGCCTGTTCCTCCAACTCGAGGTGGGCGGCCCGCTCGACTACAGCGTGTCGGGCGAGCGCGCCGAGGAGCGCTATGGCCTGACGCTGGCCTGGTCCAACGTGATTTCAGTCGAGCCGCCCGAAGTGCACAGCCGCCTAACCTGGGAGGTGACGCACCCGGCCTGGGCGCTGAGCTTCATCGAACGGCGCCGGCTCGAGGGCACGGCATTCGTCAGGTCCGCGCCCTACCAGGTGTCGCTGACCGGCGACCTGGTCGAAGCGGCGCGATTCCTCGGCATCCCGCGCCTGCTGTTCGTCGAGGCGCTGCGGGCCGACGGCTGGAGCCCGGCGAGCATCGTCGTCGAGCAGCTTCGCTGGTTCGACATCCCGGTACCGGGTGAACCGACGACCCTACGGCTGGTGATGCGGTCGCTTTAGGCGTCACATCAAAAAGCGAGATCGCGACCGCCCTTTCCATCGGCGTAGCACTGGCCGTACAGATTGAACAAATCGGAAGCGATTGCGATGGACCCGACGACCGCTCCAACGCCGGTGGCAGCGGTGAGCGCGGTGGCTCCGGTGGTGAGCGCAAGCTGACCAAGCGCAAGCCGGCACTTGTTGAATTCGCCCATACCAGCGGCCATCACGACTTTCTCCGCCACGGTTATCGAAATGACCGCGGCGGCTTTTGTCGGACTGGTCATCGAACCGAGCTTGGTGAGCGAGATCGTTTTCAGGACTTGCCCGGCCACCTGATTGCCAGCCGCCAGTGCCTGGCCACCTCCCGCCTTCTCCGCCACCTTCGAAACCGTCAGGCCCTTCTTGGCGAGGCCAAGCGCGAGCTTCCCTCCCGATAGCTCGCCGTCCTTGGCGAGTTCGATCGTTGCGTTCAGGGCCTTGGCCAAGGCGACAGCCAGCCCAATGTCTCTCGCCCAATGTTTGGTGTTCTCGTTCGAATTAAGCAGGTGAACGACATCGCCCCGGGTTACTTTCCCAGCACCCCCGCCAGGGCTTGCCGGCGCGTCGGACGTGCACATGTTCTGCGAGTGATATTGGAACGAACTCGCCATAATATGCTCCTACTGCCGGCGATGGATTGGCATGGGCGGATTCTCCGCGATTACTCGGCGGCTACGGGATTTGCCGCGGTCTCACCGACGGGTTGAGCTTTGGGTTCAGATTTGGCCTCTGTGGGCTTTGCCTCGACCGCCTTCCCCTTGGCCTCGAAGCTGTAGGTAAAGCCGCCCTCGCCCACCCCGACGTTGATCCGGCTGATCTCTTCGCCGCTCATCTGCCGCTCGAGCAGCGCGATCGACATCTGGGGGAGCATGGTGTTGGTGAGGATCGCGTCGATCATGCGGCCGCCCGACGCGACTTCGTTGCAGCGTGAGACGATCAGGTCGACGACCTCCGGCGCATGGTCGAACTCGATGCCGTGGTTCTCGACGATGCGGCGGCGGATGCGGTCGAGCTGGATGCGGACGATCCCGGCCAGCATTTGCGGGCTGAGCGGGTAATAGGGAATGACCTGGAGCCGCCCCAGCAGCGCCGGCGGGAACACCTTCAGCAGCTCAGGCCGTAGCGCGGTGGCCAGGCCGTCGGGGTCGGGCTTGGTCTCCTCGTCCTCGGTCAGGCTCATGATCAGGTCGGTGCCGACGTTGGAGGTCAGCAGGATGATCGTGTTCTTGAAGTTGATGTGCCGGCCTTCGCTGTCGTTCATGAAGCCCTTGTCGAACACCTGGAAGAACATCTCGTGGACGTCCGGGTGGGCCTTTTCGACCTCGTCGAGCAACACGACCGAATAGGGCCGCCGCCTGACCGCCTCGGTCAGCACGCCGCCCTGGCCGTAACCGACATAGCCCGCCGGCGCGCCCTTCAGGGTCGAGACGGTATGCGCTTCCTGGAACTCGCTCATGTTGATGGTGATCAGCGATTCATCACCCGAGAAGAGCAGGTCCGAGAGCACCAGCGCGGTCTCGGTCTTGCCCACGCCCGACGGCCCGCACAGCATGAACACGCCGACGGGCTTGCCCGGGTTGTCGAGCTTCGCGCGGCTGGTCTGGATGCGTTTGGCGACGGCATCCATCGCGTGATCCTGGCCGATCACCCGCTGCTTGAGCTTGTCGGCGATGGTGAGGACGCTCTTGATCTCGTCCTTGACCATCCGGCCGACGGGAATCCCGGTCCAGTCGCCCACGACGCACGCGACGGCGTCCTCGTCGACGACCCCGAACACCATCGGCGTATCGCCCTGGACCGCCGCCATGTCAGCAATCGCTGCGTCGAGGCTGGACTTGAGTGCCGCCGCATCCTTCGGCTCGCCTTCGCCCCCGGTATCCGCCTCGCGCAGCGCGCGTCTGGCATTGGTCAGCTTCTCCAGCGCCTCTTTCTCGCGGCTCCACTTGGCTTCGATCGCCTCGCGTTCGGCCGAAGCGACCGCCAGCTCCGCATCGATCTTCTGCAACCGGTCGTCGCGCCGATACTGCTCGCGCTGCTCGCGCTGGACGACTTCGCGCTCGATCTCGAGCAGCTCGACCCGGCGGCGGCGGTCCTCGACCTGCGCTGGCGTCGAATGCTGCGAGACTGCGACCCGCGCGCAGGCGGTATCGAGCAGGCTCACCGCCTTGTCGGGCAGCTGGCGGGCCGGGACGTAGCGTTGCGACAGCGTGACCGCCGCGGCCACGGCCTCGTCGAGGACGACGACGTGGTGATGCTCCTCCATGATCGGCGCGACCGACCGGATCATGTCGATCGCGGTATCGGTCGCGGGTTCATCGACGTCGACGGTCTGGAAGCGCCGAGTCAGCGCCGGGTCCTTCTCGAAATACTGCCGGTATTCGGAATGGGTGGTGGCCGCGATCGTCCGCAGGCGACCGCGCGCCAGGGCCGGCTTGAGCAGGTTGGCCGCGTCCCCCGTGCCGGCCTGGCCGCCGGCGCCGATCAACGTATGCGCCTCGTCGATGAACAGGATGACGGGCTTGGGGCTCGACTCGACTTCGTCGATCACGCCGCGCAGCCGCTTCTCGAACTCGCCTTTCATGCTCGCGCCGGCCTGCATCAGCCCGATGTCGAGCGCGCGCAGGGTGACGTCCTTGAATGCCGGGGGCACGTCACCGTCGACGATCCGCTTGGCGAAACCCTCGACGATCGCGGTCTTGCCGACCCCGGCTTCGCCCACCAGGATTGGGTTGTTCTGGCGGCGGCGAAGCAGGATGTCGATCAGCTGGCGGATTTCGTCGTCGCGGCCGACCACGCGGTCGATCTCGCCGCTTCGCGCCTTGGCCGTGAGGTCGACCGAATAGCTTTCGAGCGCCTTGGCGGCCGCGCCGGGCGTCGCCCCGTCTTGCCCCATCTCGGCTTCGGGTGCGGCCTCGGCATCGGCCTGCGTCGTCTCGGTCGATGAACCGAGCGCCGCGTCGAACTCAGCCGCCAGCTTCTCAGCATCGATCTTCCGGAATTCCGGGCTGATGTTGGTCAGCGCATTGCGCAGGGTCCGGGTCTTCAGCATGCCATAGACGAGGTGGCCAGTGCGCACGCGCGAGGCCGAAAACTGGAGCGAGGCATAGAGCCAGCCCTTCTCAATCGCTTCCTCGATCTGCGGCGAAAAGTCGGAAATTGCGGTCGCTCCCCGAGGCAGCGAATCGAGCATCTCGACGACGTCCCGGGCGAGCTTCGTATCATCCAGCCCGAACGCCGTGCGGATCGCCGCGAGGTCATTGCGCGGATCCTGCAGCAGGATGTGAATCCAGTGGACCAGCTCGACATAGGGATTGCCGCGCATCTTGCAGAATCCGGTCGCGGTTTCGATCGCCTTGAGGGCGGTTGGATTGAGGCGCCCGAACAGGGCTGATCGGCTAATCTCGGTCATTGGACGACCCTTTCTTTCACGAGCCTTCTTGTCTTTCCCGAAAGGTGCGCATCACGGCGCAACCCCGCTTTGCCGGTCGGCTGCAGCCACGACGTCCAGCCGAGGCGCGAGCGTCCATCGAGCGCCGCATGCGGAACGAGCTGATCGTCGATCTCGGGAACCAGGTCCCATTCGAGGTGGGAGGGAGCGAATGCGTCGAGCGCCTCGGCGGCGATCGCGAAGCGCGATCCGGAGGGAAGCAGGGTTTCGAACTCGGCGAGATTCCTGGTCCGGATGGCGACGCGAAAGGCGTCCGAGGCGAGGCGCAGCTGCTCGCCGATGGCGAGGTCCTGGCCGAGCGTGACGAACTGCCGGCCGAGCCGGTTCTGGTCCTGCAGCTCGATGCGGCGCCAGCGCGGCTGGTACTCGAGGATCCGGACGTCCATCCCGAGCAAATGGGTCAGCGCGTCCTCGATCGCGATCGCGCTGCGCGGACCGGCGTAGAGCCCGGCGTAATGGATCCGTGCCCGCGCCGGGAACGAGGCGGTGTCGGCGACGCCCTCGGTCGCGCCGGACAGCGCCGCCAGGAAAAATGCGAAAAGGTCGCTTTCCTCGCGGTCGGCGTGCGCCGCGGGCTGCGAATCCGCCCAGCTGCGATAGTAGAGCTGGAGCATGCGGCCCGCGAGCAGATCGAGGAAATCCCCGAACGGCTGCGATTTGGCGTAGCGCCGCTCATAAGCGGCATATTCGGTGAGGTGGGTCGGCAGCGGGCCCATCGGCCCGGTCAGGCCGAACCAGTAGCCGCTGATCCTGGCGCGCCCGCCGTCGATGGTGATGTCCTCGATCGAGCGCGGGGCGAATTGCAGGCTGGCGATATGAAGCAGGTCGACGATATTCTGGTCCGGTCGCTTGGACTGGCCGACGCGAGGCAAGGGCGCGGCGCGCGCTTCGGCGCCGCGGACGAGCGGGAACAGGCCGCTCTCGCGGACGCTTTCCTTCGCCCCAGCGAGGAAGCTCAGATGCTGTGGCGGCGCCCGATCCTCGGCGGCCATCGCGCAAACTCCCCTTCCTGAGCGCTCGAGAAAATGCATTCGGTGAATGAGTTGATGCTGGCAAAATCCGCCAGGAACCGTTCAAGCACTGCCGAAAACAGGAACAGCCGCGACTGATCGAAAGCCGCGTCGTCGAGCCGGACGCGAATCCGATGGCCACGGGCGACGGCCATCCGGCCCATCCCCGGTACGCGCCGCACAACCAGCTCCGAGCGGATGCCGAGCACGCCGTCGATATGCCTGCGCAGCATCGGATCGTCCTGCCGACCGTAAAGCGCGAGATGGTCGCGCAGCACCGACGGGTCGTCATGCTCCTCCGGCGCGAGCGTCGCGTAGTTGGGCGTCAAATGCGCGATCAGCCGCCACGCCGCGTCACCGATCCCAAGCGGCGGACGCGGGCGGGTCGGCGCGCGAAGCACCGTGATTGCCCGCGCCGGAACGCCCTGGACGACGAAATGGCGGTCGCCTTTGAAGGTCAAAAGCTCCGGCAGCTCGCGATTGGACACGAGCGCGCGGACCGCGAGCTCGCTGACGTCGTCGAGCCGCGTCGGATCGCCGGGCGAGGTGAGGCTGATCCAGGTCTCGGTACCCGTATAGTCGGTCCGACGCCGCTGCCGCTGCTCGCGGGTCGACAGGCGACGCCAGCGCAGCTGGGTCGTGTAGAACAAAGCGTCGGTCCAATTGTAGAGCAAGGCGCCGAAGGCGTAGAGCGGCGCCACGGTCACCGACTGGACGTTGTCGCCGGCATAGGCCTGGACGTCGAGAATCCGGAAAACTTCAAAATCGAGCGGCCGGGTCCGGTCGGGACTCACGTGATATTCATGGATGTGCGGATCGACCTGCACGCGTCCGAGCTGCTTTTCGAACAGGTTGATCGCGGGGCTTGCGAAAAGGCGCAGATTTGCCGGACTGACGGCATTGCCGAGCACTGGCGACGAGCGTGAAAAGAGGAGCACGACCTCGCACTGGTCGGTCGAGTCGGCGAAGGCTTCGGCGAGGCCCTTCAGCGCGACGAACAGGAACCGCTCGGGACAGGCGAAATATTCGGTCAGCAGCCGATAACCCCGGAACGACCGCAGCTCCGGAGGAAGCAGGGCTTCATCGTCGCCGAAGCCGAGCTGCTCGGGGCCTGGAAGCCGCTTCCATGCCGAGGCATCCGCGCTGTCCGGCCGGCGCGCGACCACCGCCAGGGTTTCGCCAACGAACTGCCGGTAGAGCTCGCCCGGAACGCTCTCCGAACCGGCGAGATAGACCGGCAGGCTGTCGACCGCGAGCTGCGCCAGCGACACTCCGCCGGCCGCTTCGAAGCGCAGGCGCAATCCGGCCTCGGCCTTGCAGCCGGCAGCGGCTGCGTAAGGCGCGACCGCGGCTCTGCTCGACAGATATTCCGCCTGGCTAATGCGCAGCGGCCAGAGCTTCACCTCATGCGCGGTGCGGAAAACGACCGGCGTGCCCTCGGTCTCGCTGCCGCCGCTCTGAAGCTCAGTCCCGCGCGGGACTGGATGGCCCTGGATCAGAGCCTGGTCGCCTTCCTTGGGCTCGAAGGCGGCGATGCAAATGGACGGCGTCGGCGCCAGATAATGGGGCTGGACCGCGTGTAGCAGGTGCTGGGTGAATTCCGGATATTGATCGCGGATCTTCAACTGGACTCGGGCGCCGAGAAACGCGACGCCCTCGAGCAGCCTTTCGACGTAAGGATCAGGGTCGGTCGGGGTCTTGAGGCCAAGTCGCGCGGCGACGGTCTCATGCTCCTCGCCGAACTCGCGCGCGCCTTCGCGCAGATAGGCGAGCTCCTCGTTGTACAGGCGAAGCAAGCGCGGATCCATCGGCTACTCCGCCACCTCGACCGCGGCGCTATCCGCTTCAAGGTCGGTCCGGTACTGGACCGCGATCGGCCGGACCTCGGACTTGATGACTGCCTGGATCAGGAAGGTGATGCTGTTCGGCTTGTCGTTCGAGCTGACCGGCTCGACCACCAGGCTGTCGGGATCCAGGCGCGTCTCGAAGTCGCGAATGGCGTTTCGAATTTCCCGGGCCCGGTCGAGGATGGTGCGCCCGTGGAGCGTCTTGCCGGCGAGATCGGGAACTCCGTAATTGAGCACCGAGGACTCGACCTCCGGATAGGCTTCGAGGCTGCCCAGCGCGCCAAAGTTGGTGGTGTTCAAAAGCCAGGCGAGGTCCCGCCTGATCGTCGCCCGCAAGGCGGTTTCGCCGAACCGGTCGAGGCGGGGCACCGTGTAATAGCGCATAGCCTCGCGCATGATCTCGGGCGGTTCTTCCGCGGTCCGGAGGCCGCTGATGTTCACGTCCGCCACAAGCTTGTCGAAAAGCGAAGGTGTGAGGCGCGCGCCTTCGGCCATCACGCCGGATCGAATACGAGCGATCTGACGCCGAGCAGCCCAACCTCCTCGCCCGCGGACAGGGCCAACAGGTGCTGGCCGCTGGCTGTCTCGCCGCCCGGCCCGGATTGCCAGCCGGTAGCTCTGGCCATCCGCTGCGGAAGGTCGTTGCAGCGTTCGCTTCCCGGGTAACGCGAAGGCAGGAGCGCGGCCACGGACTGGCCTTCCCGAAATGCGATCTGGACCGGAAGCCAGACCGTGTCGCGCAGGTCCTTCGGCCCTTCGCTCTCGAGCTTCTCGATCTCGCTGAACGCGACAAGCCCGTAGCGACCATGAATGATCGCCTCGATCGTCGGGCCGAACCGCGCATCGACGTCGGCGATCCAGTCGAAGCGAACGCCATCGAGCTGGCCCGGCGTATCCGGCGCCTCATCCAGGGCCGCGTCGCGAGCGGCATCGCCTTCGGCAGTCCGGCCGGCCGCGTAATGCTCGATCGCGTTGGCGAGCGGTTCGGCCCAGGCGCCGCGGATGATGGGCATCCGCTCGCGCCCGGCAAAGATCTCCGCGCGCTGCAGCTCCGCCTTCATCGCCTGGCTGTAAACGGTCGCCAGCATCTGCGCTTCGGGCGAGAGGCGCGCTAGCGCCTCGAGATGCGTCTGCGCTCTGTCCCACTCGCCCGCGACTGCGAGGAGCTGGAACAGGAACATCCTCGCCTTGGGGTCGGCAGGATTGCTGCGGACGTTCTCGACCAGCGCGGCCCGCGCGCCGTCGAGATCGCCTTCCCGAAGTCGCTGGTCAGCGTCGAGCACGACGACCCTGCCCCCGGCCGTGCGGTGCTAGACTTTTTCGCCCGCGCGAACGTCGAAGCCGGCCGTCACCGTCTTGCCGGCGCCGCCCTTGGCATCCTGTTCGACGTAGGTGAAGTTGATCACGGCGCAGTTGAGCGTGATCGATTCCATGACCGTGTCGCCGCTCGAGCTGCCGCTGTTCTGGACGCTCGAAACCATCAGGTCCTTGAGCTCGACCTTGTAATATTCGAGCGGCTTGTCGCCGGCCTTGCGGACGAACACGGTTGCCTTCGGAAAGTGCGTTCCCGCCGCGCAGGCCTGGAACAGCTTGGGCGACGATTTGTCGACTTCCTTGACGATGCTGATGTCCTGGAATTCGGCTTTGCCGGCGCCGCCGCCGGGCCCGCCGCGAGCGAAGGAGCCGTGCTGTACCGCCCCGAAGCTGAACGACACGATGTCGATCTGACCTTCGTGCCCCTTCTTCATCGACTCGCCGGGGACTTCCTTGACTTCGAGGAACATGTCGACAGCCATTGCCTGCTCTCCTGTCTTTCAGCTTTGGTGATTCAGCTTGTTGGGGACCTCCCGACTTACGCGGTCTTCTTGGGAAGCCGCGAAACCATGCTGAGGGCGATATCCATCCCTTCCAGCTGATAGTGCGGCACGAACATGAACTTGCCCTGGTAGTATCCAGGATTCTCCGGGTCGGGGACGATCTCGATCTTGGCGTCCTTGAGCGGCAGCTTGGCCTTGGTCGCCTCGCTCGACAGCTCGGGCGAGCCGTCGACATATTGCATGATCCAGTCGGACAGGTCGCGC
Organism: Sphingomonas sp.; assembly: GCA_025935515.1. GTDB lineage: Bacteria > Pseudomonadota > Alphaproteobacteria > Sphingomonadales > Sphingomonadaceae > Sphingomicrobium. The sequence goes on from JAICVC010000025.1 coordinate 10,271, forward strand.
TCCAGCTGGCGCTCCTCGCGGGTGCCGCCGATCCAGTCGCGGACCATGCACTTCAGGTAGTGCGCAAAGCGGCAGCTCGCGAAAATATAGGGCAGCCGGGCGGACAAATTGGCATTGGCCGTCGCGTCCTTGCTTTCGTAGACCTTCGGCTTGTGGACCGTCTGGGCGCCGATGAAGGTCGCCTGGTCGGTGTTCTTGCGATGGATCAACGCCATCAAACCGGCCGCCGATAGCTCGGCTTCGCGGCGATCCGAAATGGCGATCTCGGTTGGGCACTTCATGTCAACGCCGCCATCGTCGGTGGGGAAGGTCGCGGTCGGCAGATCCTCGACAGTGCCGCCCGATTCGACGCCGCGGATGCGCGTGCACCAGCCGTAGCTCGCAAAGGCATCGGTGATCCGGACGCCCATTCCGTAGGCGGCGTTCAACCACAGATGGTTGTCGTGCTTGCCGCCGATCTCTTCCTCGAAATCGAACTCGTCGACCGGCTCCGTCTTCGCGCCGTAGACCGGTCGCCCGAGGAAGCGCGGCATGGTCAGCGCCATGTAGCGGCTGTCCTCAGACGCTCGGAACGAGCGCCACGCCGCATAGTCCGTCGCTTCGAACAGCTTGGCGAGGTCGCGCGGGTTCGACAGCTCCTGCCAGCTTTCCATCCCGAACAGAGGAGGAGCGGCGCCGGCGATGAACGGCACATGCGCGGCCGCGCCGATCTTCGCCAGGCCCTTCATCACCTCGATGTCGGGTGCCTGATGGCTGAACGAATAGTCGCAGACGAACGCGCCGTACGGCTGACCGCCAAGCTGACCGAATTCGGCCTCGTAAATCTTCTTGAACAGCGGGCTTTGGTCCCATGCCGCGTCGCGATACTGGCGGAAGGTCTTGCGGCATTCCTCCTTCGAGATGTTCATCACGCGGATCTTGAGATCCTTGCCCGTGGAGGTGTTCATCACAAGGTAGTGGAGGCCGCGCCACGCCGACTCGAGCCGCTGGAAGGATTCGTGGTGGAGGATGTGGTTGATCTGCTCCGACAGCTTGCGGTCGAGCGCCGCGCGCATTGCATCGACGGTTGAGAAAACATCCTCGCCGATGACCGACGCGTCGGCCAGCGCCTGCTGGGCGAGCGTCTGGACGGCTTCCTCGATGCGGCCCTTGCGCGCGTCGTCGCCGGGCTTGAATTCTTTTTGAAGCAGCGAAGTGAATTCGTCGAGCTCGACGGCCTGCTCTTCAGGTTTGGTCGTTTGCTGATTTACAGTGGCCATCTCTAACCCTCCAAGCGCGCTCGCGCTTTATGCTTACTCCTGCACGCCCCCCGGCGCCGGTTCCTGCGGCTGCGCAGGGGCATCGCCCTCGGCACCTGGTTCGCTGTTGCTCGCCTCGGCCGGCTTGGCGGCGGAAAGCGCCTGCATCAAAGCCGGATCTTTGAGGACTCGGTCGAGGAGCTCCTGCGCCCCGTCCTTGCCGTCCATGTAGAGCATGAGATCGTTGAGCTGTTGCCGCGCCTCCAGCAGCTTGGAGAGCGCTGGAATGGCCTTGGCCACCTTGCCGGGCGAGAAGTCATCGATACTCTTGAAGGTGAGATCGACCGAGAGCTTGCCGTCGCCGGTGAGCGTGTTGTCGACGTTGAACGCCGCACGCGGCGCAACCGCCTCCATGCGCTGATCGAAATTGTCCATGTCGAACTCGACGAAGTCACGCTTGTCGAGCGGCTTGCGTTCGACGTGGCTTTGACCCGACAGGTCGCTCATCACGCCCATCACGAACGGCAGCTCGACTTTCTGCCGGGAGCCGTAGGTTTCGACTTCATATTCGATGTGGACGCGAGGTGCGCGGTTCTCACGGATGAACCTTTGACCGCTCTTAGCTGCCATGGGCTGCCCCCCCCCCTATGTGCCGCGGCTCTGCGCCTCTGCCAGAGTCCGTACAGGATTCCGTAAACTACTCTATAGCCTGATTAATTCAACGCTTATTTATTTGCTATTCAGACTCGCTGTGGCTGAGCACGCGCTTGGCTTCGCCCGCTGCGCCCGGATTGATGTCATTGAGAATCGACAGGAAATCCATATCGACCCAGCCCTTCGCCCGGGTCAGGACGATCGGGATTGGACTGCCCGGCTCGTGGCGCGAATAATAATTGATGATCGACTCCATCGCACGAATGACATCGGCTCTTGAATCGATCGCCAGAGAACCGACCGGCGCTCCATTATGTTGGGCCGATTCGGATTGAGCTGACTGCTCTTCCGGCGTGCTCGAAGACTGGCCGATCCCAGTCAGCGTCACCAGCGCGTTCCGGATCGAATCGAGCGCTTCATAAGTGGGCGCGAAATTGGTCCCGGTGTCGCCTTCCGCCTTGGCGGTGACGACTGTGTCGATGCGCCTGATGGAGTCGCGGATTTGTTGTAACAGGTCGGCCGACCGGGTGATCTCGGCGGTATCGGCCTCGGCGATGGCCGCACGGAACATGCCGATATTTTCGGCCGCATCGCCGTCCTTGGCGAACAGTTCGATCTGTTCCCCGTTGAACTGTCCGAGGCGTTGATGACTGACCAGTGCCACGCGCCGCAGCGGTTTCAAAAATTCGCCGAACCCGACGAGCGACTCGCACGCCGCCTTGCGTCCCAGAAAACCGTAGTCCGCCAGGCTCGGATGGATGGAATCCCACCACGTCTCGAGCATCGCCGCGAGATAGGCGCAACCGAGCGCCACTTCCTCGAGATCCTGCCCCCAGGCTCCGGCGCGAGCGAGATAGACGGCAAGCCACGCGTCCTTGCTCAACCCGCTGAGCTCAATGATCGATCGGGTGACTGCAGGCCAGTCCGGGGGCGTTCCCTCGCCGCTTTCCGCCAGGCGTGCAGCTTCGAATGCGCCTTCGATTTCCTGTCGGCGGGGATCGTAGGCAAGGTCGGGTCCGGCGACATCGTCCGCCGAAACAGGCTGCATCAACTGGTCCAGGTCAGCCATGTTTGCTCGCAGTCGTTTCAGCCAGTGACGTAAGTGCGTCTGCTCGGCGGCCAGAGATCGTCAGAGTAATTTGGCCTCCACGCGCCGATTTGCGGGCGAGCTTGCACGACGCCCCGGAATCGGCCGGTCGGGCCCATAGCCGCGGATGTCCAGCCGATCGCCTTTGACTCCGAGCGTGCTCAAATAGTCCGCAACCGCGGCAGCGCGACGACGGGACAAATCGAGGTTCAGCGCCCGGCTGCCGCTCGAGTCGGTGTGGCCTTCGATCAGGAAGCGCTTGTCCGCAAGCTCGGGCCGGAGAAGTGCGCTGGCAAACACCTTGGCCTCCTCGCGCGCCTGGTTGGTGAGTTCGGCAGAGCCGAGCATGAATGACAGGCGGAGGTCCATCCGCCGCTCCTGGACCGCGGCCTTGGCGGCCGGCGCAGGCCGACGGTTCGCCACCCGGGTGGTGGCCGGACGGCGTGCGGACGTCCCAACATTCGCCGGCGGCGCTACTGATCCCGCAGTCGCGGCCGGCGATTGGCGAGCATCCTGCGCCCCCTTCTTCTCCGGCACGCTCAGCCGAAAGCCCCGGCTTTTCGGCCCCGCGATCGAATCGTCGGTGGCCGGCTTTTGCTGCGCGCAGTCGCCTGCGAAAGCGCAGACGTAGTCGTCGACGGTTCGGGTCGGCGCCTGCTGGGCGATTGCGGGGGCTTCGAACAAGATCGAAACGCAGCAGACCATTAGCACGCGGCTGACACGCATCGCCTGACCCCCAGCTTGCAACGCACGGCTCGTTTTCGAGCGAAGCCGCCTTGCAAAAATTTCGCTCAAGACATACCAATTAGATGCAATTTAATCAAGCGGAGCAAGCGGTTCGGCTGGAAGATTTGAACGGCCTGCTCCGGTATTGCTCGACCGAGCAGCGTCCGCGTCCGGCGACGAGCGAGGGGGACGGGCATGGTCGCGAAGTCCGGTAGGCAGACGGAACTCAAGATCGACCTTGGCGGCGAGCAAATCGTCCTCGAGCGAATTGAGGCCGTCGAAGCGCTGAGCACTCCATTCCACATCAGCCTCGACATCATCTCGCCGCTCGGCGAGCTCGAGATCCTGCCGCACCTGGGAAAGCCCGCGACGGTCACGTTGAGCCAGGACGGCGAACTCCAGCGCTACTTTCACGGAATCGCCGTCGACGGCGAATATGTCAAAGAGACCTCGAGCGGTTTTCACTACCGCGTGACGCTGCAACCCTGGACCTATTTCCTGTCGCACAATCGCGATTTCGCGATCTACCAGGACCTTGGCGCGATCGACATCATCAAGCGGGTCCTGGACGAGGCCGGCGTTTCGGACGTCGACTATACGAGGCTCAGCAAGTCGACCGCCAAGCGGGTTTATTGCGTCCAGTATAACGAAAGCGACTTCAGCTTCATCTCCCGCCTGATGGAAGAGGAAGGCATCTATTATCACTTCAAGCACAGCAAGGACCGGCACGTTCTGGTGCTCTGCGACGGGCCTTCCTCGCACACCGAGGGCAAGCCCGCGACTCTGACCTACAATCCGGCGACGAGCAGCGTCTTCAATACCGACTCCGCGGCGCGCACCGAGAGCGCCCGGGAATATTATCTCCAGCGCTGGATCGAGCGTGTCTCGACCGGCGCCGAGGCCAAGGTGACGGTCCGCGATTTCGACTTCGAGAAGCCCGACCGTCCGCTTGAGGCGGTGGCGGAAGCCAACCAGGCGCATCCGCGCGACAAGATCGAAGTCTATACCTATCCCTTCGCTTACGTCGACGAAGGCCAGGGCAAGAAGCTCGGCGGCGTTCTTCTCGACGCGCTGCGGACCGATCGGCGCACCTACCGCGGCCAATCGCAATCCTCGGGCCTGACGTGCGGCACCAAGCTGACCGTCCGCAAGCACCCCAACCGCCGGCTGAACGGCTCATTCCTGATCAGGCAGACGTTCCACAGCATCACCGCCGAGCGCTACCGGACCGGCGAGGCCGGCGACGACTCATCTTACAGCGTCATCTTCAACGCCATGCCAGCCGCAACCCAGTGGCGGGCGCCGCGCATGACCCCCCGGCCAGTGGTGCATGGACTGGAGACCGCGATCGTCACGGGTCCCGATGGCGAGGAGATCTTCACCGACGAATATGGACGCGTGAAGGTCCGGTTCCATTGGGACCGGTCGGGGTCGCCGGGCGAGAAGAGCACGTGCTGGATGCGCGTCTCGCAGACGGGCGGGCTGGGCAACATCATCCTTCCCCGGGTCGGCCACGAGGTCCTGATCGATTTCCTCGGCGGCGATCCGGACCGCCCGATCGTCGTCGGCCGGGTGTTCAACCGGCGGCACATGCCGATCTACCCATTGCCCGACAACAAGACCGTCGCGCTGTGGCGGACCAAGCGTTACGGGCAGACCGGCAACTACAGCCCCGGCAAGGACCTCGATACCGGCAAGCCGGGGGTCAACGAGCTGAGGTTCGAGGACAAGGGCGGCAAGGAAGAGGTCTTTCTGCACGCCGAGCGGGATATGAAAACCCGGATCCGCTACAAGGAAACCCACCACGTCGGCTGCGATCAGGAGATCATGATCGGCCACGACCGCAACGAGAAGGTGGAGCATGACGAAACGGTGGAGGTCGGCAACAACCGCAAGGTGAAGATCGACGCCAACGACAAGCTGGACGTCGCCCAGTCGCTCAAGGTCAAGGCCGGCACGACGATCGATATTGAAGCGAACACGAGCATCACGCTGAAAGTGGGTGCGAGCACGATCAAGATGGATCCGGCGAGCATCAAGCTGGAAAGCCCGCAGATCACCGTGACCGGGAACGCGACGGCCAAGCTGACATCCCCGATGTCGACGGTCGAGGGCAGCGGAATCCTGACGGTCACCGGCGGGCTGGTGAAGATCAACTGACATGGCCACGTGGACAAAGGTCAAATGGACTCAGGTGGGGCAGATCGCAGAGCTGATCGAACGCCCCGGCATCGGTGACTCGGGGGCAAGTCCGGAAACCGGCTATCGGCAGCTCCGCGAACAGGGCGACCTCGACACCGCCGTCCGCTATCTCGCGCACGCGTTGCCGCGAGTCGAAGCCATCGCCTGGGCTGCGCAGCTGCTGGACGAAAGGTCGCGCGCAACGAAGCTGCTGGCGACCGAGCGCCAGACGCTCGATCGTACCATCCGCTGGCTGGAACAGCCGACCGACGAGTACCGCCGGGCCGCGTTCGACGCCGCCGGCCAAGCGCCCGAGGACAGCCCCGAAAGGTTGCTGGCCTATGCGGTGTTCATGTCCGGCGGATCGATCTCCGAGCTCGACCTCCCCGCGGTGCAACCGCAGCAGCACGTCTGCGGACAGCTGGCAGCCGCCGCAGTCTTGAGCGCTGCATATCGAAGCCCGGCGCCGGACGCGGCGCTCGCCGCCGCCTGCGACCTCGGCGACAGCATCGCCAGCGAGGGAGCGAAGGCGCGGGTGCGCCAATGACCTTGACGCTCAGCATCGAGGGTGTGGACAACCTCGGCAACGGCATGCCGACCGAATTCGTGCTGCACCAGCGCGGAGCGACCATCGGGCGTGCTCCGACCTGCGATTGGTGCCTGCCCGATCCCCAGCGCTACATCTCATCGCGGCACTCGGAGATCAGCTATCGCGATGGGGCCTACTGGCTGACCGATGTCAGCACCAACGGCACTTATCTGAACAGCTCGACCGAACGCCTCCAGGGCGAGCACCAGATCAACCAGGGCGATGTCATTGCCGTCGGCCGGTACACGATCCGGGCGGACCTTAGCGGCAGTGAAGCTGGCGCGGATGAAGGCGCGGACGCTTCAGAAGGGGGAATTCACCCGGGCCCGTGGGACGCTCCAGCACAGGACCTGCCGCCGGACTCAGCCGGCGACGAGTGGGGCGATGCCCAACGAACACCGTCGAGCAACTCGGGATGGCAGCCGATCGCTCCCCAGCAAAGCCCAGCCGACCGCCTGTCCCCGGCGCGCGGTGCCGATCGATCGTTCGAGTGGGGCGCCGCCCGGGAGGAATATGGCGCGGAGGAGCAGGCCGGCTGGTCGCCGTCCCACGATGCGTCCGGAATACCGCACGGGGGATCGGTCTGGGAGGCTCCCGAGAGCGGGACGGGCGCATCGTCGGAGTGGTCGAGCGCCGCGCCGGACCGGCCGCCGGAGCCGAAGCCCACCGATATCTGGGGCCAGATCGCAGAGGACAATGTCGTGGATTGGGCGCGCAGCGGCTTTGGCACGGTCCAGGAGAGCGCGCCGGATCCCCTCGCCCGTCCGGAGCCGCCGAGCTTCGGCCCGGCTGCCGCTCCGCCCCGCACGCCAACGGCCACCCCTCACACCCCGCCAAGTCGCCAGCGCGCCGCCGCGCCGCGCGCGCGACGCGCCGAGGCAATGCCCTCAACCTCGGATGCCGGCGCATTGGGCGAGTTCCTCAAAGCTGCCGGACTTGGGCCGGATTCGGTCAAGGGCATCGCACCCGAAGTGCTGGCCCATGCCGGCTCGCTCGTACGCGCGCTCGTCGCCGGCCTTTACGTCCTGGTCGAAGCCCGCGCCAGGGCGAAGGCCCAGCTCGGCGCCGAGAGCACGCGCCTCGAATTCGATGGCAACAACCCGATCAAGTTCGCGCGATCGCCCGAAGAGGCACTCGCGCAATTGCTCAACCCCGCCGAGCGCGGCTTCATGGACGGCCAGCGAGCGGTCGAAGACGCTTTCTACGATCTGCAGTCGCACCAAATGGCAACGCTCAAGGCGATGCAGGGCGCGCTACGGGCGACGCTGGATCGCTTTTCGCCAAGTGCGATCCGAAGCCGCGCGGATGACGGCGGCTTTCTCGCCAGCATCTTGCCGGGGGCCCGCGACGCAGCGCTTTGGCAGGCCTATGAACGAGAGTTCAGCGGAGTTGCGAGCGGCTCCGACGAGGCGTTCATGGACGTCTTCGCCAAGGAATTCAAAAAGGCCTACGAGGAGCAGTCGCGGCTCGCGCGTCAATCTTCCGTCCGCTGATCGTCGACCCTGAACCAGAGCATGTCCGCCTTCCAGCCTTGCTGGGTCGCAACCGTCGCGAAACGATTGAGCCATGCGCTGTTCCGGGCGCCAAGCGGCGGCGTGACGACGTCGGCGGAAAACGGCCCCTTTCCGGTCAGCAACACTAGGCCCGACCAGCCCTCGTGGTTGATGTCCAGCTTGATCTCATAGCGATCGGGTCCGATTTTCGTCGGATTGGTCTCGTTGGTCGTGCCGGCGCGATAGGCGGCAAGCGACGAAGCGGCGCCCTGCTCGAGCGATGCGCGGTTCTTAATTATCGTGTCAATGAGTCCGGATGGGGCAATCCCGATCAGCATCAGGTCAGTGTTGGGATCACCCGTCGAAAATCGAATGACCGGGCGAGCGACAAGCTGGCCGGCGTAATCGCCGGTGTCGGCCTTGGTATCCATGTGCCAGGTCCGGTGCTCGGTCAGCAGCCGCGGCGCTTCGGTATTGCGGAATTGGCGGTAGGCGTTGATCGCTGCGCAGCCGCCCGGCTCGATCGGCGCGATCGACGAAAAGTCGGTGTTTGCATTCGGCAGGCCGGCATTGCGGAGCGCCTCGACCACTTCGCCTTGAGCGGCCGAAGGTGAACCCGCGACGCCACCGACGACCACGTTCAGCTCCTTCGCCGTGCCACCGACCGAAACGACGTCCAGCCAGCTGCAGCTGATCGATGGAATGAGGTTGTCGATCGTCGACCGGGCAAGCTGGACGGGATCGGTTGGAATCCTGGTCGGGCCGGCCTCGGGCCCCGGCACTGTTGTCCCGGTCGACGAACCGGCGGTACGATCGCTGGACCGGGTTGCGAGCCACAATCCGAGCAGGAGGACGAGCAGCAGGCCGCCGGCAATCCCGGCCAGGACCGGGAGCCGGCGATTGCGACGATCTTCTTGTTCGGCGCCCGCGGGCGCCGCATCGAGCATCGCCAGCACTTCGTCCATCGATCGCAGCCGGTCGGCCGGATTTGGGCGCAGCATCGCCGCGAGGACCGGCCGCAGCTCGATCGGGACCTCGCTTAAATCGGGCCCGGCACGGCGCCGGTCGACCGCGTCGAC
>JAICVC010000079.1 GCA_025935515.1 Sphingomonas sp.
AGGACGGTGGCCGTCGTGGTCCCGTCACCCGCCGTGTCGCTGGTCTTGCTGGCGACTTCTCGGACGAGCTGAGCACCCATGTTCTCGTACGGATTCTTGAGCTCGATTTCCTTGGCGACGGTCACGCCGTCCTTGGTGATGCGGGGCGCACCGAAGCTCTTGTCGATGACGACGTTGCGGCCCTTGGGGCCCAGCGTCACCTTTACCGCATCGGCGAGGATGTCGACACCGCGCATGATGCGCTCCCGCGCGTCGCGGCTGAATTTCACGTCCTTGGCTGCCATCTGGCTACCCTTTCGTCTTTTGAAAGTTCACAAAGTTCATGGCCCTACGCGCACGCGCGCGAGGGTGGAGGTCAGCCGACAATCCCGAGGATGTCGCTTTCCTTCATGATGATCAGGTCCTCACCATCGATCTTGACCTCGGTGCCGGACCATTTGCCGAACAGGATCTTGTCGCCCGCCTTGACGTCGAGCGGCGTGATCTTGCCCTCGTCGCTCTTGGCGCCGCCACCGACGGCGACGACTTCGCCCTCCTGCGGCTTTTCCTTGGCGGTGTCGGGAATGATGATCCCGCCCGCAGTTTTTTCATCGGCCTCGACTCGGCGGACGAGGACACGGTCATGAAGCGGCCTGAAACCCATGGGTCTGAACCCCCTCTTTCTCTCTCAAGTTAAACATCTCCGTTGGCACTCTGCTGTCGAGAGTGCCAGCGACGAGCCGCATATGGTTGCGCCCGTTTGGTCCGTCAACCGGTCGACCGGCGCCTTTTTTGGCTTACGCGTGCGCGAGCCGCGTCAGGCCGAGACGGTCGCGCAACATCCAGCGGGCGAGCATCAGCACCGCGACCGCCGCAAGTCCGCTGGCAAGGCCGACCCAGATGCCGACCCCCTTCCAATCCTCGGCGAACGCCAGCCAGGCGCCGATGCCGAGTCCGACGACCCAATAGCCGAACAGCGCGAACAGGAGCGGCCAGCGCGTGTCGTGCAGGCCGCGGAGCATGCCGGCGCCGATCACCTGGGCGCCGTCGACAAGCTGGAAGGCCGCGGCAACTCGAAGGAAGCTGACGGCGAGGCCAATCACCACCGCGTTTGCCGGCACGTCGCTGAGGAAGAGCGTGACCAGATGACGCGGAATTGCCCACATGACGATCGCCATCGCGCCCATGAAGGCGACTCCGATCACCCACGCCATCCAGCCGGCCCGCGCGACACCGGCCTCGTCACCCCGTCCAAGCGCGAGTCCGACGCGAACGGTCGCTGCCTGGCCGAGGCCGAGCGGGATCATGAACGTCAGCGCCGCGAGCTGCAACGCGACCGCATGCGCCGCAACTGCGGGCGCGCCGATCCAGCCCATGAAATAGGCGGCCAGCGCGAACACGCCCATTTCGAGCGCCATGGTGACGCCGATCGGCCAGCCCAGACGAATCATCGCCATCGTCCGCTGTCCATCGAACCGCGACCAATGACCGAACAGGTGGAAACGGCGAAATTGGCGGTTGGTCAGCACAAAGCCGAGCAGAGCAGCGCACATGATCATCCAGGTCAGGGTGCTGCCGAGGCCACCGCCGACCAGGCCGAGCGCGGGAAGGCCCAAATGGCCGAAAATCAGCGCCCAGCTGAGCAGCGCATTGAGCCCGATACCGCCCAAGCTCAGCCAGAACACGACACGCGGGCGTTCCAGCGCTGAAACAAAATTCCGAATGAGCTGGAAGAGCAGCCACGGAGCGGTGCACCACATGTAGGCGCGCAGGAAAGTCTGGCCCTGGCTTGCAAGCTCCGCCGACTCGCCGAACGCGCGCATGAAATCGCCGACGTGCCACAAAAGCAGCCAGTAAGGCGGGAGAGTGAAAATCAGCAGCCACAGCCCGGCGCGGAAGGTTCGCCGGACGTCACGCACGGCATTGAAGCGCTGACCTAGCGCGGTCGCCATCATCGGCGATGAGGCAATCACCAGGCCGAGCAAAAACAGGTTGAAGGTGAAGGTCAGGTTGAGCGCGAGCGTCGCCGCCGCGAGCTGGGTCGCGCCGAGGCGGCCCATCAGCAGGACATCCGTCGCCTGGATGAGCTGCTGGGTGAGGTTGGCAAGGATCAGCGGCCAGGCAAGCGCAAGGGTCGCGCGCAGCTCGCCGCGCCACGCGTCTTTCCGTTCGTCCGCAGAGGCCATGACCGCGTCCATGCTTTTGTCATTGCGGGGAGCATCGCGACGAAGCAATCCAGGAATGGAACATCCGGATTGCTTCCCCCGGCCTTCGCCGGGGTCGCAATGACGGCACAACTAAGCTAGCCAGCGGCTAGATAATCTCGAGGTCCCGCAATGAAATTCGTGCGTGCAATCTGGAAACTGCTGGTCGGGATCAAGGACGCGCTCGTCCTCCTCCTGCTGATCCTGTTCTTCGGCGGTCTTTATGGCGTCTTGTCGGCCAAGCCGGCGGCAGTGAGGGAGGGCGTGCTGGACCTCAACCTCAACGGCAGCGTCGTCGAGCAGCCCTCGCGGCGCGAGTGGGCCGACGTAGCGGGCTCGTCGCGCAGCCAGGAATATCGCCTGCGCGACCTCGTCGCGGCGCTCGACAAGGCGAAGGACGACAGCCGCGTCAAAGCCGTCGCGATCGACCTAGACGGGTTCACCGGCGGCGGCGCGACCGCCATCGGCGATCTTGCCGATGCGGTCCGCCGGGTACGCTCGGCCGGCAAGCCGGTGGTGGCCTACGGCGTCGGGTACACCGACGACAGCTATGCCCTCGCTTCCGCGGCGTCGGAAATCTGGCTGAACCCGCTAGGTGGCGTTCTGATCGCGGGTCCCGGCGGCTCTAACCTCTATTTCAAAGGCCTGCTCGACAAGCTGGGGGTGACCGCCAACGTCTATCGCGTCGGCACCTACAAGTCGGCGGTCGAGCCCTTCATCCGTAACGACATGTCGCCCGAGGCGCGCCAGAATTACACCGCGCTCGACCAGGCGCGGCTCGAGACCTGGAAGCAGGAAATCAAGCAGGCCCGGCCCAAGGCGAACGTCGACCTGTTCCTGACCAACATGAACGGGGCCGTCGCGGCGGCCGGCGGCGACATGGCCAAGGCCGCACTTCAGGCAGGGCTGATCGACAGGATCGGCGATCGCCGGGCCTTCGAATCGCGCCTGGCGGCGCTTGGCGGCGGCGCGGGCGAACGGGGCTCCGCCTTCAAACGCGTCAACCTCGCCTCCTATGTCGCCGATGTGGTCGACCGGAAGCCGACCGGGCCGATCGGAATCGTGACGGTCGCCGGAATGATCGTCGACGGCAAGGCCAGCGGCGGCACCGCCGGCGGCGACACGATCGCGCTGCAGATCGAGGACGGCATCCGCAACAAGGGCGTGAAGGCGCTCGTCGTCCGGGTGGACAGCCCGGGCGGTTCGGTGCTTGCTTCGGAGCGCATCCGCCAGGCGTTGCTCGAAGCCAAGGCGCGCAAAATCCCGGTTGTCGTGTCGATGGGCAGCGTTGCGGCATCGGGCGGCTATTGGGTCTCGACCCCCGCAAATTTCATCTATGCGGAGCCTTCGACCATCACCGGATCGATCGGCGTCTTCGGCGTGCTGCCGAGCTTCCAGGGGACGCTGCAGAAGCTGGGCCTCGGCGCAGATGGCGTGAAGACCACCCCCTTGTCGGGCGAGCCGGATCTACTCAAGGGTCCCTCCCCCGAGGCGAGCCGGCTGATCCAGACCGGCGTTGAATCGATGTATGGGCGGTTCCTCGGCATCGTCGCGGCCTCGCGCCACAAGACCCCGCAGCAGATCGACCAGATCGCGCAGGGCCGCGTGTGGGACGGCGGCACCGCGCGGCAGCTCGGCCTGGTCGACGGGTTCGGCGGGATGAGCGACGCGATCGCCAAGGCGGCGCAACTCGCCAACCTCGGCGACGAGCGCCGGGTCCGCTACCTCGAGCCGCAGCCGAGCTTCCGCGACCAGCTGATCGAGGCGCTCGCCGACAGCGAGAAGGACTCGACCGTGCCGACGGATGCCTTCTCGATGATGGCGAGGCAACCGCAGCAGCAGCTGGCGTCGGTGCTGGCCGAGGTCCGGTCGATCATGTCGGGCCCGAGCATCCAGGCGCGCTGCCTCGAATGCCCGGCGGTGGCGCCGGCGCGGGGAGAGCAGCGGGACCTGAGCCTGCTCGCGATGCTGAAGGGGTGGCTGTTCTAGCAGTCAGTGCCCCGGCGAATGCCGGGGTCCAGGGCGCTGGGAACCAGCGCGCACCGCGCTGCCTAGGCCCCGGCCTTCGCCGGGGGGTACGACTTAAATGTGAATCGGCTTGCCGGTCACGGCCATCGCCGCTTCCTTGAGCGCCTCGCTGTGCGTCGGGTGGGCGTGGCAGGTGTAGGCGATGTCCTCGCTGGTGGCGCCGAACTCCATCGCCTGGGCGGCCTGGCCGATCATGGTGCCGGCGACCGATGCGATCATCCAGACGCCGAGGACGCGGTCGGTCCTGGCGTCGGCGATGACCTTGACGAAGCCGTCGGGCTCGCGGTTGGTCTTGGCGCGGCTGTTGGCCAGCATGGGAAACTTGCCAACCTTCACTTCGCCATGCTCCTTCGCCTGCTCCTCCGTGAGACCGACCCCGGCGATCTCGGGCATGGTGTAGACGACCGAAGGGATGACGTCGTGGTTCACGATTCCGGTCTGCCCGGCGATGTTCTCCGCAACGGCAATGCCCTCGTCCTCGGCCTTGTGGGCGAGCATCGGGCCCGGGATCACATCTCCGATCGCCCAGATGCCCGGCACCTTGGTACGGAAGTCGTGGTCGGTCTCAATCTGGCCGCGCTGGTTGGTCTGGAGCCCGGCCTTGTCGAGTGCGAGCCCCTCGGTGTTGGGCTTGCGGCCGATCGAGACCAGCACCACGTCGGCCTCGATCGTCTCGGAAGCACCGCCGGCGGCGGGTTCGACGGTGAGCGTGACGGTGTCGCCCTTGCGCTCCGCCTTGGTGACCTTGGTCGAGAGCTTAAACTCGAAGCCCTGCTTCTTGAAGATCTTGTTGGCTTCCTTGCGGACATCTCCGTCGAAGCCGGGCAGGATCTGGTCGAGGAATTCGACCACGGTAACCGCCGCGCCGAGGCGGCGCCACACCGAACCGAGCTCGAGGCCGATGACTCCGCCGCCGATGACGACCATCTGCTTCGGCACCGACGGCAGCTCGAGCGCGCCGGTGGAATCGACGATCCGCTCCTGGTCGATGATGATCCCTGGCAGCGGAGTGACCGATGAGCCGGTCGCGATGACGATATTCCTGGCCCGCACGGTGCGGTCGCCGACCTTGACCGTGTCGGCGCTCTCGAACGTCGCGAGGCCTTTCAGCCATTCGATCTTGTTCTTCTTGAACAGGAATTCGATGCCTTGGGTGAGGCCCTTCACCGCCTCCAGCCGCGTGCCGTGCATCGTCTCCAGGTCGAGCTCGACGCCCTGCGCCTTGACCCCCCACTTGGCCATCGTCCCGTGCGCGGCTTCCTCGAACAACTCGGAGGCATGGAGCAGCGCCTTGGACGGGATGCAGCCGACGTTGAGGCAGGTGCCGCCGAGCGTCTCGCGGCTTTCCGCGCAGGCGGTCTTGAGCCCGAGCTGCGCGGCGCGGATCGCGGCGACATAGCCGCCGGGGCCGGCACCGATCACCAGGACGTCGAAATCGGAATTCTCTGCCATTCTTCTCTTCCGTCATCCCCGCGAAAGCGGGGATCCCGCTTCCCTATATGGGGAGTGTTCAAGACAGCGGGATTCCCGCTTTCGCGGGAATGACGAGCTACAGGTCAATCAACAATCTGGTCGGGTCCTCGAGCGCTTCCTTGACGCGGACCAGGAAGGTCACCGCCTCGCGGCCGTCCACGAGGCGGTGGTCGTAGGACAAAGCGAGGTACATCATCGGGCGGGCCACGATCTGGCCGTCCTTGACCACGGGACGCTCCTCGATCCGGTGCATGCCGAGCACGGCCGATTGTGGCGGGTTGATGATCGGGGTCGACAGCAGCGACCCGAACACGCCGCCGTTGGAAATGGTGAAGGTGCCGCCCTGCATCTCCTCGATGGTGAGCGTGCCCTCCTTGGCGCGCTTGCCATAGTCGGCGATGGTCTTTTCGATCTCGGCGAAGCTCAGGCGGTCGGCGTCGCGGACGACGGGGACGACGAGGCCCTTGGGCGCCGACACCGCAACCGAGACGTCGAGATAGTCGTGATAGACGATCTCGTCGCCCTCGAGGCTGGCGTTGACCGACGGCACGTCCTTGGCGGCGAGCGCGCAGGCCTTCACGAAGAAGCCCATGAAGCCGAGGCGGATGCCGTGCTTCTTCTCGAACAGCTCCTTGTAGCGGGAGCGCGCCTCGATCACCGCGCTCATGTCGACGTCGTTGAAGGTCGTCAGCAGCGCGGCGGTGTTCTGCGCGTCCTTCAGCCGCCTGGCGATGGTCTGGCGCAGGCGCGACATCTTGACGCGTTCTTCTTTTCTTTCGTTCGCCGGCGCAGGCCGGGGCGCAGGAGGCGGAGCTTTCGCTTCAGGTGCCGGAGCCTTCGCCTGCGGCGCCTGAGCCCCGGCCTGCGCCGGGGAACGCTGCGCCTCGGCGGCGGCGATCACGTCATCCTTGGTGAGGCGGCCGTCCTTGCCGGTGCCGCGGATGGCGGTCGGATCGACATGATATTCGAGCACCGCACGGCGCACGGCGGGCGACAGGGTCGTGATCTGGTCGTCGCCCGGCTCAGCCTCGGCGACAGGGGCGGTCGAGTCGCCGCGCAGCGCGGGCGTTTCGCCGGCGCCGGCGGGATTGGTGCTGGCCGCCGCCGCGGCTTGGGCTGGAGGCGAGGAGCCGGCCCCTGCCGCCGCCTTGTCGTCGATCCGCGCGATCACCGCGCCGACAGCGACATTGTCGCCCGCCTGGACGAGCTGCTCGGTCAGGACACCCGCGACTGGCGAGGGCACTTCGACGCTGACCTTGTCGGTCTCGAGGCTGGCGATCGGCTCATCGGCGGCGACCGCCTCGCCCGGCTTCTTCAGCCATTCGGCGAGGGTGCCCTCGGTAATCGATTCGCCCAGCGCTGGGACTTCAACGTCGGTGGCCATCTCTTTCCTTCATTCCGCGGCGACTGCGCCGGGGCGCTCACTGGCCGCCTTATCCCCGCTTGTCGAGTTGTGACCCAGCGCCGCAGCGATGAGCGCCGCCTGCTCGGCCGCATGACGCTTGGCGAGGCCGGTCGCCGGCGAGGCGCTTGCGTCGCGCCCGGCATATTGCGGACGCATGTCCCTGAAGCCCGCGTCGGCGAGGCATTGCTCGAGCAGATTCTCGACGAAGAACCAGGCGCCGTTGTTCTTCGGCTCTTCCTGCGCCCAGATCAGGTCCTGCAGCATCGGCATCGCCTTGAGGCGCTTAACCAGCGGCTCCGACGGGAACGGATAGAGCTGCTCGATGCGGAGGATCTCGACGCCGAGATCGCCGGCCTGGTCGCGCGCCTCCATCAACTCGTACGACAGCTTGCCCGAGCAGAGGATCAGACGGCGGGTTTCGCCTTCCGCCGGCGGATTGAGGTCGCTCAGGATGCGATGGAAGTGGCCATCACCGGTGAAATCGCCGAGCTTCGACACCGCCAGCTTGTGCCGCAGCAGCGACTTCGGCGTCATCATGATCAGCGGCTTGCGGAAATCGCGCCGCATTTGCCGCCGCAGGATGTGGAAATAGTTGGCGGGCGTGGTGCAATTGGCGACCTGCAGATTGTCCTCGGCGCAAAGCTGGAGATAGCGCTCGAGCCGCGCCGAGCTGTGCTCCGGCCCCTGGCCTTCGAACCCGTGCGGAAGCAGCAGGACGAGGCCGCTGGCCCGCAGCCATTTGGCTTCGCCGGCGGCGACGAACTGGTCGATGATGCTCTGCGCGCCGTTGGCGAAATCCCCGAACTGCGCTTCCCACAGGACGAGGCAGCGCGGGTCGGCAAGCGAATAGCCATATTCGAAGCCGAGCACGCCGAATTCAGACAGCGGGCTGTCGCGGACCTCGAAGCGGCCGGCCCCGGAGGCTGAGCCGACATGGCAGAGCGGGATGTATTTCTCGCCGTCCTGCTGGTTGACCCAGACCGCGTGACGCTGGCTGAAGGTGCCGCGCCCGCTGTCCTGGCCGGACAGGCGAACGCTGTGCCCGTCGGCGATCAGGCTGCCGAAGGCGAGCGCCTCGCCGGTCGCCCAGTCGAAGCCCTCGCCACTCGCGAACATTTCCTTCTTCGCGTCGAGGATGCGCTGGAGCGTCTTGTGGATCGGGAAGCCCGCGGGGACCGTGGTCAGCGTCTTGCCGAGCTCGCGGACCTGCTCCTCGCTGATCGCGGTCGCGATGTTGCGGCGGCCGAGGACCGGTTCGTCGGGACGGCCGAGGCCCGCCCAGCGGCCTTCGAACCAGTCGGCCTTGTTGGGAAGATAGGAAACCGCGGACTGGAACTGGTCTTCGAGATGCGCGACATGGTCCTTGGTCTGCTGGTCGATCCACGCCTGATCCACGACCTGCTCGTCAATCAGCCGCTGGCCGTAGATCTGGCTGATCGGTGGGTGTTTCCTGATCGCCGCGTACATTTGCGGCTGGGTGAAGCTCGGCTCGTCCCCTTCGTTGTGGCCGAAGCGGCGATAGCACCACATGTCGATGACGATGTCGCGGCCGAACGTCTGGCGATATTCGGTCGCGAGCTTGCAGCAGAAGGTGACCGCTTCGGGGTCGTCGCCGTTGACGTGGAGGATCGGCGCCTGGATGCCCTTCGCGACGTCGGACGGGTAAGGCGATGAGCGGCCGAACTGCGGGCTGGTCGTGAAGCCGACCTGGTTGTTGATGATGAAATGGATCGTGCCGCCGGTGCCGTAGCCCGGCAGCCCCGAAAAGGTCAGGCACTCCCACACCACGCCCTGCCCGGCGAATGCCGCGTCGCCGTGGAGCAAGATCGGCAGCACGGTCTTCCCTTGCGCGTCGCCGCGGATGGTCTGCGAGGCGCGCGCCTTGCCCAGCACCACCGGATCGACCGCTTCAAGATGCGAGGGATTGGGCAGCAGCGAGAGGTGCACCTTGTTGCCGTCGAACTCGCGGTCGGACGAAGTGCCGAGGTGATATTTGACGTCGCCGGAGCCGCCGACGTCGGCCGGATTGGTCGCACCGCCGGCGAATTCGTGGAAGATCGCCTGGGCGGGCTTGCCCATGACGTTGGCGAGGACGTTGAG
>JAICVC010000136.1 GCA_025935515.1 Sphingomonas sp.
ATCATCGACGCCGCCGCCGCGCGCGAGGCGGCGCGCAAGGCGCGCGACCTCACCCGCCGCAAGGGAGTGATGGACATCGCCTCGCTGCCGGGCAAGCTCGCCGACTGCCAGGAGCGCGATCCCGCGCTCAGCGAGCTGTTCCTGGTCGAGGGCGACAGCGCCGGCGGTTCGGCCAAGCAGG
Source organism: Sphingomonas sp. (assembly GCA_025935515.1). Lineage (GTDB taxonomy): Bacteria > Pseudomonadota > Alphaproteobacteria > Sphingomonadales > Sphingomonadaceae > Sphingomicrobium. The sequence continues at coordinate 182 of JAICVC010000136.1, forward strand.
GCCGCAACCGCCACAACCAGGCGATCCTCCCGCTCCGCGGCAAATTGCTCAACGTCGAGCGCGCGCGCTTCGACCGGATGCTGTCGTCGCGGGAAATCGGGACGATGATCCAGGCCTTGGGCGCCGGCATCCGCGAGGATTGGGACATTTCAAAGCTGCGCTATCACAAGATCGTGATCATGACCGACGCCGACGTCGACGGCGCGCATATCCGGACTTTGCTCCTGACTTTTTTCTATCGGCAGATGCCCGAGCTGATTGAGAAGGGGCACCTCTTCATCGCCCAGCCCCCGCTCTACAAGGTCGCCCGCGGCCGCTCGGAAGTCTACTTGAAGGATGATGCCGCGCTCGACGACTATCTCGAGGAGGCGGGGCTCGAGGGCCTGATCCTCGATACCGCCGACGGCCAGCGCTCGGGTAATGATCTCAAGGCCTTAATCGATCACGCCCGGCGGATGCGCACCCTGATGCGTTACGCGCCGCGCAAATACGACCCATCGCTGATCGAGGCGCTGGCGATCAACGGGGCTCTCAGGACCAGCCTCGATGCCGACGCCAAGGCGAAGGCGGTCGCGAGAGTCGCCGAATGGCTCGGCGCCGGCGATCTCGAAGCGAGCTGGTCAGGCGAGGCCGCTGCCGAGGGAGGATATTTGCTCAAGCGGCTGTGGCGTGGAGTCACCGATGCCTACATCATCGAGCCGACCTTCCTGGTCTCCGCCGAGGCGCGCAAGCTCGATGCGCTCGCGAGGGAACAGGCGGCAGCCTACGCCAAACCGTCGACGCTGCGCACGCTCAAAAAGGGCGCGCAGGCCGAGGCCGAGCCGACCGTCGGGCCCGGCGAGGGCGAGGACGCGGTCGAGCAGGCCGAGGCCGACACCAAGGGCAAGCCGGTCGCAATCACGCGGCCGTCCGAACTGCTCGACGCGGTGCTTGCCGCGGGCCGCAAGGGCCTCGCGATCCAGCGTTACAAGGGCCTTGGCGAGATGAACGCCGAGCAGCTGTGGGAGACCACGCTCGACCCCGCCAACCGCTCGCTGCTGCGGGTCGAGGTCGCGCAGGCGGACGTCACCGACGAGATCTTCACGCGGTTGATGGGCGACGTCGTCGAACCGCGCCGCGAGTTCATCCAGGACAACGCGCTCAGCGTCGCCAACCTCGACGTCTAGGAACCATTCAGGAGGGCCGGCTATTGGCGCTGTCGTGAGCAGTAGCCCGACGATTACCCTTGCGTCCTACAACATGCACAAGGCGGTCGGGCTCGACGGCCGCCGCGATCCGCAGCGCGTTCTCAGGGTCTTGCAGGAGATCGACGCCGACGTGGTTGCGCTGCAGGAGGCCGACAAGCGCATCGGCGGGCGCGGCTCGACCGTGCCGCACGAGCTGATCGACAGTCACGGCGTCTACAAGCCGGTGCATCTCGGGGTCCGTCACAAGCGCGCGTTCGACAAGGTTCGAAGGCACGCCGACCGTCTGCTCAAGGTCGATACGCGCAACATCGGCTGGCACGGCAACGCGATCCTGGTGAAGCGCCACGTCGGCGTTCTCGACTGCGCCGCGCTAGAGTTGCCAACGCTCGAACCGCGCGGCGCGGTGATCGCGGAGCTGCTGATCGGCGACAAGGCAGTGCGGGTCGTGGGCATGCACCTCGACCTCTCGGGGCTGTGGCGCAAGCGGCAGCTGCGCGCGATCCTCGATGCCATCGAGCGCCGGCCCAACAAGATGCCGACCGTGCTGATGGGCGATACCAACGAGTGGCGCACCGAGGCGGGCTGCTTGAGGGACCTGAATGGCGACTTCCAGGTCGCGCCGACGGGGCCCAGCTTCCACGCCCGCCACCCGGTCGCGACGCTCGACAGGATCATCGTCCACAGGGACCTCAATATCGAGGCGGCCGGCGTGCATATGAGTCCCGCGGCACGCCGCGCCTCGGACCATCTGCCGATCTGGGCGCGGGTGAGCGCCTGATCGTCATTGCGAGCGAAGCGAAGCAATCCAGTGCCGCTGCTGGATTGCCACGGCTCCTTCGGAGTCTCGCAATGACCAAGAACGGCTAGCCAGCTATCTTCCTCAGCCGCCGCCGCTGGATCGACGAGCCGATCCCCATCGCCTCGCGATATTTGACGACGGTGCGGCGGGCGACGTCGAAGCCGCGTTGCTTCAACAGCGCTGCGATTGCGTCGTCGCTGAGAATTTCGCTTTCCGCGTCGATCAGCTCCTTGATCCCCGCCTTCACCGCCTCGGCCGCGGCGCCGCCCTCGCCCTCCGACGAAGCGACGCCGGAACCGAAGAAATATTTGAGCTCGAACAGCCCTCGGTCGCACAGCAGATATTTGTTGGAGGTGACGCGACTGACCGTCGATTCGTGCATCCCGATCGCCTCAGCGACGTCGCGCAGGGTCATCGGCTTCATCGCCGACACGCCGCGCTCGAAGAAGCCCTGCTGCCGCTTGACGATCTCCGAGACGGTCTTGACGATGGTCCGCGCGCGCTGGTCCAGCGCCTTGACCAGCCAGTTGGCGCTCTGAAGGCATTCGCTGAGCCATGCGCGCGACGCCCTGTCCTGCGGCCCGGCCTTCAATTCTTGGTAATAGCGTCGATTGACCAGCAGCCGCGGCAGCGTCGCCTGGTTGAGCTCGACCGCGAAGCCGGCTCGGGTCCGCCGCACGAACACGTCGGGCGCGACCTCTGCCGCGCCCTGGCCGGAAAGCTGGCAGCCGGGCTTGGGATCGTAAGCGCGAAGCTCGCGGACCATGTCGGCGAGGTCTTCGTCATCGACCCCGCAAATCCGCTTGAGGTCGGCCATGCGGCCCTTCGAGAGCAGGTCGAGATTGTCGATCAGCCGCGCCATCGCGGGGTCGTAGCGGTCCGCGGCTCTGGCCTGCAGCGATAGGCATTCGGCAAGCGAGCGCGCGCCGACGCCGGGCGGATCGAGCCCCTGCACCAGCTCCAGCGCTTGTTCGACCGATTGAACGGGCGCGCCGGTCAGCTCGGCGATCTGCTCCAGCGGCACGGTGAGATAACCGGTTTCGTCGAGCGTCTCGGCGATGATGCGCGCGAGGTCGCCGACAGCGCCCGACGCCCCATGCAATTGGTCCTGCAGATGCTCGGCGAGGGACGCCGCCGAATATTGGACTCGCTCGAAGTCGAAACCTTCCTCGCCACCGCTCGACGTAACGACGTCGGCGAAGCTGTCGGTCTCCAGCGCTTCGGATTGCCAGTCCATGTCGAGCGGCCGGTCGTCGTCGGCCTGGCCCATGATGAGGTCATCGGCGCCGGGATCGTCCGGGGCCTCGTCGCTGCTTTCTTCCTCGCTGGCGAAATCGCCGCTCGGTTGCTCGTCGGGCTCGTCCGAACGCGTTTCCAACAGCGGGTTTTTCGACAGTTCCTCGGCCAGAAAGGCGTCCAGCTCGAGATTGCTGAGCTGGAGTAGTTGGATCGCCTGGCGGAGCTGGGGGGTGAGGACCAGCTGCTGCGATTGGCGGATGCTTAGGGAGGGGCCCAGGCCCATCGTCGGATCCGCTACAGCGCGAAGCTCTCGCCGAGGTAGAGGCGCCGGACCTCCTGGTCGGCGACCAACGCTTCGGGAGTCCCAGCGAACAAGACCTGGCCGTCGTAGATGATGCAGGCGCGGTCGACGATATCGAGCGTTTCGCGCACATTGTGATCGGTGATCAGCACGCCGATCGCACGGCTCTTGAGCTCGCGCACCAGCTCGCGGATGTCCGAGATGGAGATGGGATCGATGCCCGCGAACGGCTCGTCGAGCAGCATGATCGAGGGCTCGGCCGCGAGCGCGCGCGCGATCTCGCAGCGCCGCCGCTCGCCGCCCGACAGCGCCATGGCCGGCGAGTCCCGAAGCGCGGCGAGTCCAAACTCGCCGAGCAATTGCTCGAGCCGGTCGCGACGCACCTGCGGGTCGGGCTCCGCGGCCTCGAGCACCGCCATGATATTCTCCTCGACCGTCATGCCGCGGAAGATCGACGTCTCCTGCGGCAGATAGCCGAGGCCGAGGATCGAACGGCGGTACATCGGCAGCTCGGTGATGTCGCCGCCGTCGAGGAAGATCCGGCCGCTGTCCGGTTTCACCAGCCCCATCACCGAATAAAAGCAGGTGGTCTTGCCGGCGCCGTTCGGACCGAGCAGTCCGACGACCTCGCCGCGATGAACGTCGAGGCTGACGTCGTGGAGGACGGCGCGCTTGTCGTAGGACTTGGCGATCGAGCGCACTTCGAGTCCGCCGTCCGCCAGGCGACTTTCGCCTGACGGGCGGGCAATGGCGGCCGTCTTGTTCACCTGGGTTGCTGGCGTTGCGGCACCGTGAAGTGGCCGGTGACTCGACCGCCGCTCTGGTTGACTCCCGGCGGCCCGCCGTCGACCACCGCGCGGCCGGAATCGAGATCGATCACCAGCCGGGCGCCGTTGACCTGGTTCTGGTCGCGGTTGAGCTGGACGTTGCCGATCAAGGTGATGAGCTTGCGGTCGAGGTCGTAGATGCCGAAGTCGCCGCGCGCCGTTTCCGAAGGACTTTTGATGACCACGCCGCCGGCGGCGTCGAGGCGGCGGATCTGGACATTGCTGTCGCCTCCGGTGCCACCCGAATAGGCGACGGTCAGGCGCGGTGTGTCGAGCGTCAACTCGGCCTGGGTGACATGGACGTTGCCGGCGAAGATCGCGCGGTCCGCGCGGTCCTGCACCTCGATCCGTTCGGCGGTCACGTCGACCGGAGCGTTGCTGTTGTGGCCCTTGAGCGCCGAGACCGGCTGGACCTGCTGGGTCTGCGCCAGGGCCGCCGTTCCGGCGAGCACGGTCATAGCAAGGATGATGCCAGATTTGCGCACGCCCATCATCTGACCGCGCCTTGAACGATTTTCAAGCGAGCACCGCCATCCAGCACGACCTTGCGCTCGCCGAGATCCGCGCGGATTCGGTTGGCATGGAACTGGCCGAGCCGCATCGCACCCTCGGCGGGCCCCTGGCTCGCCAGCTTGCGTTGCTTGAGGTCGACGCGAACGTTGCTGGTGCTGAGGCGGAAACCCTCGGTCCCGGCGACCTTCACCGGGCCGTCAATCGCGACCTGTTGCGTGTCGATATTGTAGCGCCCCTTGTCTGCGGCGATCAGGACCGGACCCTGGCGCTGGTTCAGCCGGGCGAACATGCCGCGGACATCGACCAGGGGGTTGTCCGAGC
>JAICVC010000065.1 GCA_025935515.1 Sphingomonas sp.
CGGACTTGAACGCGGTCATCCACGGCCGACTAAGCGCATTGATGCCGAGCGCCAATCGTCGATCGGGAACCTGCGCCCTCCACCGAGCGTCCAATGGCTGCAACTGGAGAAGCTGTTGACCGAAGTAGCGGTCATTACCGGCGCGTCCGCGGGAATTGGGCGAGCGACGGCCCGCGAGTTCGCGACTCGCGGCTGCAAGGTTGCCTTGCTCGCCCGCGGGCGTGCGGGGCTGAAGGCGACCGCGCGCGAGGTCGAGCATCTCGGCGGCGAAGCGCTCGTCATCCCAACCGATGTCGCCGACCACGCAGTGGTCGAGCGTGCGGCGGAGCAGGTGGCCGCGGAATGGGGCGCGATCGACATCTGGGTGAACAACGCCTTCGCCGGCATCTTCTCGCGGTTCATGGACATGAGCGCCGAGGAATATCGCCGGGTCACTGACGTCACCTATTTCGGCCAGGTGCACGGCACTCGCGCGGCGTTGAAGCACATGCTCCCGCGCAATTCGGGAACCATCGTGCTGATCGGATCGGCGCTCGCCTATCGCGGCATCCCGCTTCAGTCGGCCTATTGCGCGGCAAAGCACGCGGTGCAGGGTTTCCAGGATTCGCTGCGCGCGGAGCTGCTGGCGGCGGACAGCGACGTGCGGCTGACGATGGTCCAGCTGCCGGGGGTCAACACACCGCAGTTCGACTGGGTTCGAGCGCATACCAAGGGCACGCCCCGTCCGGTCGGGGCGATCTATCAACCCGAGGTCGCGGCGCGCGCGATCTGGAAAGCCGCTCACTCCAGCCGCAAGCAATGGATCGTCGGTGCGCCGGCGTACCAGGCGATCGTTGCCGACAAGCTCTTCTCGCCGCTGCTCGACCGCTATCTGGCGAGGGACAATATCCAGGCGCAGCAGGAGCCCGAACCGGTGGCCAAGGATCGAACCGACAATCTGTTCGAGCCGGCGGACGAGCGCGCCGATGCAGGCGCGCACGGCCGCTTCGACGGTCAGTCCCGTACTCGCTCGCCCCTGCTGTGGGCGAGCGAACATCGCGGCTGGCTTGCGGCCGGTGCCGCCCTCGCGATGGGTACCGGCGTTGTCACTGCACTCAAGGGCCCAGGAGGAGAGAAACGATGAACGGAAACGATACCGCCCGCAGCGGAAATCCGCACAGTACCGCCAAGATCGCGTCGCATCCCATCCACCCGATGCTGATCCCGTTCCCGATCGTCTGCTTCATCCTCACCTTCATCCTCGACATCGTCTATTCGCGCGGCGACGGCGGCGTTGCCGAGGCATCGACGTGGATCCTGGGGTTCGGCCTGGTCATGGCCGCGCTTGCCGCAGTGACCGGGCTGACCGATTATCTCGGGGACGAGCGCGTTAGGCGCCTGTCGGACGCGTTGAAGCACATGCTGGCGAACGTGACCGCGGTGGTGCTCGAACTGGTCAACTTCGTGCTGCGCCTGAAGGATCCGGACTCGATCGGTTCGGTCGGCGTTTACATTTCAGCCGTCGTTGTCCTGATCCTGCTGTACAGCGGCTGGAAGGGTGGGGACCTCGTCTTCAAGCACGGCGTCGGCGTGCGCGATCGCTCGAACCTATAGCGGTCGATCCGCCTTGTTGAGGGTCGTCTCTTTCAAGAAGGCGATCCTCGCCGGCAGCGCCGGAGCGCTCGTCTGGGAAGTGGCGGCGAGGCTGCTGGCGCTTGCCGGGCTTCCCGTCTTCGACCTCGTCGGCGAATTGGGCACGGTGCTGTTCCGGCATGGTTCGCCCGCGGAGTGGTGGCCCGCCGGGGCCGCGGCGCATCTTGCGGTCGGGGTCGCCTGGGCGGTCTTTTACGCTTATTTCGTGTGGGCCCGCTGGCGCTGGCCGCCGGCGCTTCAGGGCCTCGCGTTCGCCGCTCTTCCGGCATTGCTCGCCATTTTCGTGATGGTGCCGCAGCTGCGGCTGATGCACCTCAACCAGGAGATCGCTCACCTGGGATGGTCATCGGCCCTCACCGGGCTCGAGCCAGCCGTGCTCGGCACGATTTTGCTCGGCCATGCCCTGTTCGGGCTGACCGTCGGCGCGATCTACACCCGTCCGGTGGGCTACCCGGTCGACCGGATGCCGCAATTCGGCGGCGCACGGCGCCGGCAACGCTCCAGCTCCAGGCGGCGGCAGCCGGACGGCGCCTTCATGTTCGCGACCGGGATCGAGTGCAGCTATCCGACCATCGAGCAGGGAAAATGGCGGCGCGACGAAATGGAAACGACGCGCCACTACGAGCTGTGGCCGCAGGATTTCGAGCTGGCCCGGCGGATCGGCGTGTCGCACCTCCGCTACGGGCCGCCGCTCCACCTGATCAATGCGGGGCCCGGCCAGTTCCGCTGGGAGCTGACCGACGGGGCAATGGCCGACCTCGAGCAGCACGGGCCCGAGCCGATCGTCGACCTGTGCCATTTCGGAGTCCCGCACTGGCTCGGCGATTTTCAGAACGCGGAGCTGGCGCGGCCCCTCGCGGAATATGCAGCGGCCTTTGCGCGGCGTTATCCCTGGGTGCGCTTCTATACGCCGGTCAATGAAATGTTCGTGTCCGCGCGGATGAGCGCGCTCGACGGCGTGTGGAACGAGCAGCTGCGCGACGAAGGAGCATTCATCGCCGCCACCTTCAACCTCGCCGCGGCCAGCGTGGCGATGACCGACGCCCTTCTCGCCGTTCGGCCGGACGCGGTCTTCGTCAACAGCGAGAGCAGCGAGTTCTACCAGCCCTGTTGCCCCGACCCAGACGTCCAGGCCCTCGCCGAGCTGGAGAATGAGCGGCGCTTCCTGCCGCTCGACCTGCTTTACGCGCATGAGCTTAGCGAGCGGATGCTCGGTTGTGTCAAGGAACACGGGCGGTTCGACGAATATCGGCGGCTGCTGGAGCGGCAGGTGCCGCGGCGGACCATTCTTGGCGTCGATTATTACGAGTGGAACGAGAAGCTGATCGACCAGGACGGCCGCAAGCTGGCACTCGGGGAGCTGTTCGGCTGGTACGTGATCGCCAACCAATATTGGGAGCGGTACCGGCGCCCGATGATGCATACCGAGACCAACCGGATCGACGCGTCGGACGCACCACGCTGGCTGTGGCGCCAGTGGCACAACGTGCAGCTACTCCGCCGCGCGGGCGTGCCGCTGGTCGGTTTCACCTGGTACAGCCTGATCGATCAGGTCGACTGGGGAATTGCGCTCGGGCAGGCGAACGGCGCGATCGACCCGGTCGGGCTGTTCGACCTCAATCGCGACCCGCGCGCCGTCGGCCTCGCCTACATGCACCTGATCGAGATGCACCGCGACCAGCCCGAATATCGTGAGTGCGCGGCCTTGAAGGACCTGGTGGACTGATGGCGGGGTTTCTCAGCGCGCATGGCTACGACCCGGGACCGACGCAGCGCCCGTTCCTTGCCGGGGCGATCTCAGGAATTGTTGCGACCATTCCCGCGATTGCGATCCTCCAGGCCTTCGGATCGCTTCGGGTCGAAGCGAAAATCCTCGGCATTTCGGAGTTCGCGACCCTCGCGGCCGGATGGGTGCTGATGGCGGTTTCCGGAGCGGTCTATGCGCGCCTGTTCGGCCGCGCGGCGAATGAGAAGCGCGGCGGATGGCTGTTCGGAATGGCGTTCGGATTTGCGTTATGGGCCGGAGGAGGGGTGCTGGTTCTGCCGCTGGTCAGCGGCGGCAAAGCCCCGGCCGGCGAGGCGGCCATCGGCCTGTTCCTGTCGCTGGTCGCCTGGGGGGCGGCGCTTGGCGCACTTCATCCGTTCATTCATCGGCCGTTGCACGAGCGGCTAGAAACGGCGGCGGATCGAATGGGCCCGCAGGTTGGGACGTCAAAAACGGGCAAAGCGGGCCGCTAATTTTATCGGTTCGGCGTGCAGCGCTTCCCTTCATATTGGAAGCGGTTCCGCACGTACGCGGTGCCGTTCCAGCGAAGCACGGGGAAGCAGAAGCCGGGGCCGCCGACCGAGATGTCGGGCATTCGCGCGGCGCCGCGCGTTGGAAGAAACTCGGCAATCCCTTGCGACTGGTGAAGCACGGTCCAGCGGCCGCTCGCCTGCTTGGTCAGCAGCCGGAAGCCGGTGCCGGTATTGCCGTAGCAGAAGGTGCCGCCCTCGGTAACGACCGCCTCGGGGCGACCGTCGCCGTTGAGATCGCGATAGGTCTCAATCGCGCCGGGCTCGTACGGGCCGCCATCCGGTTGATAGCAATCGGTTCGCCATTCGCGGCCCGCCCGCTTGAATCCGGCGGCAGAAAAGATCGCCGCTTGCTCTGCGGCCGGTACAGTGAGGGCGGCAGCCATCAGGAGAGTCAGCATGCTGCGGCCTTATCCGATTTGCCGCCTCCGAACTAGGCGGCGATCGCCTGCTTGAGGTCGTCGACCAGGTCGACGCGCTCCCAGGGGAAATGGTCGCCTTCCGACCTGCGGCCGAAATGGCCGTAGGCAGCGGTCGCTCCGTAAATCGGCTTGTTGAGGCCGAGGTGCGTGCGGATGCCGCGCGGAGTCAGGCGTCCGAGCTTGCCGATGCTCCCGATCGCCGCCTCGATCGCATCGTCGCCGATGGTGCCGGTGCCATGCGTATCGACGTAGAGGGACAGCGGCTCGGAGACTCCGATCGCGTAGGCGAGCTGGATGGTGCAGCGCTTGGCGAGGCCGGCCGCGACGATGTTCTTGGCGAGATAGCGCGCGGCGTAAGCGGCCGAGCGGTCGACCTTGGTCGGATCCTTGCCCGAGAACGCGCCGCCGCCGTGCGGAGCGGCGCCGCCATAGGTATCGACGATGATCTTGCGGCCGGTGACTCCGGCGTCGCCGTCGGGGCCGCCGATCTCGAAGCTGCCGGTCGGGTTGATGTGGTAGACCGTCTCGTTGCCGAGCAGCCGTTGCGGCATCACGCGCGCGACGACGTCCTTCACATAAGCATGGAGCTCGGCCTGCTTCTCGCCCTTGTCATAGCCCGGCTTGTGCTGGGTCGAGACGACGATCGCAGTCGCCTTGGCCGGTTTGCCATCCTCGAAACGCAGCGTGACCTGGCTCTTGGCGTCGGGCTCGAGGAAGGGCGCTGCGCCGCTGTGGCGGTCCTTCGACATCTCCATCAGGATCTTGTGACTGTAGTCGAGGGTCGCCGGCATGAGGTCGGGGGTCTCGTCGCAAGCGAAGCCGAACATGATCCCCTGGTCGCCCGCGCCTTCCTCCTTGTTCTCGCCGGCATCCACGCCCTGCGCGATGTGCGCCGACTGCGGGTGGAGGTGGTTGGCGAAGTCGAACCGGTCCCAGTGGAAGCCGTCCTGCTCATAGCCGATGCGCTTCACGGTATCGCGCACGGCCTGCTCGATTTCCTCGCGGACGCCCGGTGCCCAATTGCCGTCCGGGTCCATGATCCCCTGACCGCGGATTTCGCCGGCCAGCACCACGCGGTTGGTGGTCGTCATCGTCTCGCAGGCAACGCGCGCCTCCGGGTCCTTGGACAGGAACAGGTCGACGATCGCGTCGGAAATCTGGTCGGCGACCTTGTCGGGATGACCTTCGGAAACCGATTCGGAAGTGAACAGGTACGAGCTGCGCATAAGCGGAGGCGAGTCCTTCGATTCGAGATATAAGGAAAGCTTTATATGCCGCCTCTAGCGACGGCGGCGTGCCAAGACAATGCCGCCGATGATCAGCAGGAATCCCAGAACGAGCGGGATGATATTGCCGAAGCGCGCGAAGGGCGGCGGCGAGTCGGCGGCGGGCGGGAGCACGGCATCGATCGCACCGGCCGTGCGCCACGGAAGCGACTTCACGATATTGCCGCGCCCATCGATCACCGCGCTGATCCCCGTCGGGGTGGAACGGATCACCGGCAGGCCCTCTTCGGCGGCCCGCAGCCGGGCCTGGGCGAGATGCTGCGGCGGGCCCCAGCGCCCGAACCAGGCGTCGTTCGACGGATTGAAGATGAAGGCCGGACGGTGCTTCTCCTCCACGACCTCGCCCGAGAAGATGATCTCGTAGCAGAGTTGCAGCCCGACTCGGCCCCACTGGCCGCCGACATTGATGGTGCGCGGCCCGGGTCCCGCCATGAAGTCGGTATCGCCCGGAGCAAGGCGCGACAGGCCAATGGCCGAGAGCAGCGGGCGCATCGGCAGATATTCGCCGTAGGGCACGAGATGGGCCTTGTCGTAGCGGCCGATGATCTTGCCCCCGGGCGCGAGCGCGAAAATGCTGTTGGCCGCACCTGTGACGTGCACTCCGTCCTTCGAATCGAGCGCGATTCCGCCGGTGAGCAGCCGGTCGTTGGGACCGAGGAGCGAGGTGGCGCGGGTCCGCTGGAACTCTGCCATCGCCTGGTGTTCATCGGTCCGTGCATCGGTCAGCGGATCGGTGACCGCCGCCTCGGGCCATAACAGCAGCCGCGGCTCGCTGGAGGGCTGCCCTGAGAGCATGGCGAGACGGCGCGCGGCTTCCTCGTCGAACCCCGGCCGCCATTTGTCCTCCTGGCCAATGTTCGGTTGCACGACACGTACGTTCATGACTGCAAGCGGATCGGCCGGCACCGACGAGGATGGGAGCACCCAGAGCAGCGCCGAAACGCCGACGATGACCACCAGCGGCAGCCATTTCCGGTAATATTCGAGCCAGATCGCGCCGCCGAGGAGCACGACCAGGCCCGACAGGCCGTAAGTACCGATCAGCGCGGTGATGGTGATGAGCGGCGTCGGCGCTAGTGCCGCGGCGGCCGGATTCCACGGGAACCCGGTGAACATCGTCCCGCGCAGCCATTCCGTAACCGCCCAGGCTCCGCCAAGGACGGTGACCAGCACCACGCGATCCTCACGCCCGAAGCGCCAGGCGAGACCGGCGGCGAGCGCCGGATAGATGGCGAGGTAGAGCGACAGGAGGACGACCGCGACCCAGCCCAGCCAGGCCGGCATTGCCGCCTGGTAGGTGAAGGCGGTCGCTATCCAATTGAGGCCGACCACGAATTGGCCGACGCCGAATGCCCAGCCGATGAACAGCGCGCGGCCGACGCTCTTCGAACGGCAGATGAACTCGCAGAGTATCGCGAAGGCAACGGGCAGCAGCGGCCACAGGCCGACCGGCTCAAACGCGAAGGCCGATGCCACGCCGGCCAGGAACGCATAAAGGACGTAGACCATCGGCTGGCATGGCTAGCCGGTGCTGCGCGTTAACGAAAGCCTGTACGAGGCCGCGTTAACGGGCGGCGGAACTCACACGCCAGATCGTGTTGCCGACGTCGTCGGCGACGAGCAGCGACCCGTCGCGTCCGATCTGGACTCCGACGGGGCGGCCGAGCGCCTTGCCGCGGCCGATGAAGCCGGCCAGCACATCGACCGGCATGCCGCTCGGCTGCGCGCCGGCGAAGGGCACGAACACGACCTTGTAGCCGCTCGGCGGGATCCGGTTCCACGAGCCGTGCTCGCCGACGAATGCGCCCTGGGCGAAGCGGGGGCCGAGCCGCTGGCCGGTGCTGAACGTGAAGCCGAGCGCGGCGACATGCGGGCCGAGGGCGTAATCCGGCACGATCGCGCGGGCGACGAGGTCGGGCCGCGGCGGCTTGACCCGGACGTCGACGTGCTGGCCGAAATAGCTGTAGGGCCAGCCGTAGAACCCCCCATCGCGAACCGAGGTGATGAAGTCGGGAACGAGGTCGCTGCCGATTTCGTCGCGCTCGTTGACCGCGGTCCACAACGCGCCGCTCGACGGATTGAAGTCCAGGCCGGCCGGGTTGCGCAAACCGCTGGCGAAGACGCGCGATGCGCCGGTTTGCGGATCGATCTGCAGGATTGCCGCGTGGTTCTTCTCGATGTCCATGCCGTTTTCGCCGACATTGCTGTTCGAGCCGACGCCGACGTAGAGCCAACGGCCGTCGGGCGAGGCGACCAGGGACTTGGTCCAGTGATGGTTGCGGCCGGCGGGGAGTGAAGCGACGAGGCGGGGTCGAGCGGTCACGCTGGTAGTCCCCGGCTCGAACGGGACGGCGACGAGCGAATCCGCATTGGCGACGAACAGTTGGTCGCCGAGAAGCGCCATTCCGAACGGCGAACGCAGGTCGGTCAGCAAAGTCGAGCGGAACTCGGCGACGCCGTCGCCATCGGCATCGCGCAGCAAGGTGATGCGGTTGGCGCTTGGAACACCCGCGCCGGCCTTTTTCAGAAACATCTTGAAGAAAATGCCCTTGAGGCCGGGCGGGCCGGGGTCGGTCCCGGGCTCGGCCGTTTCGGCAACAAGGACGTCACCATTGGGCAGCGTGTACAGCCAGCGCGGATGGTCGAGGCCGGTTGCGAAGGCGTTGACTTTGAGGCCGGGCGCGGCGGTGGGCGCCTGGCTCGCGGGCCAGCCGGCGGCCTTGAACACCTTCACCGCGGGGATGAGCGCGTTGTCCGGCGGCGGCAGCTGCGGACGCGGGCCGATCCCGGCTTCCAGCGGCAGCCGCGCCGGCCCGCCGCAGGCGGCAAGCATCAAGCAAATAAGGGTGATGGCGGCTGGTCTCATCGCCGATCCTCCAGATCGTCAGACAACCACCCGCTCCCGTCCTTAGTTGCCGTCTGCGCCGGACCGGTTCAAACCAGGCCCGTGACCATTGCGCCTTTCCACCTTGCCTTTCCCGTCGATGATCTCGCCGCGGCGAGGCACTTTTACGGTGAATTGCTCGGCTGTCCCGAAGGGCGCAGCGCTGAGCATTGGGTCGATTTCGATCTCTACGGCCACCAGATCGTCGCGCATCTCGCGCCCGGGACGGCGCGGTCGCGGGCGACCAATCCGGTCGATGGCGATGACGTGCCGGTACCCCATTTCGGTGTGGTGCTGCCGATGGCCGACTGGAAGCAGCTCGCCGACCGCCTGGCGAAAGCGGGGGTCGATTTCGTGATCGCGCCGACCGTACGGTTCGAAGGCCAGCCCGGCGAGCAGGCGACGATGTTCTTTCTGGACCCCGCCGGCAACGCACTCGAGTTCAAGGCGATGGCCGACCCCGCGAAATTGTTCGCGAGGGATTAGTCCGCCGCCGGCGGCATCTCCGGCGCGTGAAGCCGGACCCGGATGATGCGCCGCGGATCGGAATCGACCGCTTCGAGCTTCCAGCCCGACGGATGCGTCACGCACTCGCCCTGGGTGGGGATGCGGCCGGCTAACAGAAAGACGAGGCCGCCGAGCGTGTCGACCTCGTCCTCGTCGGACGACAGGCGCGCGTCGACCGCTTGCGCAAGCTCCTCGAGCTCGAGCCGGGCGTCGGCTTCCCACAGCCCCTCGTCGAGCATGGTCAGCATGCCGGCCTCGGCCTCGTCATGCTCGTCCTCGATCTCGCCGACGATTTCCTCGACCACGTCTTCGATCGTCACCAGCCCTTCAGTGCCGCCGAACTCATCGACGACGATGGCGAGGTGGACGCGCTGGCTGCGCATGCGGGCGAGGAGCTCGATGACGCCCATCGACTCCGGGACGAACAAGGGTTCGCGCAACAGCGACTTGATCGATCGATCCCGGGAGGGATCGACGCTGGCCATGAACACGTCCTTGATGTGGACCATGCCGATGACCGAATCGAGACTGTCGCCATAGACCGGCAGACGGCTGTGGCCGGCATCCGCGAACGCGCGGACCAGGCCTTCGAAGCTGATGTCGGACGCGACGGCCATGATATCGCCGCGGGTCACGCAAATGTCGCCCGCGGTCTGCTCGCCGAAGTGAAGCAGGTTGCGGAGCATCTGTCGCTCGGCCGGCGAGAGGTCTCCCGCGACCGGGCGCGAGTCCTCGGCCTCGTCGATTGCATCCTCGATCTCCGCGCGGAGCGTCGGTTCGGAATCTTCGCCGAAGATCAGGTGGCGCATGCCGCGCCAGAGGCGCGAGCCGCCTTCGTCGTGCCGGGTTGCCATCAGGCGGCCACCTCATACGGGTTGGCGATTCCCAGCCGGTGGAGTGCGCGGACCTCGCGCGCTTCCATATCGGCCGCTTCCGCGTCGTCGTGATGGTCGTAGCCGAGCAGGTGAAGCGTTCCGTGGACCAACAGGTGCGTGGCATGCTCCTCGAGGCTCACGCCTTTTTCCGCCGCCTCGGCCTCGCAGACACCGCGTGCGACGACGATGTCACCGAGCAACAGTTCTGGTTCGGCAACATTTGCGACGAACAGATGACTCCGGTCGAGCATCGGGAACGACAACACGTTGGTCGGCTTGTCCTTGCCGCGCCATTTGGCGTTCAGCGCACGCACGTCCTCGTCGCTGCTGAGCCGCACTGAAATCTCGACCGGGCGCTCAGACGTGGCAAGCTGCGGAAAGGCGCTTTCGGCGATCGCCGCTTCCGCCGCACCGCGAGCAAGCTCATTCCAAGAGCTGCTACTGTCCCATTCCTCGTCGGCTTCGATGGCGATCTCGAGCATCACCGGCCGGGCCCTTCATAGGCTTCGACGATGCGGCCAACCAGCGGATGACGCACGACGTCTGCCGCCGTGAAGCCGACGACGGCGATGCCCTTGACGCTGGTCAGCCGTGAGACTGCGTCGGCGAGGCCGGACTTGCCCGGATCGGGCAGATCGACCTGGTGCGGGTCGCCACAGATGACCATCCGGCTGCGCATGCCGAAGCGTGTCAGGAACATCTTCATCTGCAGCGGCGTGGTGTTCTGCGCTTCGTCTAGGATGATGAAGGCGTCGTTCAAGGTCCGACCGAGCATGAACGAGATTGGAGCGATCTCGATCTCGCAGGACTCTATGAGTCGATCGACATTTTATGTAGTGAGCATGTCGTAGAGCGCGTCGTAGAGCGGTCGGATATAGTGGTATACCTTCTCCTTCA
>JAICVC010000103.1 GCA_025935515.1 Sphingomonas sp.
TCGATGCAGATCAAGAGCTCCATCAGATTGTCGTTGGCCGGGTAGCTGGTCGACTGGATCACGAACACGTCCTCGCCGCGGACGTTCTCGTTGACCTCGACGAACACTTCCTCGTCGGCGAAGCGGCGGACGCTGGCGTCGGTCAGGGGCGTTTCGAGATAGTCGCAGATCGAGCGGGCCAGCGGCAGGTTGCTGTTCCCGGCGAGCAATTTCATGTCAGCTGTTCCCCTGCGGTGAGTCGCCTCTAGCGACGCATCCGGCTCGCCGTAAAGGTTGCCGAAGTGCGGCGGCTCGCTAAATCGCCTGCATGGCCGACCGTTTGACGATTGCCCTGGCGCAGATGAATCAGCGGGTCGGCGATCTCGACGGCAATGCCAAGGCGATGCTGGAGATGCGGCGCAGGGCGAAGGACGCCGACCTGCTGGTCTGCCCGGAGCTGCAGCTGGCCGGCTATCCGCCCGAGGACCTGGTGCTGAAGCCCGAGTTCGTGCGGCGGGTCCACGAATGCACCGACCAGCTGGTCGACGCGACGGTCGAGCGGGGCCCGGCGATGCTGATCGGCACCATCGTCCACGAAGGCGGGCAGAATTTCAACGCGATGCTGCTCGCCGACGGCGGCAAGGTCGTCGGGCGGACGTTCAAGCATGAGCTGCCCAATTACGGCACCTTCGACGAGAAGCGGATCTTCACGCCCGGGCCGCTCCCCGACCCGATCGACTGGCGCGGGATCAGGCTCGGTGTGCCGGTGTGCGAGGACATGTGGCTCGAGCCGGTCTGCGCGCACCTCGCCGAAGGCGGTGCGGAATTGTTTATCGTCCCCCATGGCAGTCCCTACGAGCTCGACAAGAACCAGACCCGCGAGCGGCTGGCGCGGGCGCGGACCACGAGCACCGGTCTGCCGCTGGTGTTCCTGAACCGCGTGGGCGGCCAGGACGAGCTCGCCTTCGACGGCTCGTCCTTCGTCATGCACCCGGACGGGGAAATGGTCGTGCAGATGCGCGACTGGGACGAGGACTTCCTGATGACCGAGTGGGTGCGCGGAGCCGACGGCTGGCGCTGCGAAACCCGCTGCGAGCATGAGCTCGATGCGTTCCCCGCCGACGCCTACCGGGCGATGATGGTCGCGCTCCGCGATTATGTCGGGCGAAACGGCTTTCCCGGCGTGATCCTCGGCCTGTCGGGCGGGATCGACAGCGCATTGTCGGCGGCCGTCGCGGTCGACGCCCTAGGGGCCGGCAAGGTGTGGGGGGTGATGCTTCCGTCAAAGTACACCAGCGAGGAGAGTCTCGATGACGCGCGCGAGTGCGCGAAGCTCCTCGGCTGCCGCCATGACGTCATCTCGATCGCGCCTGGGGTCGACGCGGTGGACGAAATGCTTCCCCAGCTGACGGGCCTCGCCGCCGAGAACGTCCAGGCCCGCCTGCGGATGGTGACCCTGATGGCGCTCAGCAACGCCGAGGGGCAGATGCTGCTCACCACCGGCAACAAGAGCGAGATGAGCGTCGGTTACGCGACGCTCTACGGCGACATGGCCGGCGGCTATTCGGTGTTGAAGGATGCCTACAAGACGACGGTGTTCGCGCTGTCGCGCTGGCGCAACGGAAACAAGCCGGAAGGCGCGCTGGGACCGGACGGGCCGGTGATGCCGGCGCAGGTCATCACCAAGCCGCCGAGCGCCGAGCTACGCCCCGGCCAAAAGGACGAGGACAGCCTGCCGCCCTATTCGGCGCTCGACCGGATCCTTGTCGGGCTCGTGGACAATGAGCTGTCCGTGAAGGAGGTCGCCAATGCGACCGGCGAGGACGTCGCGCTCGTCGCGGACATCGAAACCAAGCTTTTGAAGGCCGAGTACAAGCGCCGCCAGGCGCCGCCCGGAGTCAAGATCGGCACGCGCAACTTCGGCCGCGACCGGCGCTACCCGATCAGCAATTTCTTCCATACCAGCCCGCAGGTGAAGACGCCGAAATGAGCGTCGTCACCCGCTTCGCGCCCTCGCCGACCGGCCGGCTCCATGTCGGCAATATTCGCACGGCACTCCACAACTTCCTGTTCGCGAGGAAGCATGGCGGCACGTTCATCCTCCGGGTCGACGACACCGACCGCGAGCGGTCGACGGCCGAGTTCGATCAGGCGATCCGCGACGACCTCGAGTGGATGGGCTTGAGCCCCGGGAAGATCGTGCGTCAGTCCGAGCGGTTCCACCTCCACGAGCGGGAGTTCGAGCGGCTCAAGGATGCCGGCAGAGTCTACGCCTGCTACGAAACTCCCGAAGAGCTCGAGCTTCGTCGAAAGGTGCTGCTCGGACGCGGGCTGCCGCCTGTTTATGAGCGCAAGCCCGCCGATGCGCCGGTGCCAGAGGGCCGGGCGCCGCACTGGCGGTTCAGGCTCGACCATGATTCGCCGATCGTCTTCGACGACCTGATCCGCGGCGAGCAGCGCTTCGACCCCAAGCTGCTCAGCGATCCGGTGGTCCGCCGCGAGGACGGCAGCTGGCTCTATCTGCTGCCGAGCGTGATCGACGACGTCGACCTCGGCATCACGCACGTCGTACGCGGCGAAGATCATGTCTCCAACAGCGCGGCGCAGATTCAGATGTTCGAAGCGCTCGGCGCAAAGTCGCCGCGGTTCGCGCACGAAGCGCTGCTGGTCGCGGCCGAAGGCAAATTATCGAAGCGGCTGGGATCTTACGGCGCGGAACATGTGCGCGCCGAAGGCATCGAGCCGATGGCGATGCTGTCCGTGCTTGCGCGGATCGGCACCTCGCAGTCGGTCGAGCCGGCGGCCACGCTCGACGAGCTCGCTGCGGGCTTCGACTTTGCGACTTTTGGCCGGGCGCCCGCCCATTTCGACCCGAAGGAGGTCGAACTGGTCAATTCGCGCCTGCTCCACAAGCTCGATTATGCGGCGGTTGCGGACGAGCTGCCGGACGAAGCAAGCGAAGAAGACTGGCTGCTGCTCCGGCCCAATCTCGAGCGGATGTCGGACTTCGGCCCGTGGTTCGCCGTGCTTCACGGCGAGGTGGAGCCGCCCGAGCTCGGCCATGACGAGCGCCTGCTGGTGAAGGACGGGGCGGCCATCGCCGAAAAGCTGGACTGGGCGGTCGAGCCGTGGCGAAGCCTGACCGGCCAGCTCAAGGAATCGTCGGGCAAGAAAGGCCGCGAGCTGTTCCACCCCCTGCGGCTCGCGCTCACCGGCCGGGAAAGCGGCCCGGAAATGGCGGGCCTGGTCGAGCGCATGGGCCGCGACCGTGCCGTCCGCCGTCTCGAAGCCGCCGCCAAGCGCTGAATCCTTCTTCGCGCTCGAGCGACAAAGCGGCTTTCCCAAAGTGATGATATGATGTAACATCAAGGATCGAACCGCTTGGGAGAGGAGGTTCACGATGTTGGCTTACGCAGCGAACCAGCCGGTCGCCGGCAAACGCCAGTCCAGCCCGAATGCGCTGCTGGTGGTCATCAGCGCGCATGTCGCGCTGATTGCCGCGGTGATGAGCGCGAGGATGGACCTGCCCGCGCGGATCTACAAACCGCCGATCAAGATCATCGACTTCCCGCTGCCAATCGATCCGCCGCCCCAACCCCGGCCGAGGGAGCATCAGATCGCCCATCCGGTGCCAGTGCCGGCGCCGCAGCCTCTTCCACCGCTCCCTTTGCCGCCGAACGATGGCCTGACCGCGACGCCTGGGCCGGTCGACACCGGTCCGATCGCCGGCGATGGCGCGTCGATCGTTTCCGGAGCCTCGAACCCGATCAGGCTGCCTCCGATCAGGCACGACCCGCGCCTGCTGACGACTTTTTCGGAGCTCAAGCCTCCCTACC
This sequence comes from Sphingomonas sp., assembly GCA_025935515.1. Classification (GTDB taxonomy): domain Bacteria; phylum Pseudomonadota; class Alphaproteobacteria; order Sphingomonadales; family Sphingomonadaceae; genus Sphingomicrobium. The sequence goes on from JAICVC010000103.1 coordinate 3,816, forward strand.
CGGCCGCCAAGCTCGCCAGCGAAGAGGAGGCGGTGCTGACGCTCCGCCTCACCATCGACGAGCGCGGGCGAGTGGTGGGGGTCGATTCGCTCGGCCCGGCCGATCGAACCTTCGTCGACGCGGCAAGGCGCTACATGATGGCCCACTGGCGCTATGCGCCGGCGACCGAGGACGGCCGGGCCGTCTCCTCATCGCTGACCGTGACCTTGAAGTTCATGCTCGACGGCTAGCCCCTGCGCCGCCGAGATCAACCTGCTCGCCCATCCCCCGGACGGGCTTCGCGGGTCGATGGGCTGGCGGTTCCCGGCCGCCAGCCCTATCTTTTGCCCATGTCCTGGTTTCCCAGCCCGTCGAGCCCGCGCGCCGCGTTCCGCGACCTCGCCGCATTCATGCGGCAGCGCAGCCGCGAGCAGGTGATCGGCGGAGCGCTCGCCTTCCTGGTCACCGCGATCATCGTTATCGAGTTCGTGGTCGACGCCAAGATCGGCACCGCGCCGCCGCCGCGGATCACCTATGTCGAGCTCTATCCCTCCGACCGCACCGACGCCCAGATCATCGCCGACCAGAAGAAGGACATGGCGCAAAAGCTCGCCGCGCAAAAAGAAAAGCAACGGCAATTCCAGAAGCTCGAGAAACGATTCGGGATGTAGCCGCCGACAAGCGCTTCATGGACGAGGCGCTGCGGCTCGGCGAGGACGCGCGCGGCCGGAGCGCGCCCAACCCCAACGTCGGTTGCGTGATCGTGTCGTCGTCGGGCCGAATCGTCGGGCGGGGCGCCACGGCGGCCGGCGGCAGGCCCCATGCTGAAGCTGTCGCCTTGAAGCAGGCTGGAAAGCGGACCAGTGACTCGATCGTCTACGCGACGCTGGAGCCCTGCGCGCATCAGAGTCCGCGGGGGCCCGACTGCACCGGGCTGCTGATTGCCGCGAAACCGGCGCGCGTGGTGATCGCGCTCAAGGATCCCGACCCGCGAACCTCTGGTAAGGGCATCAATCGCCTGCGCCGCGCCGGCATCGAAGTGATCCTCGGCGTCGGCCGCGTGGCAGCGAAGCGCTCGCTCGCCGGCTGGCTCACCCGGCTCGCGCTCGGCCGTCCCCGGATCACGCTCAAGCTAGCTCTTTCGATCGACGGCAAGATCGCGCTTCCGTCGGGGGAATCGAAATGGATCACAGGCGAGGATGCGCGCCGGCACGTCCATCTCGAGCGCGCGCGCAGCGACATGATCCTGGTCGGTCGCGGCACCTACCTCGCCGACCAGCCCAAGCTCGACGTGCGCCTGCCCGGCCTCGAGCAAAGCTCGCCGCGGCGCGCGCTGCTGACCCGCGGCGAGCCGGTCGAGGGCTGGGAAATCCTCTCGAATCCAAACGATGTGTACCGGCTTCATGACGTCAACGACCTGCTGGTCGAGGGCGGATCGAGCACCGCGACCGCGTTCCTCGCCGAAGACCTGGTCGACCGCATCCTGATCTACCGCGCGCCGATCATCGTCGGCGAGGGCAAGTCGAGCTTTGGCTATGTCGGGCTCGATGCGATCGCCGACGCGCACGATCGCTGGCGGTTCGTCGACGAGCAGCGCCTCGGAGTCGATCGGCTCGAAGTCTATGAGAGGGCTGCCAGATGATCCGCGCCGGGGTGCTTCTTTCGCTCAGCGCGGCGGTCTCGGCGTGCGTTCCGCCCACCTACAGCGGCGACTACAGCGTGCCGTTCGCCCGCAGCTACTGGGCCGCCCGGCCCGACGCTCGTCCGGCGCTGGCCTCGCTCCGCGTGGAACAACTTTATTCGCTCAACCAATATGGGCGGCGCGCCTTTCATCCGTGGCGGACGATGGCGCCGGCGTTCGGTTGTAGGGGTGCCGAGGCAGTCCCGTTCCTTAAAAGCAAGATCACGCCGAAGACGGTCGGCGGCCTGCTCGAGCTGTTCCTGTGGATGGACTGGATGAGTACGTACGACCCGGTGGCCGACTCCGACCTCATGGCCGGCGTGCATGGAGCTTACGCGCAGATGCCGAAGGTCCTCCGGAAGACTTATGCTGGCGACCTCGCGGCGCTGGAGCGTCGCCGCCAAACCGCCGCCCACTTGCCGGCGGAGCGATTGCGCGCAACCTATTGCAGCAGTTTGGACAGCAGCCTGGCGCGGGGCTAAGCCGGCGCGATGTTCACCGGGATCGTCACCGACGTCGGCAAGGTCCGAAGTGCCGAGCAGCGCGGCGATCTTCGGCTGCAAATCGGCACGTCATACGACCTCGACACGGTCGATCTCGGGGCGTCGGTTGCCTGCTCCGGTGTCTGCCTGACGGTGGTCGACAAGGGCGATGACTGGTTCGCGGTCGATGTGTCTGCCGAAACCATCTCCAGGACCGCCGCCGACCACTGGCGCGAGGGCGCGAGGCTCAACCTCGAACGCGCGCTGCGCCTCGGCGACGAGCTCGGCGGCCATATCGTTACGGGCCACGTCGATGCCGTTTCCACAATCGTCGGCGCCTGTGCGGAGGGCGATTCGACGCGAATCGATCTCAGCGTCCCAAAGGCGCTCGCGCCGATGATCGCGCCCAAGGGATCGGTCACACTCGATGGAGTCTCGCTCACGGTCAACGACGTGCGCGCTGCCGAGGATGGGAGCACGCACTTCGCGGTCAACATCATTCCCCACACGGCCCAGCACACGACTCTCTTCGAACTGGCTGCCGGGCAACAATTGAATGTCGAAGTCGACGTGCTCGCCCGCTATCTCGACCGATTGATGGCCGCCCGCGCACAGTAAAAACACCTCTGTCCCACTTTTCATCACATTTGAATGTGATATAGCGATGAGATGAGCACGACCCTGATCGAGCGCCTCAACGCCATCATTGAGACCGGGGAGGTCAGCCGGGCGGGCCTGGCTCGCGCCGCCGGGCTGCACCCCAACAGCCTCCGCAAGCTTGGGGCGCCCGACTGGAACCCGACCGCCGACACGCTCGGTCGGCTCGAAAAGCTGATTCAGCGCGGCAACGCCGAAGTGCTGGTCGGACCCGAGGAAATCATCAACGAAGCGCGCAACGGCCGCATGTACATCCTCGTCGACGACGAGAATCGCGAGAATGAGGGCGATCTCATCATCCCCGCGCAGATGGTGACACCCGAAGCCGTCAATTTCATGGCGCGCCACGGCCGCGGCCTGATTTGCCTCGCGCTGACCAGGGAACGCGCCGACCAGCTGGGCCTGGAGCCGATGGCGCGGACCAACCGCAGCCGCAACGAGACCGCGTTCACCGTCTCGATCGAGGCGAAGGATGGGATCACCACCGGGATCAGCGCCGCCGACCGGGCGCGGACCATCGCGGTCGCGATCGATGCGAGCTATGGCCCCGACGCGATCGTCTCACCTGGGCACGTCTTCCCGCTGATAGCCAGGCCCGGCGGCGTGCTGGTCCGCGCCGGCCACACCGAGGCCGCGGTCGACGTCTCGCGCCTTGCCGGCCTTAATCCGAGCGGCGTGATCTGCGAGATCATGAAGGAAGACGGGACGATGGCGCGCATGGACGACCTCGTCGCCTTCGCCCAGCGCCACCGCCTCAAGATCGGCACCATCCGCGACCTGATCGCCTACCGGCTCAAGAAGGATCATCTGGTCGAGCGAGTGGCGACCAGCCCATTCGCCGCAAGCAGCGGCGCACGGTGGCAGGCGCAAGTGTTCCGCGACAAA
>JAICVC010000118.1 GCA_025935515.1 Sphingomonas sp.
AAGAACCGCCTCACCTCCTTGATATAGAGGGTCCTGAGGCCTCCCCAATTGACGCCCTTCAGCACCGGGTCTCCAGGCGCGTTGCGCAGCCAGGTGCGTGTCTGGTCGTCCACGGGTGAGGCGCCTATCGGCTGGCGGCGGGCCGGGCCAGTTGGAGCGAGAGATTACAATGTCCTGGACCGAAGAGCGCATCGAGCGCCTCTAGAAGATGTGGCACGACGGAGCCACTGCCAGCCAGATCGCCGACGAGCTCGGCGGGGTCAGCCGCAACGCGGTGATCGGCAAGGCGCACCGCCTCGGGCTCGAGCAGCGTCCCTCCCCGGTCAAGCCGGGCGAGGAAAAAGAGGCGCGGAAGGCCGCGCCGGTCGCGCCTGCTCCGAAGCCCGCTGCACCCAAGATGGAAGTTCCGAAGGCCGCTGCATCCGCGGCTCCGGCGCAGAACGCTCCGCCGCACGCCACGCCGTCGCGCTCGGCCCCCGAGATGCAGTATCGCTCGATCGGCCCCGGCGGCTTCATTCGCCAGGGACCGGGCGAGCAGCAGGCGCCGATCCCGCCGGCGCCCCCGCGGCGGCTGGTGCCGGCCAAGCCGAGCCCCGAAGTCGCCGACAAGACCGGGCTGCTCGATCTCAATGACCGCATCTGCAAATGGCCGATCGGGCATCCGGGCGAGCCTGACTTCCATTTCTGCGGTGAGCCCGCCAACCCGGGATTTCCCTATTGCGTGCAGCATTGCGGAGTCGCCTATCAGGCGCAGCTGCCGCGCCGCGATCGACGCCCGCCGCCGCCGCTGCCGTTCGGCGGCCCGCGAGTGCGCTAGACGTCGGCTGCTGCCTTGGGCGTGCGCGCGCTCCTCAAGTGGTGGCGTGCGCCGCTGTGGACCCTGGCGCTGGCGACCGGCGCCAAGAGCTTCGTCGATAATCCGATCCTCGGATCAGAGCGGCTCAACCGGCGTGGGCTCCACGTCGCACGGCTGAAGCTCGCGCACCGGCTCGCGTGGGCGCGGCGGCGCCGCCTCGCGCGCGGCGTGCCGGCCGAATGGCGCCGGCAGTTCGACCGCCAGGGCTTCGTCGAGGTTCGTGACTTCCTTCCGCCCGAGGCTTTTGCCCCGATTCAGTCCGCGCTGCTGACGCGCGAGTTCGACAGCCGCGAGCACCAGCAGGGCGACACGCTCACCCGCCGCGTCGCGATTGGTCCGGCGCTTTTGCGCGAAGTGCCGCAACTTCGCAGCATGTTCCGAAGCAGGCGCTGGCGCTCGCTGCTGGCCTACATTGGAAGCACCCGCGCCGAGCCGCTCTATTACGTCCAGACGATCGTCACCGGCCGCGCCGATGGCGGCCCCGACCCGCAGCTCGAGCTTCACGCCGACACCTTCCATCCCTCGCTCAAGGCGTGGCTGTTCCTGACCGATGTGTCCGACGACCAGGGCCCGCTCACCTATGTCGAGGGATCGCATTTGCTGACTCCGCAGCGGCTCGCCTGGGAACAAGCGAGGAGCGTCAACGTCCGCCACAGCGACCGCTTGTCGCAGCGCGGCTCGATGCGGATTGCACCCGACGAGCTACGAGGCCTCGGCCTCCCGCCGCCCAGGCGCTTCGCAGTTCCAGCGAATACGCTGGTTGCGATCGACACTTCCGGCTTCCACGCGCGCGGCAGTTCGGAGCGGCCCACCGTGCGGGTCGAGATCTGGGCTTATTCGCGCCGCACGCCCTTCGTCCCCTGGACCGGGCTCGATCTGCTCTCGGTGCAGCCGCTGGCAATCCGCCGCGCGCAATGGCTGACGGGCATCGTCGACCGGCTCGACCGCCTCGGGCTCATGAAACAGCATTGGCGGCCGGCCGGACGGCGGCGCCCGAACGAACCCTAGGCATCGACGAGCTCGCCGAGGAAGCGGCGGCTCGCTGCGGTGAACGTCTCCCACGCCGGCTCGTCTGCCAGCAGGATGTGGTTGCGGCTTTCGAGCGGGATGAACTGCGCATTCGGGATTCCCGACGCGAGTTCGGCGCCCTGCGAGAAAGGCACCGCCTGGTCGTTGCGCGAATGGAAGATCAAGGTCGGCGTTTCGACTTGCGACAGGAGATCGCGCACGTCGATCTGCGACAGCACCCGCTGCAGCCGGACCGCGTTCTCGGGCGAAGCAGACAGCCGCTGCATCTCGTTGAACCAGCCCATCTGCTTGGGCGTCGCATCGGGCACATAATGGTTGGTGAATAGCTGGCGGTAAGCCGGATTGTCGGCGCCCCAGCCGACCTCCGTCAGCGTCAGCATCGCCTCGCGCCGCGCGAGCTCCGACGGGTCGGCGCGCACTGCCCAACCGGCTGCATAGCCGTTGCAGATGATCAGGCGGCGCACGCGTCTCGGGTGCTTGACCGCATAAGCGACTGCGACCGCCGCGCCCTGGCTGATCGCCAGCAGGTCGAACTGCTCGGTCCCGGTGCAGTCGGCGACGCATTCCAGGTCGTGGACGAAGGCGCCGAACGACAGGTCCGGCGTGTTCCAGTCGCTCAAGCCATTGCCGCGCTCGTCATAGCGGACCAGGGACCGGCCGCGGGTCAGCTCGTCGATCCAGTGCCGCCACAGCGGGCTGTCCCAGTCGTGCTGGATGTGGTTGAGCCAGTTGGCGGTCTTGACGATCGGCGGTCCCTCGCCGTTCACCGAATAAGCCAGCCGAGTCCCGTCGTTCGCGGTGCAATAGAGCACCTTCTGGGGCGGCAGCTCGCGCCGTTCCGCCTTGCGCGCCCGCGCTTCCTCTTCGGCCTCGATCCGCTTGCGCCACGCCGCCGGCGGAATTCCATATTCGCGCTTGAAGGCACGGTTGAACGCGGCTTCGCTGCCGAAGCCCACCGCGTGCGCGACATTGGCGGTGTTTTGCTTGCCCTCGCGCAGCATGTTGCACGCCATCCGCATCCGCCAGCGCGCGCAATAGCGCATCGGCGATTCGCCGAGCAATTCGCTGAACCGCTCGCCGAGCACGGATCGCGAGACGCCCGCCTCGCGCGCCAGTGTCTCGACGTCGAAATCCTCGGCATAACGATTGTGGATGACCGACAGCGCCTTCGACACCGCGGGGTCGGTCAAGCCGCGAAGCCAGCCTTTGGAGCTCGGCGCCAGCTGCCCAACATATTCGCGGATCGCTTGCGCGAGGAACAATTCGGCGAGGCGGGCAACGATCTCCGGCGACGGCTTGCTCTCCGACAAAAACCGCAGCGAGCTTTCGAGCCATTCCGCCTGCGCCGCGTCGGCATGGAGCGTCAGCAGCGGCGGCAGGGCGTCCATCAGCGGATGCTCGCCGCGGTCGGCGGTGCCGAGGAACCCGCACCAGACTTCGGTCTTGTCGCCCGGGCTTCCGCTCGACACCCGGTGCACACCTTCGGCCGTGATCCAGCCGATCTCGCTGACGTCGGCTGGCTTGAGGCCGGTGCGGCTGGACAGCAGATGCGGATCGTTGCGCGGCAGGATCACGATGTCGCCTGGCTCGAGCGCGATCGGCGGGATTCCATCGACTTGCGCGATCGTCCGGCCCGACCGCACGTAATGATAGCTGATCATCGTCTGCGGAACCGGGAACCAGGGCGCGCAATGGTCGGGCGTGAACTGCGCGCGAACGCAATAGTCCCCGGTGAACTGGGCATCGATGACGACTCCGCCCGACAGGCGCAGCGAGCTCAGAATCTCGTCGAGAACGTCCATGAACGGCCCTGTCCCGCATGCAGATGCGGCGTTTCAGTCAAATTATCCGGCAGCGCGGTCATTTTAGCAAACCGCCGCTTCACGTAAAACCGGATCATCAAATCGGGGAGTGATTCCACAGCTTGGGCGAGCGCTGCTTCCCAAGACGGAAGAGCTCTGCCCGGCAATTTGAAAGGAGCGAAAGATGTTCGATTCTCACGATGGCCTCAGTTCGCAGCGCGCCGCTGCGATCTTCTTTGCGTTCGTCGCCGCAGTCTCCGCAATTTCGACCGCGGTCGTGCCGGCGCTCATGTAATTCTCGCAAATCAAAAGGGGATTTGAGCAATGTACAATGACTTCAATTATGAAGCGACGCTAGCTTCGTCGCTCCGCGCCCAGTGGCAGCTCGATGATGTGCTGCGGACCGACCAGGAGCTCGACTTCTCGCGCAACATGATGCCCGAGAGCCTCGCCCGCACCGCCGCGCTCGACAGCCTCAACCCCTTCGAGCAGCGCGTCCTCAACCAGATCAGCACGCACCAGTATCTGTGCATTTTCGGGGTGGTCGAGGAGTTCATCCTCCCATTCCTGATCGACCATGCGCGACCGCATCTGCTCGGCGACGACTGGCGGGTCCGCGCGATCCTCAATTTCGCGAGCGAGGAAGCCAAGCACATCCATCTGTTCAAACGCTTCCATTCGGCGTTCGTGCGCGGCTTCCCGGTCGAATGCCGGATGATCGGCCCTTCCGAGGCGATCGGCGCCGAGGTGCTTCGCCACGACCCGCTCTCGGTCGGCCTCGTCATCCTGATGATCGAGTGGATGACCCAGCAGCACTACCTCGGCTCGATCCGCGATGACGGCGAGCTCGACCCGCTGTTCAAGAGCCTGATGAAGCATCACTGGATGGAGGAAGCGCAGCACGCCAAGCTCGACACATTGATCGTCGACGCGCTGGCGGTCGGCCGCACCGAAGCCGAGATCGACGAGGCCATCGACGAATTCTTCGAGATCGGCGGCTTCCTCGACGACGGCCTCAAGACCCAGGCCGGCTTCAACCTCGACGCGCTCGAAATCGCGATGGGCCGCAAGCTCGAGAACCGCGAGGAGATCCTCGCGCAGCAGCACCAGGCGGCGCGCTGGACCTACATCGGCTCCGGCATGGTCCATGAGCGCTTCAAGAATACGCTCAACGGGATCTCGCGCCGCGCCGCCGAGCGCATCGCCGAGGCCGCACCCGTCTTCGCCTGATCACCACGAACACCAAAAAGGAGATAAGAAATGTTGGATACCGTCAAGACCGAGCGCGTGAACGGGCTCGACCTCAAGGCCCTCGGCGAAGTCGTCGAGGCGATCGAGCAGGATGCGAACCAGGCCAAGGTCGCCTTCAACGTGACCACCAAATGGGCCGGCCAGACCCGCAGCGAGACCCTGGTCGAAGGCTATACGATCGGCGGCGAGCGGATCACCCGCACCCACAAGATCGTCGCCGACGAACCGTTCGAGTTGCTGGGCGGCGACAGCGCGCCGAACCCGCAGGAGCTGCTGATGGCGGCGTTCAACGCCTGCATCACCGTCGGCTACGTCGCCGGCGCCTCGCTCCAGGGCATCACGCTGGAGAGCGTCGAAATCCGCACCAAAGGCGAGCTCGACCTGCGCGGCTTCCTCGGACTCAGCGATGAAGTCGCGGCCGGCTACGAGGAGATCGAGTACGAGGTCAGGATCAAGGGCGACGGCACGCCGGAACAGTTCGCGGCGATCCACGATACTGTCCTCAAGACCTCGCCCAATTACTTCAACATCAGCCGCCCGGTCCGCGTCAACGCGACTCTGAGCGTCGGCTGACCCCGATCCCGGGCGCGTCTCTCCCCCCCTTGCCCCGGCAAGCGCGCCCGGGATCCCCAGAGCCAAGGATTTGCGACATGCGACATCTGCTAATGGACCCCGCCTTCCCCGACATTGTCGGCGAATGGGCGCAGCGGGTGTGCGGGCTCGAGTGCGGGCCCGCCAACGACAATCGCCGCGACGAGGATGAAGCCGGCGACGACTTCGCCGAAGCCTTCCTGCTCGAAATCGCCCGGCGCGAGATCGACGCGACCCGCGCCTGGTGAAGCTTCCTTATGCGGGAACCTTCAAGCGCCTGCGACTCTCAAAAGGGATAGCGGCGCAGCGGAATGCCGCGTCGCCACGAACAACGGAGTCATTGCCGACGATCCCCCCGACAACCCCTCTCCCGAGCGCATCGGGTCGCCCCCTCCCTTCCCTTGATGCGCTCGGGAAACCTGAAAGGACCAGCCCCGTGAAACGCGAAAAGATCGACAGAAAGGCTCGTGTGTGGAGAGTGACCCGCGGCATCGACGGCAAGATTCGCGGGGAAATCGACGCGGCCCTGCTCGCAGAGCTGCGGCCGGGCCTGACGGCGGCGCAGATCGCCGACCTGCTGCTCGCCGCGGCTGGCGAAGCGGAAATCGCCAGGAGCCGGCTGTGGTGAACGATCGGCGGACCTGAGCAAAGGGCCCCGGAGTGACTCCGGGGCCCTGAAGTTGAAACCGGCGTGTTAGGCCTGCTCGGCCTCCGCATCGACCGTTTGCTTCGATGCGGGCCGGTCGCTGCTGCCGCCGATCGCCGAGCGCTCGCCTTGCCCCTGCGATCCGCCGATGTTGATCTTCCGCGGCTTCATCGCCTCGGGGATCTCGCGGACCAGCTCGATCGAAAGCAGCCCGTCCTTCATGTCCGCGCCCCTCACCTGGATATGGTCGGCGAGCGCGAACCGGCGCTCGAACGAGCGCGTCGCGATTCCGCGGTAGATGTAGGCGTTTGCCGAACCACCCTCGTCCGCCTCTTCCTTCTTGCGCCCGGAAACCAGCAGCACATTCTCCTGGGCGGTGATGTCGATCTCGTCGGGCTTGAACCCGGCGACCGC
>JAICVC010000153.1 GCA_025935515.1 Sphingomonas sp.
CGAGCAGCCCATCGTCCGCGATCCCAACGACTCGCGTGTCCTCGGCCCGAACGCCCGCCGAAGTGACGACGTGCTGCTGACGCGTTTCGACGCGGCGGCGCTGGTCCCGGTCCTGCAAGGGCGACAGTATCTCCTCGTCCATGTGGAGCGGGCGAGCGACATCTTGCAGGTCATCGGGCTGAAGCGCGAATTCCCCGCGCTGAAGCTCGTCCTCGTCGGGGTTAGCGAAGGCTGGACCGTCGCCGACCAGATCGCGCGGTCGGGAATTCCCGTGATCGCGTCCGCGGTGAATGACCTGCCGGCGACGTTCGAACAGCTTGCCGCGACCCAGTCGAATGTCGGCCGGATGCGCGCCGCGGGCGTCCGCGTGGCGATTGGAATGATCGACGACAACGATACGCGGTTCTTGTTCAACCAGCGCCAATATGCCGGCAATCTCGTCGGCCTTCAGAAGATCCCCGGAGCAACCGGGGTCAGCTGGGGGGAAGCGATGGCGATGATCACCTTGCGGCCAGCCGAAGCGATCGGCCTCGGCGGGGAGATCGGGAGCCTGGCGCCGGGCCGCCGCGCCGACCTCGTCATCTGGTCGGGCGACCCGCTCGAAGTCTCGAGCGCCGCGGAGCAGGTTTATATCGACGGAGTGCGCCAGCCGCTCGAGACCCATCAGACCCGCCTTCGCGACCGCTATCGCTATCTACCGGGCCGGCGCGATCTGCCGGAGGCGTACCGGCATTGACGCCGCAGATGGGCCTGTTGGGGTCCGCGATCGCGTTCGTCGGAACGCATTTCCTGCTGTCGCACCCGCTGCGGGGCCCACTCGTCCGGGGATTGGGGGAGCGCGCTTTTCAGGGACTCTATTCGATCATCGCGCTGATCGCCTTCGCCGCGATGATCTATTTCTACCGGGTGATCGGCCGCGAGCTGCCGTTGTGGGATGGCGGCCAGGCGGGCTGGATCGCAGGCACGCTGCTGATGTGGCTGGCATCGATCCTGTTTGTGGGGTCGTTCATGCGCAATCCGGCATTGGTGGGATCGAGAGGGCCTGCCGGCGGGCCGTCGGGCGTTCGACGGAGCAATCATCCTCCTCGCTCTGGCCGGAGCCGCCGCCCAGGACAGCAAGAAGGCGGGGCAGATGGGCGAGGCGTGGCATGAATGGACCGCCCAAACCGCCTTCATCCCGTTTACGCGCGGTGTCGCTAATCCGGGAACGGTCGCGCTGATCGCTGGCACCCTGCTGTTCCTGATTGCCACCTGGGCGCATCGCGTCCCTGCGGGAATCTGGCGCTGGATCGCCTAACCGCGCTAGAACGCGGTCGATGACACGCAAATTCTTCGGGACCGACGGGATCCGCGGTACGACCAACATCGAGCCGATGACCGCCGAGACAGCGCTTCGGGTCGGCCAGGCGGCGGGCGCGCATTTCCTGCGCGGGGACCATCGGCATCGCGTCGTCATCGGCAAGGACACGCGGCTTTCCGGCTACATGATGGAATCGGCGATGGTCGCGGGCTTCACCAGCGTCGGCATGGACGTCGTGCTGCTGGGACCAATGCCGACGCCGGCGGTGGCGATGCTGACGCGCTCGATGCGCGCCGATCTCGGCGTGATGATCTCGGCCTCGCACAACCCATTCGCGGACAATGGCATCAAGCTGTTCGGACCCGACGGCTACAAGCTCAGCGATGCCGCTGAGCGGGATATCGAGAAACGGCTCGAGAAGGAGCCCAGGCTCGCCAAGTCGGCCCAGATCGGCCGCGCCCGGCGCATCGACGATGCCCGCGGCCGCTACATCCAGTTCGCCAAGGACACGTTCCCCGAGCATCTGCGGCTCGACGGCCTGAAGGTCGTGGTCGATTGCGCCAACGGGGCTGCTTACCACGTCGCGCCGGAAGCATTGTGGGAGCTTGGCGCCGAAGTAATCCCGCTCGGCGTCTCGCCCGACGGTATGAACATCAACAAGGACTGCGGTTCGACCCACCCCGAGCTCCTCCAGCAGACCGTCGTCGCGAGCGGCGCCGACATCGGCCTCGCGCTCGACGGCGATGCTGATCGCTTGATCGTAGTGGACGAGCAGGGCCGGCTGATCGACGGCGACCAGCTGATGGCGCTGATCGCGCTCGGCCTGCAGGCTCGCGGCGAGCTTCGCGGCAATGCGGTTGTGGCGACGGTCATGTCCAATCTCGGTCTCGAGCGGAAGCTGGGGGATGCGGGGCTGAAGCTCGTCAGGACGGCGGTCGGCGACCGTTACGTGCTCGAGGAAATGCGCAAGAGCGGCTGCAACGTCGGCGGTGAACAATCGGGGCACATCATTCTCGCCGACCATGCGACCACCGGCGACGGGCTGGTGGCGGGGCTTCAGGTCCTGGCGGCCCTAGTCGAGGCCAAGGCGCCGGCAAGCAGGCTGCTGCGGCAGTTCGAGCCGCTGCCGCAGATCCTCAAGAACGTCCGCTTCAATGGCGGCAGCGAGCCGCTCGAGGCTGACAGCGTCCGCAAGCGCATAGCCGCCGCCGAAGCCGAGCTCGAAGGGAAGGGGCGCCTCGTGATTCGCAAGTCGGGCACCGAGCCGCTGATACGGGTGATGGCCCAAGGCGACGATCCGGCGCTGGTCGAACGCGTGGTGGACGACATTTGCGAGGCCGTGCGGACCGCCGCGTGAACCTTTTCTTGGTATTTGTCGGCCCATGACGGAACCGTGCAAATGGACAACTTCGCGCCCGGAACCGGGTCGAAGACGCGGGGTATGACGTCGACGGCTCGGGTCCTGATCATCGCCGGCTCGGATTCGGGCGGCGGCGCCGGGATTCAGGCGGACATCAAGACCGTCACGATGCTCGGCGGCCACGCAATGACCGCAGTAACCGCGATCACTGCCCAGAACACGGTTCGCGTGAGCGCGGTCCATCCGGTTCCAACCGAGATGATTCTCGCCCAGATCGAAGCAGTTATCGGCGACCTTGGAGTCGATGCGGTAAAGATTGGGATGATCGGCGGGGCTTTCGCCGCCGAGCAGGTCGCGGCGAGGCTCCAGCGCCTGAAGGCGGAGCAGCCGGGCATCCCGATCGTCTTCGATCCGGTGATGATCGCGACCAGCGGGTCGGCGCTCGCGGACGAGCCAACCATCGCCGCATTCGGCCGGCTGATGGACGTCGCAACCATCGCCACTCCCAATCTCCCCGAGCTGAAGCGGTTGACGTCGGAGGAAGACCCGGTCGCCGCAGCGCTTCATCTGGTCGGTGCCCATGGCTGCGCCGTGCTGATCAAGGGCGGGCACGACGAAGGCGACGCGCTCGCCGACGCGTTGATCGAAGAAGACAATATGACAAGCTGGCAGGGCCAGCGGATCGATACCACCAGCACGCATGGCACCGGCTGCACGCTCGCCAGCGCAATTGCCTTCTTCCTCGCCGATGGCTCGAGCCTCGCCGATGCCGTGGCGCGGGCGCGCGAGTTCGTCCGGGTCGCACTGTGGGATGCGCCGGGCCTCGGCCAGGGCGCCGGGCCGTTGGGACAGGGAAGCGTGCGGCTGGATGTCGGCACCGGCCCTCGGCTCAATCAGGTCACCGTGACCGGGACCAATTACGAGCGGTCGGTGGATTTCTACCAGCGGATTGGCCTGACCCAGATCGTGGACAGCCCTGACACCGGCTATGCCCGGTTCGAGACAGCGGGCGGGGTCACGCTCTCGGTGCAGATCGACCCCGAGGAAAAAATCATCGCCACCACGGCCATTTATCTCGAATGCGACGACCTCGACGAGCGCGTCGAGCAGCTCGCCCGGAGCGGCGTCGCCTTCGAGCACGGTCCGCGGAACCAGCCGTGGATGTGGCGCGAGGCGCGGCTGCGCGACCCCGACGGCAACATCATCTTCTTCTACCGCGCCGGCGAGCACCGCCGCGTTCCGCCCTGGCGGATGGAGAAATAATCCACAGATTTCGTCATCCCCGCGGAAGCGGGGATCCAGCC
>JAICVC010000062.1 GCA_025935515.1 Sphingomonas sp.
ATCCTCCAGGGCGACTGCATCGCCGAGATGGCGCGGTTGCCGGACAAGTCAGTCGACATGATCTTCGCTGATCCGCCCTACAATCTGCAACTCGGCGGCGACCTGTTCCGGCCCGAGGGCAGCCGCGTCGATGCGGTCGACGACGAGTGGGACAAGTTCGAAAGCCTGACCGCCTACGACAATTTCACGCGCGAATGGCTCGAACAGGCGCGGCGCATCCTCAAGGACAATGGGACGATCTGGGTCATCGGCAGCTATCACAACATTTATCGCGTCGGCTCGCTGCTCCAGGATGCGAACTTCTGGATCCTGAACGACATCGTGTGGCGCAAGACCAACCCGATGCCGAATTTCCGCGGGACGCGCTTTACCAACGCGCACGAAACCCTGCTGTGGTGCGCGAAGGATGAGAACGCGCGCTACACCTTCAACTACCGCGCGATGAAGGCGCTCAACGAAGACCTGCAGATGCGGTCTGACTGGTTGCTTCCGATTTGCAGCGGTGGCGAGCGGGTCAAGGGTAAAGGGGGCGGGAAGGCCCATCCGACCCAGAAGCCGGAGGCACTGCTCTATCGAATTCTGCTCGCCTGCACGAAGCCTGGCGACGTGGTGCTCGACCCGTTCTTCGGCACCGGCACGACCGGCGCAGTCGCAAGGCGCCTCGGGCGGCGCTGGATCGGGATCGAACGCGAATCCTCCTACGTGAAAGTCGCGCGGGAGCGGATTGATTCGACCTTGCCGCTCGATGAAAGCGCGATGCAGACGGTGCCCGACAAGCGCGACCAGCCGCGCGTTGCGTTCGGAACGCTCGTTGAAAGCGGCCTGATCCCAGCCGGCTCGACCCTGACCGACGCCAAGCGCCGCTGGACCGCCACTGTGCGCGCAGATGGCTCCATTGCCTGCGGCAATCTTTCCGGATCGATCCACAAGGTCGGCGCCGCGCTGCAAAAGGCGCCGTCCTGCAACGGCTGGACCTTCTGGCACGTTGAGAGCGCCGGCACCCTGACGGTACTCGATGCCTTGCGGCAACAGCATCTTTCGTCATTGCGAGCGTAGCGAAGCAATCCAGAAGCCAGTTGGCTGGATTGCTTCGTCGCTTCGCTCCTCGCAATGACGGTTGAATGACCCGCACGCTTTTACGCCCCACGGCCTTCGTTGATTCGCCCTTCGGCCATGACGGTAACGTCGCGCGGCTCGCCGGAGGCATGAGTTGGTTTGCGGGTATTGAACTGATCAGTGTCGAGGGCCACGCCCGCACTTCCATCGAGCTGGCGGCAGTTGAGGGTATCCAGGACCGCTTCGACGACGACATGGCCGCCCAGTGGGCGGCAATCACCGCGCCGCGCGCTCCACTCCAGCTTGGCGAGCGGACGATCCGCCTCGATCAGCCGCAGGCGATGGGGATTATCAACGCGACTCCCGACAGCTTTTCCGACGGTGGACAATTTCCCGACGCCGCGTCCGCAGGCGAGGCAGGTGCCCGAATGGCCGCGGACGGCGCGGCGATCCTTGATGTCGGCGGCGAATCGACGCGGCCGGGGGCCCGCTCGATCTGGGAAGGCGACGAGATCGAGCGCATCGTCCCGGTCATCCGCCAACTGGCGGCGGGCGGCGCCGCGGTGTCGGTCGACACGCGCAAGGCTGACGTCATGACGCCGGCGGTTGAAGCTGGCGCGCGCATGATCAACGACGTGTCGGCGCTGACCTACGACGACCGGTCATCCGAGGTCGCGGCGTCGCTCGGCGTGCCGGTCGTGCTGATGCACCACAAGGGCGCGCCGGAGGTGATGCAGGACGATCCGCACTACGACGACGTCCTGGTCGAGGTGTATCTGTGGCTGGAGGAGCGCATCGCGGCGGCCGTGGAGGCCGGCATTTCGCGCCAGAAAATCCTCGTGGATCCGGGCTTCGGCTTCGGCAAGAACGTTGCTCACAACCTGGAGCTGATGAACGGGCTCGCCTTGTTCCATTCGCTCGGTTGCCCGCTGGTCGCCGGCGCAAGCCGCAAGCGCACCATCGGCGCGCTGTCAAATGAAGCGCCGGCCGACAAGCGTCTGGGAGGAAGCATCGCTTTCGCGATGAAAGCCGTCGACCAAGGCGCACAGATCGTCCGCGTCCACGACGTGTTCGAAACGGTGCAGGCACTGAAAATCTGGCGCGGCATGCGCGACCAGGCACTGACTCGGCGGCTCTAAGCGGCGGTATCGATGCCGAGCTCCCCGAGCTTGCGGTAGAGCGTGGAGCGGCCGATCCCCAGCCGCCTCGCCACTTCGGTCATTCGGCCGCGGTAATGGCCGATGGCAAGGCGGATGATGTCCGCCTCAATGTCCTCGAGCGGGCGAAGATGACCGTCGCTGGTATAAAGCGTGACTCCGGGCGCGCCCGCGATTGCCTCATCGCTGCTTGACTGGCTGATCGTCGGCGCGAAGTCGGTACGCCGCCCGGTATAGCGGGACTGGATTGCGATGTGCGGGAAGTGCTGCGCGGTGAGCGAATTGTCGTCGCATTGAAGCGCCGCCCGGAACAGCACTCCGGCAAGCTGACGGACGTTACCCGGCCAACCGTAGCGCATCAGCACCGCCAGTGCGTCGTTGCCGATCGACAGCGGCTTGAGCCCGGTCTGCTCGGACATCCGCTGGAGCAGGTGCCGTGCCAGCGGCGGGATGTCGCCGCTGCGCTCGCGGAGCGGCGGCAGTGTGACGGTGGTCGAGCCGATCCGTTCGGCAAGACCGGGGAGAAAGTCTTCGGGCAATGGGCGGCTGCTCGTCGCGACGATCCGCACGTCGACCGAATAGCTGCCGTTGAGGCCGACCGGGCGGACCTCGCCGGTGGCGAGGACCCGGTCGAGCACCTCCTGGGTCTGTTCCGGCAAGCAGGAGATTTCGTCGAGGACGAGGGTGCCCCCGTCGGCCTGGACCAGCTTGCCGGTCTTGGCCGTGAAGGCGCCCGGGAAGGCGCCTTTCTCATGCCCGAACAATTCGCTGTCGATGATATTGGCGGCGATTGCCTTGCAGTCGAGCGACAGCAGCGGACCCTTCGCGCGGAGGCTGGCGCTGTGGATCGCACGCGCAATGGTTTCCTTGCCCGTTCCGGGCTCGCCGACGATGAGGACCGGCAGGCGGTTGCGCGCCGACTTGGCCGCGACCGCGAGCGCAGCACGGAATTCGGGTGCCGCACCGACCAATTGCTCGAGTGGAAGCGGCGGCGCGAGCTTTTCCGAAACGGGCGCGAGCTCGCCGGCCGCGCGGCGGCGGTCGGCGTTCGCTGCAAGCGCTTCGAGCAGCCGCTCGGGCGCAACCGGCCGCACGAGGAAGTCGGATGCTCCCGCGCGCATCGCTTCCACCGCGACCGACACCGTGTCTCCGTGTGACAAAGCAATGACCGGAAGGTTTGGTCGGTCCTCGCGGAGGGCCGCGATCAGCTGGGGACCTTTTTCGGCGTCCCACGTGCCCAGCAGCACCGAAAGCACTTCCCGGCCGTGCGGCCCCTGGAGAAGCGCGAGCGCCATTTCTTCATCCGCTGCCCCGACGACGCTCCAACCGGCGCGCCCGGCGATTGCCGAGATCAGCCGACGCTCCTCCGGATTGGCATCGAGAAGCAGTAGCGAGCGGGTCGGTTCTTCGCGCATCGGGCCGTGATAGCGCGCGAGGGTAAAGGCGAGCTTAAGGGGTTGGACGCCGGGGCTTGGGAAGCGAAGGCCTCCTTGTTATGGACTCCGGCACGCGTTGTTCCACAGAGGGGAATTTGAATGGCCGAGGAAGAGCCGATCCTGGTGAGCCCACCGACCCACGAGATGGCGCATCACGTCGCCGACTACTCTCGTTTCACCAAAATCCTGAAATGGGGTGCGATCACCTGCCTGATCATCGGCTTCATCGTTCTCCTGATCCTCAAATAGACGGATGAAGATCGCGGTTTTGAAGGAGCCTGCGGGCGAGACGCGCTGCGCGGCGATCCCCGAGACCGTCAAGAAATTCATCGCGCTCGGCGCCGACGTCGCAATCGAGGCGGGCGCCGGCGAGGCCGCGTCGATCCCCGATTCCGACTTCGAAGCGGCCGGCGCAAAGCTCGGTTCGAGGGCCGACGCATTGAAGGGCGCTGGCGTCATCCTCGCCGTCAACGGGCCCGATCCTGCGACGCTGCAGGGCGCCGAACAGGGCGCGGTGCTGGTCGGAGCGCTCGATCCGCTGAAGCAGCGTGCGGCGATCGATGGCTATGCCGTAGCGGGGATCGAAGCGCTGGCCATGGAATGGATGCCGCGCATCACCCGCGCCCAGTCGATGGACATCCTGTCCTCGCAATCCAACCTTGCCGGCTACAAGGCTGTGGTCGAGGCGGCCGATGCTTACGGACGCGCATTCCCGATGATGATGACCGCCGCCGGCACCATCAGCCCGGCGAAGGTGTTCGTGATGGGCGTCGGAGTCGCCGGCCTCCAAGCCATCGCGACCGCCAAGCGGCTCGGCGCGCAGGTCAGCGCCACCGATGTGCGCTCAGCCACCAAGGAGCAGATCCAGTCGCTAGGGGCCAAGCCGATCTTCGTCGAGAATGTCGCCGGAATCGAGGGCGAGGGCGCGGGTGGCTATGCAACCGAAATGTCCGAGGAATATCAAAAAGCGCAGGCGGAGCTTGTTTCCGGCCATATCGCCAAGCAGGACATCGTTATCACCACCGCGCTGATCCCCGGCCGGCCGGCGCCGCGCCTGATCAGCGATGCGCAGATCGCGACCATGCGTCCGGGCAGCGTGATCGTCGATCTTGCGGCGGAGGCCGGTGGCAATGTCGAAGGGACCAGGGCGGGCGAACAGGTGGTGCAGCACGGCGTCATGATCATCGGCGCGTCCAACCTTGCCCGGAGCCTCGCTGCCGACGCTTCCGCTCTGTTCGCCCGCAACCTCTTCAATTTCCTGTCGGCCTTCTGGGACAAGGAGCAGAGACGCCCGGTGCTCCCGGACGATGACGAGATCGTCAAAGCCATCCGCCTCACCATGGGCGGCAAGGTCGTGAATGAGCGGCTTTCCGCTGCCTGAGAGGTGAGTAGCGCCGACATTCTGGTCATCGGCGGCGGCATTGCCGGCCTGTCCGCCGCGGCGGCCGTGTCGAAGCATGCGAAGGTCACGGTGCTCGAGGCCGAAGAGCAGGTCGGCTTCCACTCGTCGGGCCGAAGCGCGACGATGCTGCACTATTTCCTGGGCGACCGCGTGGTCCGCGAGCTGACGCTCGCGAGCCGAGGCTTCATCGAACATCCGCCGGCCGGCTTCACCGAGTTTCCCCTCGGGCATCATGTGCCGGTGCTCATCCATGCCCGCGAGGAGGAAGGCGCCGCGCTCGACGCGCTCGAGGCCGAGATCCGCCTGTTCGCCGAAATCGACCGGCTCGACTCTCGCGCCGTCCATGGGCTTTGCCCGCTGCTGAAGGACGACGCGGTCCACGGGATCGCCGACCGGAGCGCGATCCGGCTCGATCCGCATGCATTGCTGCAGGGGAATTTGCGGCGGCTCAGAAGCCATGGCGGTGAGCTGCTCGCGGGCTCACGCGCATCATCGATCACGCATGCCAATGGCCTGTGGACAGTCACGACCGAGAAGGGGGAGAGCCGTTCCGCGCCGATTCTCGTCAACGCGGCGGGCTCCTGGGCGGACCAGGTTGCGCGCATGGCAGGGGTGCAGCCGTTGGGCCTCGAGCCGAAGCGCCGGACGATCATCACGTTCGACGCGCCGGCTGGCGCTGAGCTCGACGGCCTGCCGTTCGCCAAGACGGTCGGCGACGAGCTTTATTTCGCGCCCGAGAGCGGGCGGCTGTTCGCCTCGCCGATGGACGAGGTGCCGAGCGACCCGTGCGATGCGCAGCCCGACGAGCAGGAAGTCGCCCTCGCCGCGTGGCGGATGGAGGAACGCACGACGGTCAGGGTCGAGCGAATCCACAGCAAGTGGGCAGGCCTTCGGACCTTCGCTCCCGACCGCCATCCCGTCGCCGGGTTCGCGCCGGACGCCGAGGGCTTCTTCTGGCTGGCCGGGCAGGGCGGGTTCGGGCTCCAGACCTCGCCCGCAATGGCGGCCATCGCCGAATCGCTGATTGCCCGGACGCCCTGGCCGGTCGCCGACGTCAGTGCCGCGGAGCTAGGCCCCGCCAGATTCGGGTAGGCGGCAGAGGTCGACCCAGCGCTCGGCGACCAGCTTGAACAGCCGCTCGGTCGCCACCTCGACCGAGGTGTTGAGCGACCCGCCCGCCGGATAGACGACGGCGAACGCCTGCAGCGACACGTCGAGATAGACGGGCAGTGGGTTTTTGAGCCCGAACGGACACACCCCGCCGACTGGATGGCCGGTTATCTCGAACGTCTCCTCGGGGCCCAGCATGCGCGGCCGAGCGCCGAACTCGGCCTTGCACTTGCGGTTGTCGAGCCGGGCGTCTCCGCGTGTGCAGAGGAGGAAGAGGTGATCGCCGGCGCGCACCGCCAGGGTCTTGGCGATCCGCCCGGGCTCGACACCGAGCGCCTTTGCGGCCGTGTCCACCGTGGCGGTGGTGTCCGCGGCTTCGATCAGCCGCAGATCGGGCGCGTTCTCGGCGAGCCACGCGCGGACCGAGTCGAGGCTCATTCGCCGATGATGTGCAGCGCGATCTCGCGCTCGGGACTGTTGCGGCGATGCTCGAACAGGAAAATGCCCTGCCAGGTGCCAAGCACCGGCTTGCCGCCGCGAACCGGGATCGACAGCTGCGTCTGGGTCAGCGCGCTGCGCAAGTGCGCCGGCATGTCGTCCGGTCCTTCGTCGTCATGCTCATACTGACCACCTTCCGGCGCGATACGCTTGAAAAATGCTTCCAGGTCGCGGCGGGCCGCCGGCGCGGCATTCTCCTGGATCACCAGCGATGCCGACGTGTGGCGGCAAAAAACCGTCAAAATGCCCTCCTCGATCCCGCTTTCGGCGACAAAGGCGCACGCTTTTTCGGTGAAATCGTAAAGTCCCGGCCCGTGCGCGCGAATCGGGAGGATCATGCTCGACTGGCGCAACATGCCGCCGCCTAACGCGCGTTCGGCATCAGCGCCACCGATGAAAGAGTTCAGGCACGCGGACAAGCAAAAGCGCCCGCCATACGGCGAGCGCTTTCTAACTCGTTGATTTTCTGGCCCGAAGTCGTCGGGTCAGCGAGGCTTAGCCGTTGCCGCCTGCAGTGTCCCAGCCTTGACCCATGAGCCAGCTCCAGAAGCCGCGGCCAGTCTTAACCTTTTTCATCTTGGTCACCCCGTTATTCAACTGCGATTCGGCAGCTGGGGCGATATTAACCTTAATCGTTATGGTTAGCAAACAAGTAACCATCATTCATTCGCGCATGGTTTGCGCGCAGGTGAATCATCATTTTGTTGGAGTGACTTAGGCGGCGCTGCGCTTGCGGTCGGACGAGATGCGCTTGGCCAGGCTGTCCAGGCTCATCGGACGGCCGATGGCGAAACCCTGGGCAATGTCGCAGCTCATTTCGATCAACAGGTCGAGAATGTCCCGATGCTCGACCCCCTCCGCCACGACTTTCCGGCCGAGCGAATGGGCGAGACCGATGGTTGACTGGACCATCAGACGGTCGCTGCGGTTGTCGGCGATGCCTTTGACGAAGCTCTGGTCGATCTTGATCTCGTTGGCCGGGATCTTCTTCAGATAATCGAGCGTCGAGAGTCCCGTACCATAATCGTCGATTGCGATATTGACCCCGAGGTCGCGCAGGCGGCTGATCATCTCGAGGCCTTCGCCGCTGCCGGCGAGGGCGGCCGTCTCGGTCAACTCGAGCGTCAAATGGCGCGCCGGCAGGCTGTGCCTGGCGAGCAGTGCCGACAGACGCAGGGTGAAGCCTTTGTCTGTGAGCAGACGCGCCGACAGGTTCACCGCCATGTCGAACTCAATGCCGCGCTTGTTGATTTGCGCCGCCGCCGCAACGGCCTTTTCGAGGACGAAATCGGTGAGCTTGCCAATGCGGTTGTGCTGTTCCGCGGCGGCGACGAATTCCGAAGCCGCGATGGGCCCCTTCTCGGGGTGAGTCCAGCGCGCCAGCGCCTCTGCACCGATCACTCTGCGGGTCGCGAGCTCGAGCTTGGGCTGATACGCAACCCAAACCTCGCCTCGGTCGATTGCCTCGTCGAGCTGGCTCAGCATCGACAGTCTCCACGAAGCGTTCTCGAGGCTCTCGGGATCGTGATATTTCCACTTGAGACCATCGTGGGCGGCTTCTTCCGCGGCGACGAGCGCGCTGGCCAAGCGGTTGGCGATCGAGCGGCCGCTGCCGACCTCGACGCCGAAGGCGATGGTGAGGTCCATCGACATTTCCGCAACTCGGGCGGGGTTGCGGAAGAGCGCGTACAACGCTTCGAGATGGTTGCCGACCGGCTGCTGCGACTCCTCGAACCACGCGAAGATGCCGGCGTCGCCCTGATAAAGGATGCGGTTTGGCGCACCCACCTTCAGGCGCGAAACGATCTGGTCGATGAGCTGCCGCTCGCTGCTCGGGGGCAAAGCGGCGACGATCTCCTCGTAGTTCAGAACGCGTGCCGCGACGAGCGACTGATTGCGGCCTTCGCGATTGGCGCGAAGCGCGTTGAGGTTCGGCAGGTTGGAAACGGTGTTGACCCAGCCCCGCGCCCGGTAACGCCGCCACCCGAGCGCGGTGCCGACAGTGAGCAGGACGAAAAGGCCCGGCGTGATATCCATGAAGACGAGCCTGGTTTCCAGGAAGCCGGGTCCGACAAGCAGCAAACCAAGTCCTGCACCGAAAATGACTAGCCGCTGGCTGAAGCGTTTCCGCAGCAATGCGGCTGCGGCGGCGCCAAAGCCAATAACGAAGCCCGGTACCCAGCCGAGGTCAACCGGTCGGCCGGTCTTCAGCGTCTCCGCGCCCACGGCGTGGACGTACACGCCGTAAGCGCGGCCGAATCCGGGAATGAAGTAGCGGTCGCCCAGCACATCCGAAGCCAAGCCGATGATGACATCGCGGCCTTGGAGTTGTCGCCGCCCGACCTTGCCGCTGAGGACATCGCCTGCCGAATAATCAGGAATGCTGGGCACCCGCACCGAATAATCCAGCGGGAAACGCGAACCAGCAGGCCCTGAAACATTCGCCATTTCCGATGCAAAAGATGGGACCGGATGACCGCGGATATTCTCCGCGTAGGACAGCTTCCAGACGGCGTTCTGCCAATTATAGCGGACGCTCCCGATCCCAAGCTGCGCATGTGATGTGAATGCCGGGAGAGGTTTGGAGTCGACTTGCGTTGCCGCTCCGTCCGGGCCGATCCGCGACCGCGCGAGCAGCGTCACGCGCTTCGAACGGGCGATCGCATCCGCAAAAGCCTGATCGTCAGCCCGATTTTCTGACGCGTAAGAGAAATTGATGTCGAAGAAGATGCGGCTGGCGCCAGCGGCGCTAAGTCGATCGACCAGTCGACCTTGATAGCGCCGCGGCCAGGGCCAGTTACCGACTTGGCGAAGGGCTTCGTCATCGATCTTGATGATGACGATTCGACCGCTCGCTTTGTGTTGATGGAAGGAATTCCGGGTGACCCGGAGCCAGTCCTCGACGATCTCGCCGAACCCGATGAACCCGAAGATAAAGCCCGCGACCGCCGTCCAAAGCAGCAGCTTCCACGGCTTCTGTTCCAGCCCTTCAACGCTGCGCTTCGACACTTGAGCGTGCTTCCTTCCCGATCGGGTCCCACGCATGCGCGCGAAAAGGTTAGAAAATCGATAACCGCATCGTGATTAACGGGCTGGTTGCGCCGCGGCACTCGACAGGTTTTGAACGACCCGCCACAAAGCCGCTTGCTTCCCAGCGGAGGGGCCATGGACTTTATCTCCATCCTGTCGATCTTCGTGCTCGCCTGCTTCGTCGGCTATTATGTCGTCTGGTCGGTCACCCCGGCGCTTCACACGCCGCTGATGAGCGTGACCAATGCCATCTCCTCGGTGATCGTGGTGGGCGCGCTGATCGCCGCCGCGGCGGCGGGAAGCCCTAGCTCGAAGTGGCTCGGACTGGTCGGGGTTGCCTTGGCCAGTGTTAACATCTTCGGCGGCTTCGCGGTCACGGCGCGAATGCTCGCCATGTACAAGAAGCGGGAGCGCTAAGGCGTGGAGGCTGCAGCACATGCAACACCCGCCTGGGTGCTCCTCGCTTATCTCGTCTCGGGCATCTGCTTCATCCTCGCGTTGAGAGGGCTCTCGAGCCCCGAGAGCAGCCGCCGGGGCAACCGTGCCGGCATGATCGGCATGGCGATCGCTGTCGTGACGACTCTCGTCGTGCACCCGCCGCTGACGACGATCTACTCGGACATGTTGCCATGGTCCGGCGAAAAGCCGCGAATCTGGCATCAGGGAATCGACGTCGTCACGCTGTTGGAGATCCTTGGCGCAATGGTCATCGGCGGCGGGATCGGCCTGGTCACGGCGCGCAAGATCCAGATGACGGCGATGCCGCAGCTGGTCGCGGCCTTTCATAGCCTCGTCGGCATGGCCGCGGTGCTCGTCGGCGCGGCGGCTTATCTCAACCCCGAGGCGTTCGGCATAGCGGTCCGAATCACACCGATCGCAAGCCCGTCGTTCGTCAGTATCCTGCCGGTCAGCCGGATCGAGATGGGGCTGGGCGTCGCCATCGGCGCCATCACCTTCTCGGGGTCGGTGATCGCGTTCCTCAAGCTCAACGGCAACATGTCGGGCAAGCCGATTCTGTTGCCGCTGCGGCACGTGATCAACCTTGGCACCTTGGCGGCGATCCTCGCCCTGATCGCCTACTTCACGCAGGATCAGGCGCCGTGGGTCTTCTTCACGGTCATGGGCCTCAGCTTCGCCATCGGGTTCCTGCTGATCATCCCGATCGGCGGGGCCGACATGCCGGTCGTGATCTCGATGCTGAACAGCTATTCGGGCTGGGCCGCCGCGGC
>JAICVC010000058.1 GCA_025935515.1 Sphingomonas sp.
CGGTGAGCGCCCCCGACCGGCTCCGCGATGATGCGGTCGACCACTCCCAATGCCTGCAGATCGGCGGCTGTGATCTTCATCGCTTCGGCCGCTTCGGCCGCCTTGTCGGCGGTCCGCCACAGGATCGACGCACAGCCCTCGGGCGAGATGACCGAATAAACCGCATGCTCAAACATCAGCACCCGGTTGGCGCTGGCGAGCGCTACGGCCCCGCCCGATCCGCCCTCGCCGACGACGACAGCGACCATTGGAACGCCGAGCGCAAGGCATTCCTCGGTCGAGCGGGCAATCGCCTCCGCCTGGCCGCGCTCTTCCGCCTGCACCCCCGGGAAGGCGCCCGGCGTGTCGACCAGGGTCACGACCGGGAGCCCGAACTGGTCGGCCAGCCGCATCAGCCGGATCGCCTTGCGGTAGCCCTCCGGTTTGGCCATCCCGAAATTGTGCTTGAGCCGCGCCGCGGTGTCGTCGCCCTTCTCATGGCCGAGCAGCATCACGCGGCGGCCGTCGATCCGCGCGAGCCCGCCGATGATCGCCGGATCGTCGGCGAACGAGCGGTCGCCCGCGAGCGGCACGAAATCGTCGGCGATGCCGGCGAGATAGTCCTTGAAATGCGGCCGGTCGGGATGACGCGCGACCTGCGCCTTCTGCCAGGGGGACAGCTTGGCATAGGTGTCGCGCAGCAGCTTGTTGGCCTTGGTCTCGAGCTTCGAGACTTCGGCGTCGATGTCGATGTCGTCCGAGCTGGCGGCAGTCTCGCGCAGCTCGGCGACGCGGGTCTCAAGCTCGGCGATCGGCTTTTCGAAATCCAGGTAATTCAGCATGTGGAGCGGCGCGGGTAGGACGAAGCTGGCGCAGCCGTCAACGAGAACGCTTCGCCAGCGGATGGCGGGCATTGACCAGCTCCACCAGCCGCGCACTGTCGACGTGGGTGTAGATTTGCGTGGTTGCGATGTCGGCGTGGCCGAGCAGCGACTGGAGCACGCGCAGGTCGGCGCCGCCCGACAACAGGTGCGTCGCGAAGGCATGGCGCAGCACATGCGGGCTGACGCGTTCGGGCGCGATGCCGGCGTCGGCGGCCATTGCGCGGACAATCTGGAACAGGCGCACGCGGCTGATGTGCTTGCTGCCGCTCGGGAACAGCCAGAGGGGGCCGCTTGGGGCGATTTCCAGCCATTTCGCGACTGC
Source organism: Sphingomonas sp. (assembly GCA_025935515.1). Taxonomy (GTDB): domain Bacteria; phylum Pseudomonadota; class Alphaproteobacteria; order Sphingomonadales; family Sphingomonadaceae; genus Sphingomicrobium. The sequence continues at coordinate 1,186 of JAICVC010000058.1, forward strand.
AGCTTCGGCCCGTGTCGAAATCGGCACCAGCCGTTCTTTGGAACCCTTGCCGCGAACCATCATGAAAGGCTGGCCCGGACGGACCGCGCCGCGCGGCAGGCTCACCAGTTCCGAAGCGCGCAGTCCGGACCCGTAGAGCAATTCCAGCAAGGCGAGGTTGCGGACCGCGGCCAGCTCGCCGCTCGCCGCCCGGTCCTCGGCGGCCTCGAACATCCGCTCGACATCGCTCGTTTCGAGGATTCGCGGCAGCGGGCGCTCGAGGCGCGGTCGCGGCAGTGCCGACGACGGATCGTCCCTCCTCAAGCCATCGTCGACGAGGAAGCCGAAAAAGCGCCGGAGTGCCGCCGAGCGGCGTGCGACGGTTGAGGGCGCCAGCTCGGCCCACTGGCCTCCGAGACGCGACAAATCGTCGGTCGCGGCTGCGCCGAGCGAGCCGAGGGCCTCTGCCGCGCGCTCGAGGTCGTTGCGGTAGGCCGCGAGGGTGTGACGTGACGATCCCGCTTCGGCGGCCATCATGTCGAGAAAGCGGTCGACGAGGGCCCGGTCGTCGGGAGTCACGTCCGGGAAAGGGCCTCGGCGGCGATCATCCGGGCAGTGAAGCCCTGGCCGGTGCGGTTCAGGGCCGTGACCGCGTGATAGAGGTGCGCCGAGGGAACCCGGTCGAATCGGGGCGTCTGGAACCCGGTTCCGGTCAGCACCAGCACCGTCCCGCCCTGCCCTCGTGCGGCGGCGGCGTCGATCATTTTCGTCCAGCTCGTGATGTGCCCGAGACCAAGGCCGTAGCGCCGGTTGAGCGAATTGGCAGTGTCGACGCTGATCCGTCCCAGACCGGCGAGGCCCGCGACGAGCAGCGCGCTCCGGACATGATTGCGGCTCTTGTCCCGCCGGATGAAGCTGTTGATCCGGCCGGTGCCGACGTCCGCCACGTTGGGCGCGGCGAGCGCAAGCATCGCCCAGCAGCGGTCGCTGTCCTCGTCGTCCATCCCGTTGACGGCGGGGATCCAGCGCGCCGCGGCCTGGTCGTAACCGGCGGCGAGCATCGCCGAAATCAGCTCCGGCGCGTCCTTGGCAAACTTCGAATCGGGCTCGACCATCGTCGCGGCGCGCGCGACCAGCGCCCTTGCCCCCTCCTTTTGCCACCCGCTCTTGCCGGTCGCGAGCAGTCGCCGGATCGCCGCCAGTCGCGCTTCCGGCTCCTTGGCCACGAACGCCTGGCGCAGCTGCCAGGCATCGCTATCGCCGAGGTCGCCCGGATCGGTGGTGTCGTAGATCGCCGAGTAGAGGTCTATCATCGTCTGCGAAGAAAACACGCCGAGGCCGGCGGCGACAATCGCCGAGGGGAGCCTCTGCTGGGCACTGAGCATCGGCGCCCGGGCCTGGAATGCCCTCAGCCTTGGCATCGCCGCATTCATCAGTCGCTCGGGCGGAGCCATGCCGGTGCCCGCTGCGAGGCCGAACCGCCACGCGGTCAACGCATCGACCGGATCCCATTCGATGGTCGAAGCGCGGCCGTTGGCGCCGGCGCCGACGACTTTCTCGGCGAGCGCCAGGTCGACCCCGCCGATCCGGCCATAGCGGCGGGCCTGGTCGATCATCCCGGCCGCGGCCTCCGGTTCCGCAGCGAGCGACGCGCACATCGCCTGCACCAGCCGTAGGATGCCGGCGTCATATTTGTGGATCCCGTCTTCGAGCGGGCACAGCGCCGGCGGATCGGCGCTGGCGAGTGCGCTCTGGACGCCGACCTGGACCATCTTGGGCGTGAACCTGTCGGCATCGACGCCTGCGACGAGCATTCGCGCTGCGTCGGCCTCCCCCATGCGAAGCAACAGCCACGCCCGCTCGCCGACCCAGTCGACGGGGTTAACATTGACCGGCGCGCGCAGCCTCGCGAGCAATGCATTGCGCAGCGCGATGTGCGCCCAGCGCGAAGCGAGCGGCGTCTGCATCCGCCGCATGAGGGTCGAGAGGAAGGGACCGTCGGCGCCGCCCCAGGCGTCGCTGGTGACGCCGGCATCCTCGGGGTTGAGGCTGCCGACCGTCCACGGATCGCGGCGCGCCCAGCCGGGATATTCGATCGGTGGCGACGGCGGTTGAAGACTGGCCGCGGAGACTTCCTCCACGGCGCTTTCGTCGGACCCGCCATCGTTCGAGGTGACGGCCGCCTCCGGCGTTGGAGCAGCGGTTGGCGTCGCCGGCGCGGGCGCCGCCGGCTGCGGCGCGCCGGCCTGCTGGGCGATCGCCGGGAGCGTGAGGACGACGGCCGCCGACGCAATCAGAATGAGCTTAGTGCGCATTGCCCCCTTGCGGCACCGCGACCTCGATTTGTCGGGTCGGCTGCTCCTTGGGCAGCGTCGAAAGGAAGAACAGCGCGCCGATCAGGATGACGACGACGACGAGGAGAACTATCAGCCGGGACATGGAGGCGGCTTTTGCCGAGCGGCAAAGCCGCTGTATAGCCCCTTAAGCGATGCAATTTTCGAAGAGTCTCGACCGCCCGGTGGTGCTGGTCGGGTTGATGGGGGTTGGAAAATCGACGGTCGGGCGGCGCCTGGCCAAGCGCCTCGGCTTGTCCTTCGTCGATAGCGACGCCGAAATCGAGGACGCGTCCGGTTATCCGGCGGCCGAAGTCTTCGAACGCTATGGCGAACGCGACTTCCGCGATGGCGAGCGGCGGCTGGTCGCCCGCCTGATCGAGGGCGACATCCGGGTGATCGCCACCGGCGGCGGTGCCTACGTCGATCCGACCACCCGCAAACTGCTCAACGAGCGGGCGATCACCATCTGGCTCGATGCGCCGGTGGACATCCTCGCCGAGCGGACGTCGCGCCGCGACACCCGTGCCCAGCTTCGCAATGGCGATCCCAAGGCCGTGCTCGAAAAGCTCGCCGAGGAGCGCCGGCCGTCGTACAGCGAGGCGCACATCCACGTGAAAAGCGGCGACGGCGCGCACAAGGATGTGGTGGATGCGATCGTCGATGCGCTCGAATCCTACCTGAGCCGCTAGGCCGCGCTGCCCACTTCCTCATCGGGCAGGGCCCGATCGGGCGCGAAGCTCCGTTCCAGTCCGGCGCGAAGGTCGCCGCTTTCGGCCTGGCGCTCCAGCCGTTCGCAGTCGCGAAGACGATATTCGCGCTCGACGCGGTCGATTTCCGGAGCTTCGATACCGGCGCTCTTCAGGGCGGCCCGGCCCATCTTGACCGCGCTCTCGAACAATTCGCGCTGGGTGTAATCGAGGTCGAGGCTGCCGAGCTCGATCATGTGTCGCCGGTCGAATGTGCGCGCCATGATCCGCGCCTGGGGGAATGCCTCGAGCACTTGCGACAGGGCTTCGCGCGACAGCGAGCCGCCGGCATTGTCGTTGCAGAACAGGATGGCCCGGGCGTGGTCCGCCCCCGCCGTCCGCAGCAGGTCGATCCGCGTGCCGTCGCCGAAATAGACCTTGGTGCCGAAGCTGCCCGCCGCCTCGATCATCTCGGGGTCCGTATCGACGAGGGTCACCGGCACGCCCTTGGCCATCAGCATCTGGCCGACCGTCTGCCCGAACCGGCCGTAGCCGACGATGATCACCGGCGTGTCGGGGCTTGTTTCAGGTCCTTCCAGGCCCGTTGCCCGTCGCGCTTCATTCGCCTCGAGCCAGTCGATCAGCCGCATCAGGAAGGGCGTCGTCGCCATCGACAAGGTCACGACCGCCCCGAACAGCGAAGCCGCTTCCGGCGTGATCAGCGCCGCCGTTGTCGCCTGCGCGAACAGGACGAAGCCGAATTCGCCCGCCTGGCTGAGCAGCAGGCCGAGCCGAACGCTCTCGGTCCATCGCCCGCGGGAACCGCGATTGATCAACGCGATGATCACGGCCTTCGTGACGATCACGCCGGCCGCGATCCCGACGACGAACAGGGGCCGCATCGCAATCAGTCGAAGATCGAGAAGCATCCCGACCGACAGGAAGAAAAGGCCGAGCAGGATCGAGCGGAACGGCTCGACATCGGTCTCGAGCTCGTGCCGATACGGCGATTCGGCGAGCATCACGCCGGCCACGAACGCGCCGAGCGGCACCGACAAATGGAGGGCGTGCATCGCCGCCGAGGCGCCGACGACCGTAAAAAGCCCCGCGACCACGAAGACCTCGCGTTCGCCAAGCCGCCCGACCAGCCGGAACAAGGGGTTGAGCACGAGCCTGCCGACGATCACCAGCGCCACCACTGCCAGCACCGTGTACACCGCGAGAGTCAAGCCGACCGGCGCGCTCGGGTCGGGCGGAGTCCGCGCCATCGCCGCGATGATCGTGATCATCGGCACGATCGCGAGGTCCTGGAACAGCAGGATCGAGAAGGCCCGCTCGCCCTGCGGCGTGTTGAGCTCATTGTCTGCCCGCAGCATGGGCAGCACCTGCGCGGTCGAGGACAGGCCGAGCGGCAGGCCGATCGCCAACGCCGCTTCCGGCGAAATGCCGAGCGCGAAATAGAGCAGCGCACTCAGGGCCAGCCCGCAGACGACCACCTGCAGCAACCCGAGCCCAAAGATGTCGCGCCGCAAACGCCACAGGCGGCTCGGCTGAAGCTCCCGGCCGACGATGAACAGCAGCAGGGCGATGCCGATTTCGGTGACGCTGGTGAGCTGCTCGGGATCCTCGATGAGGCCGAGCAAATGCGGACCGATGAGCGCCCCGGCGACGATATAACCGAGGGTCGCGCCGAGCTTCAGGCGCCGGAACAGCGTGACGAACACCAGCGCGGCGCCGAGCATGATCGCACCGCTTTCGAGGATGGCGGTGGTCGCTTGCGCGGTTTCCACCGGACTCGTCACCCGGCTGACTCCATCGCGGCAAGCAAGGCGCGGAACGGCAGCAGGATCGCGCCGTGGCGGCCCTTGCGTTCGCGCGCCGGCGCCAGCGTCGCGATTCCGGGCCAGTGAGGCTCAGCGTGGGCACCGCCGAGCCAGTCGCCGAGCTCGCTCAGCGCCGCCTGCATCTCGTCACGGCTGCGGCCGCGGGCGCTGCGTTCGAGCAATGCCGCAGAAGCCTGGCCGAACGCACAGGCCAGAACCACCTGCGAAAGCGCCTCGACCTGGCCTTCGGAATCGAGAGCGACGATCGTCTCGATCCGGCTCCCGCAGGTCGGCGACCGAAGCCGCGCGACACCGTCTTCACGCTCGAGCGGCTGCGGGTCCTGAAGCGAAGCCGCCAGCCGCAGGATTTCCGTCGTATAGAGCGGCACGTTCATTGCCGGCGCCAAGTAGTGCCGCCCGGCCCGTCCTCCAAGACGATGCCCTGGGCCTTGAGCTCGTCGCGGATGCGGTCCGCCGCCGCAAAGTCGCGGTTCTTCTTCGCTTCGGCGCGTTCGGCGATACGCTGCTCAATATAAGCCTCACCTCGGCGGACTTGTGCTTCGACCCGATCGTCTGGTCTTAGCGACTCCGTGATCGCCTCAAAGAGTCCTTGATCCGGCAACCTCTGTGCCCCTTTCTCCCACTCGTCTCTTGTGTGGCTCAACAATCCGAGAAGGGCTGCGCTGGCCTTAAGAACCCCAGCGTCTCGAATGTGGCTCAGGCGCACTAGCGCGAGTGCTGTGTTCAGATCATTCGATAGAGCGTCGATAACCAAATCATCCGGCTGAGAAGGCTCCGCTTCACCAACAACTCGATAGAGGCGGTCCAGTCGCCGTTTCGATTGCACGATCAGCGCTTCGGTCCAGGGCAGCGGCTGACGATAATGCGCACTCAGTAGCGCGAGGCGGAGCGTTTCGCCCTTGTGCGACTTCAGCAATTCCTCGGGCGTGACGATATTTCCGAGGCTTTTCGACATTTTCTCGGCGCCCATGTCGACGAAGCCGTTGTGCACCCAGTAACGCGCGAGCGGCGCTCCGCCATGCGCGCAGCGGCTCTGCGCGATCTCGTTCTCGTGGTGGGGGAAGACGAGGTCAAGCCCGCCGCCGTGGATGTCGATCGTCTCGCCGAGATGCGCGCGGATCATTGCTGAGCATTCGATGTGCCAGCCCGGGCGCCCGCGCCCCCATGGCGAATCCCAGCCGATCACCCCCGCGCCGCTCGGCTTCCACAGCACGAAGTCGGCCGGATCGCGCTTGTAGGGCGCGACCTCGACGCGGGCGCCCGCGATCATCGCCTCGCGCTCGCGCTTGCTGAGGATCCCGTAATCGGGGTCGCTCGGCACCGCGAACAGCACGTGCCCGTCGGCCTCATACGCATTCCCGAGCTCGATCAGCCGCGCGGTCATCGCGATCATCGCGCCGATCTCCTGCGTCGCGTGCGGCGCGATGTCGGGGTCGCGCACCCCCAGCGCGCGCATGTCCTCGAGATAGTGGCGCTCGTAGCGCTCGGTGATCACCGACGGCTCGACGCCCTCGGCCTCGGCGGCAGCGATGATCTTGTCGTCGACGTCGGTGACGTTGCGCGCATAGACCAGGCTGCTCTCGCCATATTCGTGCCGGATCAGCCGCGCGAGCGTGTCGAACACCACCGCCGGCCGCGCATTGCCGATGTGCGCGCGTCCGTAGACCGTCGGCCCGCACACATACATGGTGACGCGCTTGGGATCGGCGGGGACGAACTCGCGCTTCTCGCGCGCCAGCGTGTCGTGCAGCCGGATCATTGCTCGCCGACCTTGTTGGACTTGAGCTGCCGCCGCGCCTCGACCCAATCGACGATCGCCCGTCCGCTGGCGTTGAGCAACGGATAGGTCCGCGACCTGGTCATCCACTGCGGCCGGTCGGCCCGCGGGCCGTAGACCATGTCGGTGGCGAGGTTCGCGAGCAGGAAGAACAGGGTCGCCCCGAGCAGGCCCTTTAAGGCCCCGAACCCGCCGCCGAGCACCCGGTCGAACGGTCCAAGCATCGAGTGACGCCGCGTTTTCTTGCCGAGCGAACGCGCGAGCAGCTTCACCACAATGAAGCTCGGAATGAACAGGATTGCGAAGGCGAGCACCGCGGCCGCGGGCGAGCTCGTCCCGAAGCTGTCGATGAGGCCGGTCCACAACTGGCTGTGAAACAGCTTCAGCATGGCGATCGCGACCAGCCACGCGAACAGCGAGATCACCTCGTGCACGAACCCGCGCACGAACCCTACAGCGCCGCCGCCGATCAGGAGCAGGAACACGAAAACGTCGAGCGCGGTCATGACGCGCCCGGCGCTAGCAACCTCTCTTCGTCATTGCGAGGCCTCGAAGAGGCCGCGGCAATCCAGGCTGGATTGCTTCGCTTCGCTCGCAATGACGGCCGGGCGCGTTAGGCCGGGCGGCGGACCACGGCGACTAGGCTGACTCCGAACGGCATCGGCACCCTACCCACCAAGTTCGTCTCGAGCCCAAAGACATTCTCCAGCACGGCATTGACCGGCGCGCTCGGCAGGCTGTCGTCGGCTGACTCCTTCCGCGTCACCTTGCCAACGACCCGCGCAGCCGCGACGAGCGGGAACAGCAGGGTGTTGAAGAAGCTCAGCAGTTGCACCTCGAACCCTGCGTCACCGATGACCCGCGCCAGCTTGCGCTTCGAATAGCGGCGGAAGTGGTGGTGGGCGACGTCGTGCGCGCTCCACATCCAGGGATTGGCGGGCACGGTCAGCAGCAGCGCTCCGCCCGGCTTCAGCCGCTTGAGGATGGCTTTCAGCGACGCGACATCGTCGGGCACATGTTCCAGCACGTCGAGCAGCGCGACCAGGTCATAGGTATCGCGCTCGAACATCGACAGGTCGGGCAACCTCGCGCTCTTGATCTCGCGGCCGAGCCGCTTCGATGCCAGCGCCCTCGCGCAATCGTCGAGCTCGCACGCCTCCAGCGCCCCGTATTGGCCGAGCATCGCGAGGTTATGACCGGTACCACAGCCGACCTCGAGCACCCGCGCCTTCTTCGGCGGCCGGACGATCCGCTCGACCACCGACGCGAGTATCCGCCGCCGGGCGATGAACCACCAATGGTCCTGGTCCAGTTCGGCCATTCGGTCGAAGACGGCGCGTTCCATGTAATCCCCCGGCTTTGTGCGTCCGGTGTCGCGTCAAGAAGTAAAGGTCTCGTAAACCATTCCGACCTAGCTTCGCCCCCAAAGGGAGGGAACAAGTGGCCGCTCAGCGCAAGAAACCGGTGCTCGTATCGCCGCCGTCGGTCGGCGACCTCAACGCGCAACTGGTCAAGCGCGGCATGGTCGCGCCGCTGCTCTCGGTGATCGTCCCTGTGAAGAACGAAGAGGACGGCATCCTTCCGTTCGTCGGCCGGGTCGGCGCGATCCTCGAAGGCATCGCCGTCGAGGGCGGCTGGGAAATCCTGTTCGTCGATGACGGCAGCACCGACGCGACCCTGGGAGCGATCGTCGCCGCCAATCAGCGCGACCCGCGCGTCCGCGCCCTCTCGCTGTCGCGCAACTTCGGCAAGGAAGCCGCGCTGAGCGCCGGTCTCGACCACGCCCGCGGCAGAGCGGTAATCCCAATGGACGTTGACATGCAGGACCCGCCCGAGGTGCTGCCCGAGATGGTCGCCAAGTGGCGCGACGGTCATGAGATGGTGTTCGGAATACGCCGCTGCCGCGCCAGCGACGGCTGGGCCAAGCGCCTGACCGCCGGCCTCTACTACCGGGCGCACAACATGGTCTCGTCGGACAAGATCCCGGAGAACGCCGGCGACTTCCGCTTGATGGACCGCAAGGTCGTCGACGTGATCCGCGCGATGCCCGAGCGCAACCGCTTCATGAAGGGCCTGTTCGCCTGGGCCGGGTTCAACCAGGCCTCGGTCGAATATGATCGTGTCGAGCGCGAGACCGGCACGACCAAGTTCAATTATTGGAAGCTGTGGACGCTGGCGCTCGACGGCATCACTTCGGCGTCGACCGTGCCGCTGCGCATCTGGTCCTATATCGGCGCGCTCGTGGCCGTATTCGCGCTCGCCTACGGCACGTTCCTCGCCGTCAGCACGATGATCTTCGGCAACCCGGTGCCCGGCTATGCTTCGATCATGGTCTCGGTGCTGTTCCTCGGCGGAGTGCAGCTAATCTCGCTCGGCGTCCTCGGCGAATATGTCGGCCGAATCCTGACCGAGACCAAGCAGCGTCCGCTGTACGTGGTGCGGGACACGGTCGGAATTGAATCGCAGGTCGTGCGCTAGCAACCAACGCGCGAGAGGTGTGCCCAAGACTGCGTCTGGCTTTTACGCAGTCGGTGCCCAAGACCCTGGGCGCGGTCAGCTTTCGCCTCTGGAACCCCTTTCAGGGCTGCCCTGCCCCTCGTCACGCCATCCAATCTAGTAGATTGAGTCAGGCTTTCCCAGCCAATCAGGCTCATCGTCCTAAAATCTGATCGACCAGTTGCTTCAAGTTAGCGAATTCCGCGAGGTGCAGGCCCTCGCCGCCCTTGGTGCCCTTGGGCACCCAGCCGCTCTCGAAACCCAGCTTGGCGGATTCCTTCAGGCGCAGCCCGGCATGCGCCACCGGGCGAATCTCGCCGGACAGTGCGATCTCGCCAAGCACCACGCATTCGCTCGGCACCGGCCGCTCGGACATGGCCGAAACCAGCGCCGCGGCGACCGCGAGGTCCGCGCCTGGGTCGCTCAAACGATAGCCGCCGGCAACGTTCAAATAGACTTCTGCAGTCGCGAAGCTGAGGCCGCAGCGCGCCTCCAACACCGCGAGGACCATCGCCAAGCGCCCGCTGTCCCAGCCGACCGCCGCGCGCCTCGGCGTCGCGCCGCTCGCCAGCCGCACCGTCAGCGCCTGGATCTCGACCAGCACCGGCCGCGAGCCCTCGATCGCCGGGAACACGCTCGTCCCGCTGACCGACTCGCCACGGTGGGTCAGGAACAAGGCCGACGGGTTGGGCACCTCGGTCAGCCCCGCCCCTTCCATCGCGAACACGCCGATCTCGTCGGTGCCGCCGAAGCGGTTCTTCATCGCGCGGAGGATGCGGTACTGGTGGCTGCGCTCGCCCTCGAAGCTCAGCACCGTGTCGACCATATGCTCGAGCACGCGCGGGCCGGCGATGGTGCCGTCCTTGGTGACGTGGCCGACGAGCACGACCGCGGTGCCATGCTCCTTGGCGAACCGCACCAGCTCCTGCGCGGAGGCGCGGACCTGGCTGACCGTGCCCGGCGCGCCCTCGATCAGGTCCGAATGCATGGTCTGGATCGAGTCAATGACGAGCAAAGCCGGCGGCTCGCCGTCCTGCATGGTCGTCAGGATGTCCCTCACCGACGTCGCGGCCGCGAGCCGCACCGGCGCTCTGCCGAGGCCCAGCCGCACCGCGCGCAGCCGCACCTGCTCGGCCGATTCCTCGCCCGAGAC
>JAICVC010000026.1 GCA_025935515.1 Sphingomonas sp.
CCGAAGCCCTCGAGCTGATGAAGCTGAACCGCATTAGCGGGATCCCGATCGTGGAGAAATCGGGCAAGCTGTGCGGGATTCTCACCCACCGCGATGTCCGCTTCGCCGAGAATCCGCGCCAGCGCGTCAGCGAGCTCATGACCCGCGACAATCTCGCGACCGTCCAGATCGGGACCAGCGAGTCGGAAGCGCGGCGAATCCTTCACCAGCGGCGCATTGAAAAGCTCCTCGTGGTCGACCGCGACAATCATTGCGTTGGCCTCATCACCGTCAAGGACATCGAGAAATCGGTCGCTGCGCCGCTCGCAACCAAGGACGCCGAGGGGCGTCTTCGGGTGGCGGCCGCCTCGACTGTCGGCGACAAGGGTTACGAGCGCTCCGGGGCGTTGATCGACGCGGGCTGCGACTGCGTGGTGATCGATACCGCCCACGGCCACAACCGCGACGTCGCCGCGGCGGTCGAGCGAGTGAAGGGGCTGAGCAATTCCGTGCAGGTCGTCGCCGGCAATGTCGCGACCGCCGATGCCGCGAAGGCGCTGGCCGATGCCGGCGCGGACGCCATCAAGGTCGGCATCGGCCCCGGCTCGATCTGCACGACGCGGATCGTCGCCGGCATCGGCGTTCCGCAGCTGACGGCGATCATGGAGGCAGCGAAAGGAGCGAACTCCGTGCCGATCATCGCCGACGGTGGCATTCGTACCAGCGGGGACATGGCCAAGGCGCTGGCCGCCGGAGCGTCGAGCGTGATGGTCGGGTCGCTGCTCGCCGGCACCGAGGAAGCGCCGGGCGATATCTTCCTCTATCAGGGCCGCAGCTACAAATCCTATCGCAGCATGGGCTCGGTCGGCGCGATGGCGCGCGGCTCCGCCGACCGCTACTTCCAACAGGATATCAAGGATCATCTGAAGCTCGTGCCCGAAGGCATCGAAGGACAGGTGCCGTACAAGGGACCGGTGCGCGAGATCATCCACCAGATGGTCGGCGGCGTGAAAGCCGCGATGGGCTATACCGGATCGACCACCATTGCCGAGCTCCAGAAGCGGGCAAGGTTCATCCGGATCACCAACGCGGGCCTTTCCGAAAGCCACGTCCATGACGTCGCGATCACCCGCGAGGCCCCCAACTATCCCACCCGTTAGCTCATGACTCCCGCCGCGCGCCTGCAGGCCGCGGTCGAGGTGCTCGACGAGGTCATCGCTTCCGCGCGCGACGACGGGCCACCCGCAGACTCGATCGTCACGCGCTACTTCAAGCAGCGTCGCTACGCCGGCTCGAAAGATCGGCGCGCCGTCCGCGAACTGGCGTTCCGCGCGATCCGCCGATCCGCCGAACGCCCGGCAAGCGGCCGGGCCGCGATCCTCGGTCTTGCCGAAGACAACCCGGAATTGCTCGAACTATTCGGCCAGCCGCGAGGGCCCGAACCCGCGCTTGAACCAGAGAAACCCACTCAGGCCGCTATCGTGCCGGCGTGGTTGAAACCAGAGCTTTCGCCATTGGTCGGCGAAGACGAATGGCCATCGCTGCTCGAGCGTGCGGCACTAGATCTCCGAATGAACATTTCCCGGACGTCGCGAGACGCGATGCTTGGCCAGTTCGAAGGCGCTGAAGCGACGCCGATCAGTCCCTGGGGTATCCGGTTGCCGCCGGACAGCCGCGTCGACGATCAACCGGCGTTCGAAGCGGGCTTGGTTGAAGTGCAGGACGAAGGCAGCCAGCTGATCGCGCTCGCCTGCGTGCCGGCCGGCGAAGACCGTATCCTCGACCTTTGTGCAGGAGCAGGCGGCAAATCGCTGGCTCTCGCGGCGTCGGCCCCGCAAGCGATGATTCTCGCGACCGACAGCAACCGCGCGCGCCTGTCGAAGCTCGCTCCGCGGGCGCAGCGCTCGGGAGCATCAATCGAAACGCGGCTGCTGAACCCTCCGGGCGAGCTTGAGGAACTCGCCGATTGGCGGGGTACCGCGGACATCGTCCTGGTTGACGCTCCCTGCTCGGGCAGCGGGACCTGGCGGCGTAACCCGGAAGGTCGCTGGCGACTGACGCCCGACCGGCTCGATCGCCTGGTCGTGAGCCAACAACGACTGCTCGGCATCGGTGCAGAAATCGTCAAACCGGGCGGCGCCCTGGTCTATGCGGTCTGCTCGCTTCTGTCCCGCGAAGGGGCAGGGCAGATTGACGCCTTCCGCCAGGATCGTTCATCGTGGATTAGTGAGGAAACGCCCATTGCCGCGGGGCGTTTGGATGGCGCTGGCCGGCTCTTGACTCCCGGCCACGACCGGACCGACGGGTTTTTCGTCGCGCGGCTCCGCCGACCGTGCTAGCACGGCGCGACAGTGGAGAGATTGATGCAGTCATTGCCTCGCCTTCTGTTCATCGGGTTCGCCGCAGTGGCGCTTGCATCGCCCGTCGCAAGCCAGCGCGCCGACGACCAGATCCTGCCCAAGTCGGTCGAGCTGCAGCGGCAGGCGAAGTCGCTGGCAGTGGCGGGCAAGCTCGAGCAGGCGGAGGACATGCTGGAAACGGCGCTTGCAGTCGACCCTCGCAATCGCGGTGCATTCGTCGACATCGCCCGGGTCGCCGAGAAGCAGCATCTGTTCGGCAAGGCGATCCGCATGACCAGCAAGGCGCTTCAGCTCGAGCCGAACGATCCCGACGCGATCGCGGTCCAGGGCGAGGCGATGGTTGAGCTTGGCGCGATCGCGCGCGCGCAGGCAAACCTCCAGAAGCTGCAGACCATTTGCGGCGCCAGGGCGTGCCCGCAAATCGCGCAGCTGTCCGCGGCGATCAGCCGTGGACCCACCGTCGCGGCGGCCAAAATACCCGAAACGCCCAAGTCGAATTAGTCGCTGAGCGCGCGCGCCAGCGACACCCACTCATCGATCGTCAAAGTCTCGGCGCGCCGCTGCGTGTCGATTCCGAGCGTGTGGGCGGCTTCGAGCGCGCGGGGCACCGACTTGAGGCTCGAGCGAAGCATTTTTCGGCGTTGACCGAAGGCCGCTTCGGTAAGCCGCTCGATGACCTGCGGCGCGACGCCTTCGGGCTGCTGGGCGGGCACAATGTGGACGACCGCCGAGGTCACCTTGGGCGGAGGCACGAACGCCGATCGGTTGACCGTCATCGCGATACGTGGCCGCGAGCGCCACTGTGAGGCGACCGAAAGGCGCCCGTAAGCCTCGCTCGCGGGCTCGGCGACAATGCGCTCGGCAACTTCCTTCTGAAACATCAAAGTCAGCGAACGCCACCACGGCGGCCAGGCGCCGCCAAGCCATTTCAGCAATAGCGCGGTTCCGACATTGTACGGCAGGTTGGCGACCACGTGTGCCTCTTTGCCAACCAGCGCGGGCTCATCGATCTTCAGCGCGTCCGCTTCGATCACCTCGAGTTTCCCCGGGAACGCCTGCTGCAATTCGCCCAGCGCCGGGATGCATCGCCGATCCCGCTCGACGGCGACCACCGATGCGCCGGAATCGAGCAGCGCCCGGGTCAGGCCCCCTGGTCCCGGCCCGACCTCATAGACACGCTGGCCCGCGAGCGGCCCGGGAACCTGCGCCACCCTCGCGAGCAATTGTCGATCGAGGATGAAGTTCTGCCCCAGAGCCTTGCTTGCGCTGAGGCCATGCCGGGCGACGACGTCGCGAAGGGGTTCCAGGGTCGAGCTCAACCGTCAGCGCGCTGGGTTGCGGCCTCCGCGGCCATGCGCATCGCCGCCGCCATCGGCCGCGGGTCGGCACGATCCTGGCCGGCGATATCGAATGCCGTGCCGTGATCGGGCGCGGTACGGACGATCGGAAGCCCGAGGGTGACGTTGACCGCTTCCTCAAAATGAAGCGCCTTGATCGGGATCAGCGCCTGGTCGTGGTACATGCATAGCGCCGCGTCATAATTGGCGCGGGCGCCGGCATGGAACATCGTATCGGCGGGGTGGGGTCCGCTAACCCGCCAGCCCTCTGCCGCCAGCGCGGAAATCGCCGGTTCAATGATCTCGACCTCCTCGCGGCCGAGCTGACCGCCTTCCCCGGCGTGGGGATTGAGGCCCGATACGGCCAGCCTGGGCTCGGCAATTCCGAATGTGCGCTGAAGTCCGCGCAGCGCCGCCCGTCCGCGCGATTCGATCAGTCCCCTGCTCAGGCGAGCGGACACTTCGCTCAGCGGCAAATGCGTCGTCAGCGGGATCGTGCGCAAGGTCGGGCCGGCCAGCATCATGACGACGTTCTCGGACGCGACTCCGCAGCGTTCGGCAACGAACTCTGTCTGGCCAGGATGCTGAAAGCCGATCGCGTAGAGCTGCTCCTTGGACACCGGCCCCGTGACCACCGCGGAGGCCGATCCCGAGCGCGCAAGTCCGACCGCAATCTCCAGCGAATCGAGCGAGGTGTGCGCGCCGGCAACGCTTGGATGCCCCGGCACGTCGGCCTGCGGCGTGTTGAGGTGGATAACGGGCAAGCCGAAATCGAAAGCAGCGTCCGCCTGGCGCGGATCGTCAACGAGCTCGATCGGGCCGTCCCACACGGCCGCGATCGAGCGCGGGTCGCCGATTGCAACGAAGGGCGGGACTGCAAATGCTTCGCGATTGTCCCAGCATTTGGCGATCACTTCGGGCCCGATTCCCGCGGGATCGCCGAGCGAAACGGCAAGCGGAGTCTGAAGCGCGCGCGCCATCAGCCGCGGCTCTTAGCGAAACCCGGCGATCAGCGGAATTCGATCACCGCGTCGCGGCGCAGGTCGCGCAAATAGCGACGGGCGCGCGAATTGACCCGCTCTTCGTTGAGCTGGTTGTAGACGTCGTCATAGCTCGGCGCCGACTGGTCGATCTCGTCTCGGCCGCAAATCACCAGCACTCGAACGCCTTCCTCGAGCGAGCCGAACGGCTGCGTCGCCTGGCCGACCTGCATCGGCAGCATCAGCCGCTGGAGCGCCGGGGGAAGGTCGCGCATCTTGACCTGGTCGCTGGTGACGACCTCGCCATGGAAGTCCGCCGCGATCTTTTCCGCGCCGCCGCAGCCGCCGATGCTCTTCGCCGCCTCCGCGAAGCGGGAGACGACCGGATCGGCCGCAGCTCGCGACGTGCCCTTCGGGAAGGCGATCGAGACCTGCTTGAGGTTGAGGATGGCATCGCGCGGATCGGCGGTCAGGATCTTGCGGGTGTCCTGTACTGCGATGATCGAGAATCCGCCCGGGACCGGGATTGGATTGCTGATCCCGCCGGCCGGCATCTCGCGCAGCACGGTCGCAAGCTGCGCCGGCAGCTGCTCGGGCCGGACCCAGCCCAGATCGCCGCCCACCGCCGCCGTCGACGCTTCGGAATATTGCCGCGCATAGCCGGCGAAGGACGCGCCGGCGCGAAGCTGGGTCAGAATCTTGTTCGCATTGTCCAGCGTCTGGGTTTCGGTGGCAGGGCTGGCGGAGAGGAAGATTTCACCGACGCGATATTCCTGCGTGCCCTTCGAAGCATTCATCTTGTCGAGCACCGCCTTGACCTCATCGTCACCGACGGTGACGCCATTCTCGATCTTGGCTCGCTGCAGCCGCTGCCAGGCGATTTCTCCTTCGACCTGCCGTCGCAGTGACTTGATGTTCGAACCGTTCGATTCGAGGAACGCCGCGAGCTGTGCCGGGGTGCGCTTCACATTGTCGGCGACGCGCTGGATCGTCTTGTCGATATCCGACTGCTTGATTTCGATCTTCTCGGTCTTGGCGGCCTGGATCTGCAGCGTCTCATCGATGAGGTTGCGAAGCACCTGCTCACTGAGGCGCTGGCGCTCCTCCGGCGCGATTTGCCCGCCGTTGGCAATGGCGAGGAGCTGGAGGCGTTGTTCGATGTCGGTTTGAGTGATCACGTCACCGTTGACGATCGCCGTCGCCTTGACGACCGACGGCATGGCGGTGCCGAACACTTGCGGATTTTGCGGCAGACGCAGCGACTGGCTGCTGTTGACCGGGGGCTGCTCCGCCGCCGGCTGGGCGCCTTCCTGGGCTATGGCAGCGGATGCGGCCGCGATCCCCACCGCGCCTGCCGCGACCAACACGCGCGTCTTACTCACTCGAAAACCTGCTGCCACGTTCGGATTTTCCCTTAATTCCCGTGATTTGCCATTGCCGCGAGCCCGCTGAACGCAGGCTTAGCGGCTCACCCCCTTGAAAGCCAAGTGAATGGCGAACGTGCTCCCCTTTCGGAAAGCGCCGATGCGCTCATAGTCGCGGCGCCACGTGACGCCAAGCTGCAGGCATTCATCCTCATATTCGATTCCGAGACGATTGCGCACCGGCTCCCAGCCGTCCGCGAGCGACAGCGGATCCTCGTTCTTGTCGGTGAGGTCGATGACGCTTGCGCCGAAGATGGACCAGTAACGCCGAAACTTGATGCGCGCGGCGACCCGGATTTCCTCCTTGTCGCGCAAGTCCTCGATGGTCGGGTCGATGTTCCGGTTGAGCTTCAGATAGCCGATCTGGGCATAGGTCTGGGCCGTGCCCACGGTCAGGTCGATCTCGTTGCGCCGGACCGCGAGGTTGTTCTTGTCCAGCCGGTAGCGATGAGTGATGTCGATAAACCGCCCGTAACGGATCCGCGTTCTTCCGACGATGTCGGAAATTCGGCCGTTAAGCCCCGTACCTTCAGGGAAAATGCTGGGCCGGCGGCTGAACTGGTAGCTTTGGCCGATGGTGCTCTCGACCGACAGGTTCTTGCGCTCGAGCGACCAGTCGAAGCCGTAGGTGACGCGCGACGAATCTTCCCAGCGGTCATAGCCGGGGAAGCGGTTCAGCGCGAACAGGTTGCTGTCCTCGAGGTCGACCGAACGCGCGTCTTCGTTCGGGATGTCCATATTCGGGGTCGGCGGCGTGAGAACGAACTGGACGCGCGGCACGAGCCGCTGGACGCCCCCCAACAACGGGCCGATGAACGGCCAGCGGATGTCGGCTGCGAGCGCTCCGATCGCCCGGGCATGCCAGCCGTTGGTGCCGCGATAGACGACGACGCTGGTCTCGCCGGCCTCGTCGGTATGATAGACATCGCCGCGCCCATAGGCGGTGAAATCAACCACCTGGCCCCACGGCGTCACCCGGCGCAAATCCCACTGCACGCTTGCAAAAGCGCGCTGCGTGTCCTGGCCGTCGATGCGGAGGATCGCCAGGCTGTTCGCCTGGACCTGGACATTGCCTCCGGCGATCTCCCCGAGACGGAAGCGCGCGTCGATCGCTGGAAGAGCGATCGGAATTTCCTTCTGGCGGTCATCGACGCGCAGGCCCTGGAATGCCCAACCGGCGATGGAAATGTAGCTGTCCGGCGTGATCCGCTCGGCGTTGACGACGTTGCGCAGCCGGTCGTCGTTGGTGAGGTCGTAACGGCGGGTGACCGTCTTGTCGGTCGCAGCGCGAAGCGACCCGGTGATGCTCCATTCGGGGCTGAGCTGCCAGCGGCCGTTGGCGTCGAAATAACCGCGAAGCCGGCGCCGCTGCGGACCGGTCGAGGTCGGATCAACGCGGTCGACCTTGCCGTAGGTCAGGAACCCGCCGATCTGGAAAGCACCGAGGCGGTTGAGCTGCCGATACTTGAGCTCGATCGCCGGCAGGACGCCAGTGTAGAGGTGCGGCGTAATCGTCGCGTCGCGGTTGGGTCCGATCTGTATGTGGTAGGGGACTGCGACTTCGAAGCCGTTGCGGCTCGAAACCGAGAAATCGGGGACCAGGAAACCCGTCGCGCCTTCGCCCCCACGAGTGATGTTGAAGACTGGGAGCAGCGGGATATTGAGGCCGAACAGCTGCATCCTGCCGCCTTCGAAGCGGATTCGGTTGCTGTTTGGATCATTGATCACACGCGCCGCGGTGATCGCCCAGCTCGGGCGCTTCGGGCAGCCGCTTTCGGTCGTGACCGGGCAGGGTGTGTAGATCGCGTTCGACAAAGTCAGGACGCCATTGGCCCGTGAGCCGTGTCTGGCGGCGAGCCGGCCGCCGCTTTCGAGCGCGACCGTCAGATTGTCGACCGTGCCATCGCGCATGCTGTCGGTGAGCTGGACATTGTCGCCGACCAGCTTGTCGCCTTCGGGCGTCGAGAGGACGACGTTGCCCCTGGCGTGGACCTGACCCGACTTGCGGTCCCAGACCACCTGGTCCGCGGCGAGGTAATTGCCCTCGCGGTTCATCCGCACGTCTCCGCTGGCGGTCACGATGTCGGCGTCGCTGTCGTAAGTCACCTGGTCGGCGCTGAAGCCGACGATCTGGTCTTCGCTGGAAGCGGGCGCCGGTGTGGCGACAACCGGCTGGGCGCCGGTCGCCACGGGAAGCGACAGGACCAGGGGAAGCGCCGACCACCAGACCAATTTCGTCCGCAACGCTTGTCCGCCCCAGCCCTCGATGGTCAACTTCCGGCCCGGCCTATCGCACCTCAGCGCGGCGCCGACAATTGCCGGCGGCCACGCCCGCCGCTCCTTTGCCAAGCTTTGACTTGCATCCTAAAGGGCGCGGCGGACGTTCGCCTTCGTAAGGATTACCCTGAATGCAGATTCGTTTCGCCGACAGCCGGCCCGCCGGCGACTACGCGCTGGTGCTGCCCGTCGCCGGCAAGGACCGGTCGACATTGAGCGCGCTCGGCGCATCGCAGCGGGCGATTGCAGTCGCGCTCGATCGCCAGCGGTTCGAAGGCGATGCAACGAACACGTCGGAACAGTTCATTGACGACAACGGGAGCGTCCGCCGCCTGCTGGTGGTCGGCACGGGCATGGGCGTGTCCCCGATCGAGGCTGCCGAGAAGCTCGGCGGGACGGCGGTTTCCAAGCTGCAGATGTCGGGCGAGAAGAGAGGCGTCATTGATCTCAGCGGCCTTGGCTACGATGCCGATGCCGCCGCGAGGGTTGCACTCGGCGCGGTGCTGCGAGCGTGGCGCTACGACCGTTACCGGACCAAGCTCAAGGACAACCAGAAGGCGACCCTTGAGGACATCGTCATTGTCGGGGGCAATGGCGGCGCGGCCAAACGCTACGAGCAACGCTGGGCGCCCGTCGTCGAGGGTGTTTCCCTCACCCGCGAACTGGTCACCGAACCGGCCAACATCATCTATCCCGAGACGTTCGTCGAGCGCGTCAAGGCATCGGTCAAAGGCAGCGGGCTCGAGCTCGAGGTGCTCGACCGCGCGGCGATGGACAAGCTTGGGATGGGCGCGCTGCTCGGCGTCGCCCAGGGCTCGGTGCGCGAAGCGCGCTTGCTGGTCCTTAAGTGGAATGGCGGCGGCAAGGGCGCGCCACCGACTGCGTTCGTCGGCAAGGGCGTGACCTTCGACACCGGCGGCATCTCGATCAAGCCGGCCGCCGGCATGGAAGCAATGAAGTGGGACATGGGGGGCGCCGGGGCTGTCGCCGGTGCGCTCAAGGCCCTTGCCCTACGCAAGGCCAAAGCCAACATCGTCGGCATCTGCGGCCTCGTCGAGAACATGCCCGGCGGCAATGCACAGCGCCCCGGCGACGTCGTCACGACCATGTCCGGCCAGACGGTTGAGGTGATCAATACCGACGCGGAAGGCCGCCTGGTCCTCGCCGACGCGGTCACCTACGTCCAGCGCAACTTCACACCATCGACGATCATCGACCTGGCGACGCTGACCGGTGCGATACTCATCAGCCTCGGTCACGAATGGGCCGGCTTGTTCTCGAACAATGACGACCTGGCCGGCAGGCTCCAGGCCGCGGGCGATGAATCCGGAGACAAGCTGTGGCGGATGCCGCTGGCGGAGCCGTTCGACCGTCTGATCGATTCACCGATCGCCGACATGAAGAACGTCGGACCGCGTGAAGGCGGCTCGATCACCGCCGCGCAATTCATCCAGCGATTCATCGAGAATGGCGTCAAATGGGCGCATGTCGACATGGCCGGCAAGGCATGGGCCGACAAGGCCGGCACGACCTATGAAAAAGGCGCGACGGGCTTCGGGGTACGCCTGCTCGACCAATATGTCGCGGACGTGCTGGAAGCCTGACGTCATCGCGAGCGTAGCGAAGCGATCCAGCACCGCGAACTGGATTGCTTCGTCGCTTCGCTCCTCGCAATGACAACCCATGCAGGTCGACTTCTATCAGCTGGCGAACATTCCTGCCGAGCAGGTGATTGCAAGCATTGCGGAGAAGGTGCTCGACCGTGACGGGCGATTGCTGATCGTCGCCGAAGACGAAGCGTATCTCGTCAAGCTCGACCGGGTCCTGTGGAACCAGGCGGCGGCCGGCTTCCTGCCGCATGGGCTCGCCGGCGGCACCGACGACGCGCGCCAGCCGATCCTGCTGTCGACCAGTCCCGACGCCCCCAACCAGGCGCGCAACATGCTCATTGCTGACGGGACATGGCGCGAGGCCGCGCTGACTTATGAACGCAGCTTCTATTTGTTCGACGATGCGACCCTGGACGGCGCCCGGCTCGCGTGGAAGCTGCTTGCGGGCAGGGAAGGAATCGAGCGGCGGTACTGCGCCCATGAAGGGGGCAAGTGGGTCCACAAGGCATGAGGCTTGCCGCATCGGCGCCGCGCGGCTAGGCGGCGCACCAAATCCAAGTCAATCCAAGAGCAGGAGACCGCCCGGTCATGGCCGTGACGCGCACCTTTTCGATCATCAAGCCCGACGCCACGCGCCGTAACCTCACCGGCGCCGTTACCAAGATGCTGGAGGAAGCCGGCCTGCGCGTCATCGCTTCGCGGCGCATCCGCATGACCCGCGACCAGGCCGAGGGCTTTTACGCCGTTCACAAGGAGCGGCCCTTCTTCAATGACCTCTGTACCTTCATGACCTCGGGTCCGGTCGTCGTTCAGGTCCTGGAGGGCGAAAATGCCGTGCTGCGTAACCGCGAGGTAATGGGCGCGACCAATCCCGCGCAGGCCGACGAGGGCACGATCCGCAAGGCCTATGCGGAATCGATCGAGGCCAATTCGGTCCATGGGTCGGACAGCGACGAAAACGCCAGGATCGAAATCGACTTCTTCTTTAAGCCGGAAGAAATCGTCGGCTAGCGGCTTAGTCCCACCAGCCGGAGCGAGCGGCCGCCGAACAGGCCGCCGCCCTCCCATTTGTAGCGAAGCACATAAGCGCCTCCCCCGCGGCGATCAGCACCGCCTTCGACGTAGCGCGCCTCGACGCGGACGGGCACGCTGTGCGTCACGTCCTTCGCCTCCTTCTCGCGGCCCTTGAGTGCCGGTTCGACGTCGCTGGCCGAGAAGCGCCCGTCGCTGCCGACTTCGATCGGTTCAGCACCGTTTATGGTCAGCTTGAGCGACTCGAGCGCATGCGAGGGATCGGCCGGAGCAATTGTGAGCATCCGCCCGTCACCATCGACCGTGCCGCGTAGCGCCAACGGCACGGCGGACTTCTGCTCGACGATTCGTGTCGGTTTGTCCTCGCTGCTGCTCTTCCACGCGATCCAGACGCCGAGAGCCGAGACCACAAGCGCCGCCAGCGCGATGATTTCGCCCAGGTTGATCCAGCGTCGGCGGGTCCTTTCGTCGGTCATCGCCCGCCAGCTTCCAACAGCCGTCGCGGCGCCGCAAGCTCCCAACTTGTCGCGATCCGGTCGGCGACATGGTCCCAGTCGACGTCATCGCCTGCGACGTTGATCGATAGCCAGCTCGGCATATAGGCCGGCCTCGAGTAGGTCTCGGGGTCCGCCTCGAGCAGCATCGCTTGCTCATCAAGGCTGCTGACCCGAACGCAGACCACAGTCTTGCCATCTCCGTGATGATTGCCGCGGAATTGCGCGAACTGCTTGCCGGCAACGAAGAAGGTCGGCTGGCCGTGAGAGAGACGCTCCTCGCTTTCGGGTAGATCCAGCGCCGCTTGGCGGACTTTCTCGAGTGGGTCGGTCATCGGTTCGCGAATTTGCTCAATACCCGCGGATATAGCTCGTGTTCCGCGGCTAGCACCCGTTCCTCGAGACTTTGCGGCGTATCGCCCGGTTCGATGGCAACCTCGGCCTGTCCGAGCACCTCGCCGGCGTCGAGCTCCTCGGTCACGATATGGACCGAGCAGCCGCTAAGCGCATCGCGCGCCTCGATTGCCCGGGCGTGAGTATCGAGCCCGCGATACTTGGGCAGCAGGGAAGGGTGGATATTCACGATCCGGCCGCGCCATTCCTCGACGAACCAGGGGGAGAGGATGCGCATGAAGCCGGCAAGCGCGACGGTGCCGATGCTACGCTCTTCCAGCGCTTTGCTGAGCAGCCGGTCATAATCTTCCTTGCCGACGCCCTTGCTCTCAAGGGACCAGGTCTCGACTCCGCGCGCCCGCGCCCATTTCAGGCCCGCCGCGTCAGACTTGTTCGACGCAACGAGCGCGATCTCATAACCGCTGGCTTTTTCGACCAGCGCCCGCATGTTGCTGCCGCGGCCCGAAATCAGGATTCCAACACGCTTCGGGTCACGCATGGTGGGTGGCGGACCATCCTTGCGGTGAATTCCAGCCCGCCTGGCCGTGGACGGTGCAGCCGCGCTGTCCTTCCTCGATCCGGCCGATCTCGAGCACGGTTTCACCAGCGCCTTCGAGGGCGGTCGAAACCGCGTCTGCTCGTTCCGGCGAGACGATCACGGCCATGCCGACGCCGCAATTGAACGTGCGCGCCATTTCCTCGGGCGCAAGGCGTCCACCTTCCTGAAGCAGCGCGAAGACCGGGGGCAAGTGCCAGCGCGCGGTATCTATCATTGCGTGGCAGTTTTTAGGCAGAACCCTCGGAATGTTCTCGAGAAGTCCGCCGCCCGTTATGTGCGCCAGGCCCTTGATCCGTCGCTCCTGAACGAGCGGAAGCAGCGAGCGCACGTAAATCTTCGTCGGCTCCAGCAATGCCTCGCCGAGAGTCAAACCCTCGAGGTTGGGAAAACCGGCATCGAGTTTCCACTGTTGTTCGGTAATGATCCGTCGGACGAGCGAGAAGCCGTTGCTATGCACGCCGGAGCTGGCCAGGCCGAGAATGACATTGCCAGGCGAAATCTCCGCGCCGGTGAGCACGCGGTCGCGCTCAACTGCGCCGACGCAAAAGCCGGCGAGGTCGTAGTCGCCGGCGGCATACATGCCTGGCATCTCGGCAGTCTCGCCCCCGATCAACGCGCAGCCGGCCTGGCGGCAGCCCTCGGCGATTGAGGCGACGACTGCGGCCGCGACCTCGTTGTCGAGCTTCGCGCAAGCGTAATAATCCAGGAAAAACAAAGGCTCGGCGCCCTGCACGATGAGGTCGTTGGCGCACATCGCAACGAGGTCGATGCCAACCCCGTCGTGCCGTTTGGTCTCGATCGCCAGTTTGAGCTTGGTGCCGACGCCGTCGTTGGCGGCGACGAGCAGCGGGTCGGAGTAGCCTGCGGCCCTGAGATCGAAGAAGCCCCCGAACCCGCCAAGCTCGGCCTCGGCGCCCGGGCGCGCGGTCGAGCGCGCCAGCGGGCCGATCGTCTTGACCAACGCATTTCCGGCTTCGATCGACACCCCGGCATCGGCATAGGTCAGCGGCTTCTGGCTCATTGCCCGCGGGCACTAGAGACAAGCCGCTTGGATTTCCACGCCGTTGTCGCCAAAAGACGCCGCGAATGCTGCGCCGCCGCCTTGCCGTCCCTGTCCTGCTGCTCCTTGCCGTTGCTGGCCTCGCCGGGGGCCTCTACGCGCAGCTGGAGTCGGGCGATCGCGGCATCCTTCCGCTCGACAGCTCGAACACGCTGGAGATTGGCGGCATTCACGTCGATGTCGGCGGCGCCGACGCGCAGAGCGCGCGCTATGCCGGCTGGCGGATCGCGCAGCGGCAAGGCTTCAAGGCGTTGTGGGCGAAGATGCACAACCTTCCGATCAGCCAAGCGCCGAACCTCCCCGATGGCACGCTCGACCAGATCGTGAGCTCGATCAACGTCGAGCGGGAGCAGATCGGCCCCCGTCGCTATATCGCCGACCTGGGCGTGCTGTTCGATCGGGCGCGGTCGGCGCAATTCCTCGGCGTCGAAGGTGGGCAGACCCAACGCTCGTCGCCGATGCTGCTGATCCCGGTGATGGTGTCCGGGGGGACTGCGACCAGTGTCGAGCTTCGCAATGCGTGGCAACGGGCCTGGGCCCAGTTCCGCACTTCGCAGAGCCCGATCGACTACGTGCGCGTCAGCGGCATGGGGGCGGACCCGTTGCTGGTGAATGCCGCGCAGACGAGGCGGCCGGGGCGGGGGTGGTGGCGCAATCTCATCGACATGTACGGGGCAACCGACATCCTGATCGCCGAGGTGCAGCTGCAGCGGCTTTATCCGGGCGGTCCGGCCCGAGCGCGGTTCATCGCGCGCCACGGCCCCGACAATGAAATCGTCGGCGGCTTCACGCTGATTGCGCAAAACAGCGATGGCATCGCCGCGATGATGGCGCAAGGCGCGCAGCGGATGGATTAGCTCTATGCAAATGCGCTGGCGGCCGGCCGGCTGACTCGTGATCCATCCCTCAATCTGCCGCCGCCCCCGGTATTCCCGACGTTGCCCGAGGCAAAGCCTGTGACGGTCAATCTGGTTAATTCGTTCCAGATCCAGGTCAGCGGCAAGAATGTGAATTTCTACAACTTTGCAATGGCCCACCTGCGCACGATGGCCGCCGTGGAATCGGCGACCCCGCAGCAGATCAATCCGGGCGGCACGAGCTACATCCTGGTCACTTACAAAGGCGACATTTCGCAGCTTGCCGCGGCGCTCTCCGCCCGTGGCTGGGTGGTCGAAGCTGCCGGGAGCGTAGTCAAGATCCGTTCCGACGCCGATAAGCCGCCGGCGCTTCCGCCGCCGCCCGTGCAGCCACCCTCGACGCCGCCGGTTCAGCCCGCCCAGACGGCAACCAGCAATCAGACGTCGGGCGAGCAGTGAAGCAGGGCCCGGACCAGATTGCGCTTCCGCTCGACTGGCCGCAAAGCGAAGGCGATAGCCGGTTCATCGTCTCCGATGCCAATCGGAAGGCGTTCGAACATTTTCGGCAGTTCAGCTTGTGGCCGGTCAAGGCGACGGTGCTTGCAGGGCCGCGGCGCTCTGGACGAACGCTGTTGGCGCGGACCTTTGTCGAGCGCGTCGGCGGCCGCTTGTTCGACGAAGCCGACAGCCGTGACGAGGAAGAGCTGTTCCACGCCTGGAACCAGGCCCAGGACACGGGCCGACCTCTGATCATGGTTGCTGACGAAGTGCCACCAGACTGGACGCCGCGGCTGCCCGACCTTCGCACTCGGCTGGCAATTACGCCCGTCGTCCATATCGAACACCCCGATGATGCCTTGTTCGCGGCTTTGATCCAGCTCCACTTTGCCGATCGCGGCCTGCACATTCCGGCCGACGCGCTTCGCTTCATGAGCGAGCGGCTTCATCGTGATTATTGGACTGCTGAACGGGCGGTCGAAGCGATCGACCGATATGCAATTGCCGAGCGTGCCCGCCTGTCCTTGCCCACCGTCCGGCGCGCGCTGATCGAATCGCGGATGATCGGCGAAGCGGCCTAGCCGCAGTTGATCGCGGTGATTTTCCCGTCCGGACCGAGGCGGACCGTGACCCGGCTCGGGCTGAAATCCATCGTCAGCATTACGCCAGGCGGTGCCCAGCGCAGGATAGACGCGTGGGATACGCGGAGGATTGAGGCGCCGGTTGCGCTTGTCCCGGCTTGGCCAATGAACTGGTCGACGCCGCCGGTTTGGCAAACACGCCCTGGCACCTCTCCGTGCATGGGCGGCTGCTGAGCCGCGCACGCGGCGAGCATGGCGGGGGCCAGGAGGGCGAGCCTAGGCATCGACGGTTTCCTTGATCGCGACCCGGCTCATCTTGAGCTTGCCGTGCTCGATCCCGAAGGCGAGCCGGCCCTCGACAAGGTCCAGCGCGTCCTTGCCGAACTGCTCGTACCGCCAGCCCGAGAGAATATTGAGGTTCTTGCGGACTCCGGCGGCAAGCGCTTCCAGGTCGTCCGATCGAGCGATGAGCCGCGCCGCTACCCCGGTTTCCTTCGCGCGGATCTTCAACAGGAGCTTCAAGAGGTCGCTGACCAGCGCCGCGTCTTTGGTCAGCCCCGGTCGCCTTGGCTCGCGATCCGGCATTTCGTCCGGGCCCAGCGGCTTTGAAGTCTGAATGGCGCCCATCAGCCGTGCGCCGATGTCGTTGGCTCGCCAGCCCGCGGAAAGGCCACGGACCCGGCCGAGGTCGTCCTGGTCCTTAGGCGGATGGAGGACGATTTCATTGAGCGTGTCGTCCTTGATGATCCGGCCGCGCGGCAGATTCTTTTGGCGGGCCTCGGTCTCGCGCCACGCCGCGAGGGCCTTGAGCCGCCCCAGCACCGTGGGATTCCGGCTCGGCAGCTTCAGCCGCTTCCACGCATCTTCGGGCGGGAAAGCGAAGCTCGACGAGTCGGCCAGCCGCTCCATCTCCTCGTCGAGCCAGGCGCCGCGGCCGGTCTTCTTCAATTTTTCAACCATGCGCGGGAATACTGTGGCGAGATGCGTGACGTCGGCGATCGCATAATCGATCTGGCGCTTGTCCAGGGGGCGACGGCCCCAATCCGTGAAGCGAGCTCCCTTGTCGAGGCTGTGGCCGAGCAGGCTTTCGATGAGGTTGGAATAACCGATCTGTTCGCCGTGGCCGAGGGCCATCGCCGCGATCTGCGTGTCGAACAGCGGGTGCGGCACCTTGCCGGTCAAATTGTGGATGATCTCCAAGTCTTGCCCGCCGGCATGGAAGACTTTCAACACCTCTTCGTCCTTCACGAACAGGTCGAGCAGGGGCTTCAGATCGACCTCGCCCTTGGGATCGATCGCGGCGGCTTCCTCGCTGCTGGCGACCTGGATCAGGCAGAGGTCAGGCCAATAGGTGTTCTCGCGCATGAACTCGGTGTCCACGGCGATGAAAGGCTGGGCGGAGAGGCGGTCGACGAGAGCCTTGAGGTCGTCCGACTTCGTAATCAATGGATGGATACGCATGAGTCTTGGGCGCGCTTTAGCGGCGGGCTCGCGGGTTGACAAAAATGTTTCCGCCATTGAAGCGCGGCGCGCGATTTTCTCCACAATTTTTCGCTGAAGCAGAGCCGATTCATCATGCACGCCTATCGTACCCACAGCTGCGCCGACCTTCGCGCCAGCAACGTCGGCGAAACCGTTCGTCTATCGGGATGGGTGCATCGGCGCCGCGACCACGGCCATTTGCTCTTCATCGACCTGCGCGACCATTACGGCATCACCCAGATCGTCACTGACACGGATTCGGCGGCGTTCCAAACGCTCGACAAGATCCGCGTCGAATCTGTGGTGACCGTTGAGGGAGAAGTGGTCGCTCGGTCGAGGGAGACCGTGAACCCGAACCTGCCGACTGGCGAGATCGAGGTCCGCGCGGCCAACGTGACGGTCCAATCCGCTGCGGCCGAGCTGCCGATGCCGGTATTCGGCGAGCAGGACTATCCCGAGGAGATCCGGCTCAAATACCGCTATCTCGACCTTCGGCGCGAACAGATTCACGGCAACATCATGCTGCGCTCGGCGGTCATCGCATCGATCCGCCGGCGGATGATCGACCAGGGTTTCACCGAGTTCCAGACGCCGATCCTGACAGCGAGCTCTCCTGAAGGTGCGCGCGACTATCTCGTCCCCAGCCGCGTCCACCCAGGCAAGTTCTACGCGCTCCCGCAGGCTCCGCAGATGTTCAAGCAGCTGATCATGGTCGCGGGCTTCGACCGCTATTTCCAGATCGCGCCTTGCTTCCGCGACGAGGACGCTCGTGCCGACCGCAGTCCCGGCGAATTCTACCAGCTCGACTTCGAGATGAGCTTCGTCACCCAGGACGACGTGTTCAATGCGATCGAGCCTGTGCTGTCGGGCGTTTTCCAGGAGTTTGCCAATGGCAAGACGGTAACGCCCGCCGGCGAATATCCTCGCATCCCATATAAAGAAGCGCTTCTAAAATACGGTACTGACAAGCCTGACCTTCGCAACCCGCTGCTGATCAGCGATGTCAGCCAGCATTTCAAAGGTTCGGGGTTCGGCCTCTTTGCCGGGCTTGTGGAGAAGGGCGCCGTGGTTCGCGCGGTGCCGGCGCCGGGCACGGCCGAAAAGAGCCGCAAGTTCTTCGACGACATGAACGAATGGGCGCGGGGCGAGGGCTTTGCCGGCCTCGGATATGCGACGCGTAAGGGCGGCGAATGGGGCGGTCCGATCGCGAAGAATCATGGCGGAGAGGGCATGAATCGCCTCGCCGACGAGATGGGCCTCGGCCCCGATGACGGCATCTTCTTCGCAGCGGGCAAGGAAGAGGAGGCGGCGAAGCTCGCCGGTTTGGCCCGCACGCGCGTCGCGGAGCAGTTGGACCTACTCGAGAAGGATGCCTTCCGTTTCTGCTGGATCGTCGATTTCCCGATGTTCGAATATAATGAGGAGCAGCAGAAGATCGACTTCAGCCACAATCCTTTCTCGATGCCGCAAGGCGAGATGGAGGCGCTGGAGAGCAAGGACCCGCTCGAAATCCTCGCCTGGCAATATGACATCGTCTGCAACGGCGTGGAGCTAAGCTCCGGAGCGATCCGGAACCATCGCCCCGACATCATGTACAAGGCGTTCGAGATCGCCGGCTACTCGAAGGAAGAGGTGGACACGAACTTCGCGGGGATGATCAACGCG